>NC_019936.1:4080000-4380000 GCF_000327065.1 Stutzerimonas stutzeri RCH2 | reverse complement strand
GCCCGCGGCCTGCGCGCCATCCTGCGCCAGGACCCCGACGTGGTGATGGTCGGCGAGATCCGCGATCAGGAAACCGCCGACATGGCCGTGCAGGCCTCGTTGACCGGCCACTTGGTGCTCTCCACGCTGCACACCAACAGCGCCATCGGCGCCGTCACGCGCCTGGTGGACATGGGTGTCGAGCCGTTCCTGATTTCCTCCTCGCTGCTCGGTGTGCTGGCCCAGCGCCTCGTGCGGGTGCTGTGCAATGACTGCAAACGTGCCTACGTCGCCGATGCCGCCGAGTGCGCGCTGCTCGGTGTGAGTCCGGACAACGCACCCACGCTGTATCACGACGAAGGCTGCGAGCAGTGTCGCGGGCTCGGGTACCGCGGGCGTACCGGCATTTACGAACTGGTGCTGTTCGACGATGCCCTGCGCACCATGGTACACACCCGCGCCAGCGAGCAGGACATGCTGCGCCACGCGCGGGTGCTGGGGCCGAGCATCCGCGACGACGGCCTGCGCAAGGTGCGCGAAGGCGTGACCACCATCGAGGAAGTGCTGCGGGTGACGCGTGAGGAGTGAGGGGATGAGGTTGTTTCAGGCTCGCCTGGTGAGGCATCTGCGGTGCGGCAGGTGGTGTGTCATGGCGCCATTCGCGGCCAGGGCCACTTCCATGCACCCAAGCAGCCCAGGTGGAAGCGGCCGTGACCGCGAATCGCCTGTGTTGGAGACCGCCTGATGGCTGCCTTCGAATACCTTGCCCTCGACCCCCGCGGCCGTGAGCAGAAAGGTCTGATCGAGGCCGACAGCCCGCGTCAGGCGCGCCAGCTGCTGCGCGAGAAGCAGTGGGCACCGCTGGAGGTGAAGCAGGCCAAGTCCAAGGAAGACGTCAGCCGCGGCGGTTTCAGCTTCGGTCGTGGCCTGTCGGCGCGCGATCTGGCCTTGGTCACCCGCCAGCTGGCGACGCTGGTGCAGGCCGCGCTGCCGATCGAGGAAGCCCTGCGCGCGGCAGCGGCACAGTCCACCTCGGCGAAGATCAAATCGATGCTGCTGGCGGTGCGCGCGCGGGTGATGGAAGGCCACAGCCTGGCCGCCGCGCTGCGCGAATATCCATCGGCATTTCCCGAGCTCTACCGCGCTACGGTGGCGGCCGGTGAGCATGCCGGCCATCTTGGGCTGGTGCTCGACCAGCTGGCCGACTACACCGACCAGCGTCAGCAGTCGCGGCAGAAAATTCAGCTGGCGCTGCTCTATCCGGTGATCCTGATGGTCGCCTCGCTGGCCATCGTCGTGCTGCTGCTGGGCTACGTGGTGCCGGACGTGGTCAAGGTCTTCGTCAACACCGGCCAGGAGCTGCCGGCGCTGACCCGCGGTTTGATCGCCACCAGTGACGTGGTGAAGAACTGGGGCTGGCTGATCGTGCTCGGCATCATCGCCGGCGTGCTGGCCATGCGTGCGGCATTGCGCGATCCGGCGCTGCGCCTGCGTTGGCACGCGTTCATCCTGCGGATACCGCTGATCGGTCGGCTGAGCCGGGCGACCAACACCGCGCGCTTCGCCTCGACCCTGGCGATCCTGACCAAGAGCGGCGTGCCGCTGGTGGAGGCGTTGTCCATCGCTGCTGCGGTGATCGCTAACCTGCGCATCCGCGAACGGGTGGTCGAGGCCGCGCAGAAGGTGCGCGAGGGCAGCAGCCTGACCCGCGCACTCGACGCCACCGGCGAATTTCCGCCGATGATGCTGCACATGATCGCCAGCGGCGAGAAATCCGGTGAACTGGATCAGATGCTGGCGCGAACCGCACGCAATCAGGAGAACGACCTCGCTGCCCAGGTGTCTTTGCTGGTCGGTCTGTTCGAACCGTTCATGCTGGTGTTCATGGGGGCTGTGGTGCTGGTCATCGTGCTGGCGATCCTGATGCCGATCCTCTCTCTCAACCAACTGGTGGGGTAATGACAATGAAGTTGCAACGACGCACGCAAGGGGGCTTCACCCTCATCGAAATCATGGTGGTGGTGGTCATCCTCGGCATCCTTGCCGCGCTGGTGGTGCCGCAGGTGATGAGCCGGCCGGATCAGGCCAAGGTCACCGTGGCCAAAGGCGACATCAAGGCCATCGGCGCCGCGCTGGATATGTACAAGCTGGACAACTTCACCTACCCCAGCACCCAGCAGGGCCTGGATGCGCTGGTGAAAAAGCCTTCCGGCAATCCGCAACCGAAGAACTGGAACCGCGACGGCTACCTCAAGCGCCTGCCCAAGGACCCATGGGGTAACGACTACCAATACCTGTCGCCAGGTACCCAGGGCCAGTTCGACCTGTACTCCTTCGGCGCCGACGGCAAGCCCGGCGGCAGCGACCTCAACGCCGATATCGGTAACTGGGACCTGTAATCGATGTGGCAGCGCGCCCGCGCTTTCACGCTGATCGAGCTGCTGGTGGTCATCGTCCTGCTGGGCATTCTGGTCAGCGTGGCGGTGCTCAGCGTCGGCGGTTCGAGCACCTCGCGCGAGCTGCGTGACGAGGCGCGGCGCCTGGCGGCGCTGATCGGCGTGCTCAGCGATGAGGCAGTGCTCGACAGTCGCGAATACGGCCTGCTGGTCAACAGCGAGGGCTATCGCGTACTGCGCTACGACGAGGCGGCCACACGCTGGCTGGAAGTCGAGCGACGCAAGGTGCACAAGGTGCCGGAGTGGATGCGCCTGGATCTGGAACTGGACGGCACGCCGCTGGAACTACTGGCCCCGACCCAGCGCGAAGACGACCGCGCCGGGCTGTCCCGCGATGATGAGCGCACGGCACGGCGGGCACCGCGACTGGAACCGCAACTATTGATCCTTTCCAGCGGCGAGCTATCGCCGTTCAGCCTGCGGTTGTCCGAACGCAAGCCGCGCGGCGGTGCCTGGCTTATCGCCAGCGACGGTTTTCGTCTGCCTGAGGCGCAAGTCATCGAGGACAAGCGATGAGCAGACACTTGGCCAGGGTCGGCCGTGGCTTCACCCTGCTCGAAGTGCTAGTGGCATTGGCCATCTTCGCCAGCGTGTCGGCGGTGGTGCTTACCGCTGCCGGACGAAGTCTGACTAACGCAGGGCGTTTGGAAGAACTGACCCTGGCGGGCTGGATCGCCGACAACCGCATCAGCGAACTGCAATTGCAGCAGACGCCGCCTGCCATCGGCCGCGAAACCCAGGAGCTGGATTACGGCAGCCGCAAGTGGCAAACGCTCAGCGAAATCGAGGCCAGCGCCGACCCTGGCCTGCTGCGCGTCACCGTCTGGGTCGCGCTGCAGACGCCGCGCGCGCGCAGCGGCCCCTTATCAGAGCGTGCGGTGACCAGCCTCACCGGCTTCATTGCGGTTGGCCCGGGAGTGGCGCGCCAATGAACGCCCACGCGCGCACCAGCGCCGGTTTTACCCTGCTCGAGCTGCTGATTGCCATCGCCCTGTTCGCGCTGCTTGGCCTGGGTACCTACCGCATGCTCGAAGCGGTGTTGCAAAGCGACGAGGCCGTGCGCGCGCAGGAGCTGCAACTGCGGGAGCTCAGCCGTGCGGTGTGGGCCTTCGAGCGCGACCTGCAACAGGTAGTCGGACGGCCGATTCGCGACGGCTTCGGCGACGAGCGCAATGCCTTTATCGGCCAGCTCGGCGGCGACGACGGCGCGCCGGTGCTGGAATTGACCCGTGCCGGCTGGCGCAACCCCACCGGACTGCGCCGCGCCAATCTGCAGCGGGTGCGCTGGCGGCTGGCCGGGCAGAATCTCGAACGTGTCTACTGGGTGGTGCTCGACCGCGATCTCGACAGCGAGCCGCGGGTGCAGCGGGTGCTGGAGAACGTGCAGGGCCTGCAGTTGCGCTATCTGGACGAGGAAGCCGTGTGGCACGAGGAATGGCCGCCATTCGATTTCGGTCGCGGCAGCCCGGAAGACGCTGCCGAGCGCTTGCCGGTCGGGCTGGAACTGAGCATCGAACATGCCCGCTACGGCCGAGTTACGCGCGTGCTGCGGCTGCCGGATGCCGCCGAGCAGACGACGCAGCAGGCATTGCCCGGCGCCGAAGGCGTGCCCGAGCCGTTCGAAGGGGAGCTGCCGCAATGAAGCGTCAGCGCGGCGTGGCCCTGATTACCGTGCTGCTGGTGGTGGCCATCGTCACCGTGGTCAGCGCGGCGATGGTCGCGCGTCAGCAGCTCAGCATCCGTGCCAGCAGCAACCAGCTTCAGGCGCGCCAGGCCTGGCATTACGCGCTGGGCGGCGAGGCGCTGGCGCAGGCCATCCTCGCTCGCGATCTGCGGACCGGCGCGACTGGCGAGCCGGGCGCCAGTGGTGAGGCCGCGGCGGTCGATCATCTGCTCGAACCCTGGGCGCAGCCGCTGCCGGCGTTCGAGATCGATCAGGGCGAAATCCTGGTGCGTATCGAGGATCTGGCCGGGCGCTTCAATCTCAACGACCTGCTCCGCGACCAGCAGCCCAATACTGCAGCGGTCGAGCAGTTTCGCCGCCTCTTGCTGCGCCTGCAGATCAGCGCGCCCTACGCCGAGCGCTTGGTCGACTGGCTCGATCCCGACCAGCAGCCGAGTGGCGAATTCGGCGCCGAAGACAACGCCTATCTCGCGCTGGACCCGCCGTACCGCAATGCCGGGCGTCGGCTGCATGATTTGTCCGAGCTGCGCCTGCTGCTGGACATGCGCGAAGAGGATTTCCAGCGGCTGGCGCCCTATGTCGCCGCATTGCCGCCCAACGTGCCGCTGAACGTGAACACGGCCAGCGCGATGGTGCTCTCCAGCCTGAGCGACAACCTCAGCCTCGGTGCGGCCGAGTCGCTGGTGGAGCTGCGCCGCGTCGCACCGTTTCGCAACAGCGCGGCCTTCCTCGCGCAGCCGGCCATGGCCGGCACTACGCTGCAGGGCACTGCGCTGGCGGTTGGCAGTCAATTCTTCCAGGCCACCAGCGAAGTGCGCCTGGGCGATCGCCGGCTGGCGCTGGTCAGCCTGTTGCAACGCGAGCAGGACGGCAGCGTGCGCGTGCTCGCGCGAAATCTTGGCCAGCCTGCCCGGTTAGCCCGCTCATCCGATGGAGAACGCTAGATCATGGATTGCCTTTTTCTGCCTGCCGACAGCCCTGCCAGGCTCGATGGCGCTACGCGTGTCTATTGGCTGCCCAAGGACGGCCCTGGCCGCTGGCAGCCCCTGGCCGACTGCGGCGGTGGCAGCGGCGCGATCAGCCTGATTCTGCCGGCCGAAGTCTGCAGCTTCTTCGCGATCAGCTTGCCGACCCGCAAGGCGCGCTGGATGCAGCAGGCGCTGGCCTACGCCGCCGAGGAGCTGCTCGCCGAAAACGTCGATGATCTGCACCTGGCGTTGGGCGAAACGCTGCCCGATGGCCGCCAGCGCGTCGTGGCGATCCGTCGCCAGCTGCTGGCCGGCTGGCTGGAGCAGCTTCGTGAGCTGGGTCTGCTGATCGTGGCGATCCATGTCGATGCCGACCTGCTGCCGCGCGAGGACACGCAGCTACTGTTCGTCGGCGAGCGTGGCCTGCTTGGTGGCATCGGTGAAACGCGAATGGCCTTCGCCAGCGAAGACTGGCCACAGCTCTCCGCCTTTTGCCCGGTGCCCTGGCATGCGCAGGGCGATGCGGCCGAAGCGCCGGCAGTGGTGGAGGGTTATCGACAGGTGGAGGACCCCTACGCCTTTCTAGTCAGCCAGCGCGCGGCGGCGATCAACCTTGCCCAGGGCGACTTCGCCGTGGAGGTCGGCAACACCGGCCTCGGTTACTGGAAACCACTGTTTGCGGTCGCCGGGCTGATTCTGCTGGTGCAGCTGGGTTTCAACCTGAGCCAGGCCTGGTATTTCCAGCGTCAGGGCGATGCCTATGCCGACGCCAGCCTGGCGCTGTACCGCGAGCTGTTCCCCGAGGACATTCGCATCGTCAACATGCGCGCGCAGTTCGACGATCACCTCGCCCGTGGCAGCGGTGGTCAGGCGGGCTTCCTGCGTCTGCTCGACCATGCTGCCGCAGCGCTGGAAGATGGCATTCCGGTGACCATCGGCCAGCTCGACTACAACCAGGATCGCGGTGATCTGGCGCTGCAGGTACAGGCGATGGACTTTGCCACGCTGGAAACCCTGCGCCGGCGTCTGGGTGAAGCGGGGCAGAGCGTGCAGCTGGGCTCGGCCAGTCGTGAAGGCGACGGCGTCAGTGCGCGCGTGGTGATCGGAGGCTGATGATGAATCTCAAGCAACAACTGGCCGTGCGCCTCGCCGATTCACCACTGTGGCAGCGCTGGCAACGGCTGGCCCCACGCGAGCGCACCTCGCTGAGCCTGCTTGGCGCCTTTCTGCTCGCGGTGCTGTTCTACCTCTGGCTGTGGCTGCCGGCCCAGCGCCAGGCCGCCGACGCTCGCGAGTACTACCAGGCGCAGCGCGAGCTGCACGCTTACATGGAGCAGAACACCGAACTGGCGCGGCAGATGGAGCGCAGCAATCAGGTCGAATTGGCGCCGGAGCAGCTGCAGGGCGTGATCACCGAAAGCGCGCAGCAGGGCAATCTGTCGATCGAGAGTTTCGACAACGGCAGCGACGGTAGCCTGCAGGTGAGCCTTCCAGGTGCCTCTTATGCGCTGCTGCTGCGCTGGTTCGACGCGCTGCAGGGCCAGGGCGTGAGCGTTACCGAAGTCAGCCTGGAACGCGCCGGAGAAGGGTTGGTGAATGCGCGGGTGAGCTTTCGCGCCAGCACTTGAGGGTGCCTGAATCCGGAGCTTTCGTCGGGCCTGCAGCCTTTGGCGCAGACCCGACGGCATCGGTCGTCAGTGTGGCGTATTGAACTGCATCGCCAGCGCACGTAGCGCAGCTTCGGCGGCAAGCACCTTGGCCACGGCATCGTTGGCTTTTTCGCGGGTAATACCCAGGCGATCGAACAGTTCCTGCGGTACTTCGGCATCCGGCCCGCTGCCGATACCGCGGTTGCGCAGCATGCGCACCGCCAGGCAGACCAGGTTTGGATAGGCCGCATCCTCGCCGTCGTAGCTCGGGTCGTTCTGGAAGCGCAGGGCGGCGGCCAGTTCCTCGGGCATGCCCCAAAGACGCATCAGCCAGGCACCGATCTGCTCACGGGTGATGCCCAGCAGATGCTGCTCGACATGGCTGTGCGACAGGTGCGGGTTGGCTTCCAGATGCCGACAGATCAGCGAGAAATGCGGCGGAAAGACGTGCGCCAGCACCAGATAGCCGAAGTTGTGCAGCAGGCCGGCGAGGTAGCTCAGGCCGGGCTCCGGGCGCTGTTCACGGGGAATCGCGCGGGTCAGCCCCTCGATCACCGCCGCGGTATAGATCGCCTGCTGCCAGTAGGGCGTGGCGTCCTGTGGTTTGTCGTTTGGCAGGCTGATGGTTTTGCCCAGTGCCAGACCGAGGGCGAGGTTGATCACCAGATCGAAGCCCAGCACGCGGACGATGGCGTCCTCTACCGAGCGGATACGCCCGGGCGCCGCGTAGTACGGCGAAGCTGCCCAGCTGATCACCTGTGCGGCCAGGGCGGGATCGGTTTCCACCACACCGGTGATGTCGTCGACCGTGGCTTCGGGGTTGACCCGCAGCTTGATGATCTTCTGCGCTGTGTGCGGCAGCGGCGGGATTTCGATGGTTTCTTCCAGGCGCTTCTGTATGCGCCGCGCGGTGAAGCTCTGCACCGCCTGGGTAATTTCCGCACGGTCATCGTTCGGGCGGTTCAGATTGGGCCGGATATTGTTCAGCGGCACGGCGAAGCTGCCTGCCGTGGCTTTGCTCAGCATGCGCTTGAACTCGCCACCGGCGACTTCCACCAACAGCCCCGGCTGGCCGGATTCCACCAGCAGGCGCGGTTGCTGCAGCAGCTGCTCTTCGTACAGGCAGGGCGAACTGGTCAATGGCGGCAGGCCGGGCAGTCGAGTCAGCTCGTGCTTGGCGAGCATGCGCGCCAGTCGTTCTGGTTTCACTGCAGCCAGTTCGCGACCGGTGAGTTCGGCCAATCGCGCCAGGTCGAGCAGATGATCCTGCGGGAAGAGCACCAGCATGGCGCCGATGCTGTCGTCCAGCAGCACCGCCTGGACCCGTTGTGCGGCCGGGAAATTGGGGCGATCGCGCTGAATCTGGTAACTCACACCGAGGTCTTTCAACAGCTTGGTGATCAGCAGGGGCAGTTCGGAGCAGCTTTCGGTGTCGACAGCAGTATTCATGAGCGGACCTGTTGTGGTGACCTGCCGAGTATAGCGAAGCCGCCGGGCGCGGGCGTTGCGGCGACGGATGGTTGTCAGACCTGGCCGTATTCCTGGCCATGACGCAGCCAGCGTTCGAGCAGCGGGCTGACATGTTGCGGCCAGCGCGCCAGCAGTTCCTGCGCGGCGTCGCGCACCGCCGGCAGCAGCTCGGCGTCGCGCATCAGGTCGGCGACCTTGAATTGCAAGAGACCGGTCTGACGGGTGCCGAGCATCTCGCCGGGGCCGCGCAGTTCCAGGTCCTTTTCGGCAATCAGGAAGCCGTCGCAGGTCTCGCGCATGATCGCCAGCCGCTCGCGGCCCAGTTGCGACAGCGGCGGATGGTACAGCAGCACGCAATGACTTGCCGCGCTGCCACGGCCGACCCGTCCGCGCAGCTGGTGCAGCTGCGCCAGGCCCAGACGTTCCGGGTTCTCGATGATCATCAGGCTGGCATTGGGCACGTCCACGCCCACCTCGATGACGGTGGTGGCGACCAGCAGCTGCAATTCGCCGCGCTTGAACTGCTCCATCACCGCGGCTTTCTCGACCGGCTTCATGCGCCCGTGGATCAGCCCGACGCGCAAGCCGACCAGCGCCGCGGAGAGGTCCTCGAACGTGGTTTCCGCGGCCTGGCAGGTCAGTTCCTCGGATTCCTCGATCAACGTGCACACCCAGTAGGCCTGGCGCCCCTCGTTGCAGGCGATGCGTACCCGCTCGATCACTTCCAGGCGGCGGCTGTCGGCGATCACCAGGGTGTTCACCGGGGTGCGTCCCGGTGGCAGCTCGTCGAGGATCGAGGTATCGAGATCGGCGTAGGCGCTCATCGCCAGGGTGCGCGGGATCGGCGTGGCAGTCATGATCAGCTGATGCGGGCAGAGTCGACCGTCGATGCCTTTCTGCCGCAGCGCCAGGCGCTGCTGCACGCCGAAGCGGTGCTGCTCGTCGATGATCACCAGCGCCAGGCGCTTGAACACCACCTCGTCCTGAAACAGCGCGTGGGTGCCGACCACCATCGGGCAGCCGCCAGCGATCTGCTCCAGCGATGCGGCGCGCGCCTTGCCCTTGAGCTTGCCGGCGAGCCAGGCAACCTCGATGCCGAGCGGTTCGAGCCACTTGCTGAAGTTGAGAAAGTGCTGCTCGGCGAGGATCTCGGTCGGCGCCATCAGCGCGACCTGGTAGCCGGCTTCCAGCGCCTGCAGCGCCGCAAGGGCGGCGACCACCGTCTTGCCGGCGCCCACGTCGCCCTGCACCAGGCGCAGCATGGGCTCGTCCTGGGCCAGGTCATAGGCGATCTCGGCGCCGACGCGCTGCTGCGCACCGGTTGGGGCAAAGCCGAGGTTGGCGAGAAATTGCTGCGGCAGGGTTTTCGCCGGCGGCAGCGCGGGCGCCTGCTGGGCGCGTACCCGCTCGCGCAGGCGCTGCAGCGACAACTGATGGGTCAGCAACTCCTCGAATGCCAGGCGATGCTGCGCCCAGTGCCGGCCTTCGGCGAGTTCTTCCAGATTGGCGTCGGCCGGCGGCCGGTGCAGATAGCGCAGCGCCTGATCCAGCGGACCGAGCTGGTAGTCGCGCGCCAGCTCGGCGGGCAGCCAGTCCGGCAGGCTGTGCGGCCCGAGCCGCGCCAGCGCCTGCTCGCTGAGGTTGCGCAGGCGCTGCTGGGTCAGGCCTTCGGTGGTCGGGTAGATCGGCGTCAGGGTCTGTTCCACCGGCGCCGGCTCGCCGGTCAGCGCGCGGTATTCCGGGTGGTAGATCTCCAGCCCCGAGGCCCCGGGACGCGCCTCGCCGTAGCAGCGCAGCTGGGTGCCGCGCTTCATGGCTTCCTTCTGCGCCTGGCTGAAGTGGTAGAAGCGCAGGCTGAGGGTGCCGCTGCCATCCTGCAGGCGCACCAGCAGGCTGCGGCGGCGGCCCATGACGATATCGGCGCCGGATACGACGCCTTCGATCACCGCGTCCTGCCCCGGTCGCAGTGCACCAATCGGCACCACGCGGGTGCGGTCCTGGTAGCGCAGCGGCAGGTGGAAGAGCACGTCCTGCAGGGTTTCCAGGCCGACCCTAGCGAGCTTCTCGGCCAGTGCGGCGCCGACGCCCTTGAGTGCGGTGACCGGAACGGTCGCCAGTTCGCTCATGGCCTCAGGATTTCGCCGCCGTCGGTTTGCCTACCGAGCACAGGCGAATCGAGTCGGCGAGGATTTCGATGGCCTTCGGCCGCGGGAAGCTGGCGCGCCAGGCGATCGCCACGGTACGGAACGGTACCGGCGGCGTCAGCGGGCGGATTTCCAGCACGCCGGGGGAGTAGTGGTGGCTCTCCACCGCCGACAGCGGCAGGATCGATACGCCCAGCCCCGAGGCGACCATGTGGCGGATGGTTTCCAGCGAGCTGGATTCGACCGTGGTGTGGCTCGGTGCTTCGCCCTTGCGGGTGGTCGGGCAGGCTTCGAGCACCTGATCGCGGAAGCAGTGGCCTTCGCCGAGCAGCAGCAGGCTCTTGTCGTTGAGCATCTCGGCGTCGATGGTTTCCTTGGCAGTCCACGGATGGTCGGCCGGCATCAGCACGTAGAAGGGCTCGTCGTAGAGTGGCTTGGTCAGCACGTCGGCTTCCTGGAACGGCAGCGCGACGATGATCGCGTCCAGCTCGCCGGTGCGCAGCTTGTCGCGCAGGATGTGGGTGAAGTTCTCTTCGATGTACAGCGGCATGTCCGGCGCCACGCGATGCAGCTGCGGAATCAGGTGCGGGAACATGTAAGGGCCGACGGTGTAGATGGCGCCGACCTTGAGTGGTGCGGCGAGCTGATTCTTGCCGACCTGGGCCAGCTCGCGGATGCTCTGCGCCTGCTCCAGCACCTTCTGCGCCTGGGTCACGATGCCTTCGCCGACCGGGGTCAGGCGCACCGCGCTCTTGGTGCGTTCGAAGATCAGTACGCCGAGCTCGTCCTCGAGCTTTTTCACGCCGACCGAGAGGGTCGGCTGGCTGACATGACAGCGTTCGGCGGCACGGCCGAAGTGCTGTTCCTGGGCAAGCGTGACGATGTAGCGCAGTTCGGTCAGAGTCATAGTCAGCATCCATCAAAGTGCCTGCAAGCATAGCCTTTTGCGCAGCGCAGAACCAACCAGTCGGCCGTGGTGTGAAAGTCGGTACACTCCAGCACATACGGCCTGCGTAGCGGGTGCAACTTAGGGAGCAGAACATGGGCAAGCGCCTGAGCGTATTGATCGCAGGTTGCGGCGACCTTGGCAGTCGTCTCGGCCTGCAAATGAGTCGTGCCGGCTGGACCGTCTATGGCCTGCGGCGCAACGCCGCCGAGCTGCCGGTGCCGATCCTGCCGATCAAGGGTGACCTTGCCGATGCGGCCTGTCCGCGCAGCTGGCCCAACGGCGGACTGGACTATCTGGTCTATGCCGCCTCTGCCACCGAGCATGATGAGGCTGGCTACCGCCAGGCCTATGTCGAAGGATTGCGCAATGTACTCGGCTGGCTGCAGCAGCATGGTCAGCAGCCTCGACGCGTGCTGTTCGTCTCCAGCACCGGCGTGTACGCCCAGCGCGACGGCGAATGGATCGACGAGGCCTCGGCCACCGAGCCCGGCGGCTTCACCGGAAAGGTGATGCTCGAGGCCGAACAGCTCGCCCTGGGCTGTGGCGTACCGGCCACCTGTGTGCGCATGGGTGGCCTCTACGACCCAACGCGGCCCTGGCTGCAGAACCAGGTGCGTGCCGGCTTGCGCGTCGAGCGTGATCCGCCGCAGTACAGCAACCGCATTCATCGCGACGATGCCGCCGCGCTGCTGGCCTTTCTGCTGCAGGCCGACGCCAGCGGCGTTGCGCTCGAATCCTGCTACCTCGGGGTCGACGACGATCCGGCGCCGCTGCACGAAGTCGTCGACTGGCTGCGCGAACAGCTGGGTATCACCCACTGGGCCGAGCAGAGCATGACTCGCCGCGCCGGCAGCAAGCGCTGCAGCAATGCCCGCGCCCGTGCGCTGGGCTGGAAACCCAGGTTTCCCAGCTATCGCGACGGCTACGCCTCGCTGGGTCGCAATCGGCATTAGTGCAGCCCGTCGGTAAACGGGCAACTCTGCTGCGGCGCTGCTTACTAAATCCCTGACAGCACGCCGCACCGGCCACAGAGGAGCTACAGCGAGGCAGCAAAGGAGAATCACCGAGACGGCGTTTCCGAAACCCGACCAGGAGATTGTCCATGAGAGCCCTCCGCTGGCACGGCAAGCACGACATCCGTTGCGACAACCACGTCCCCGATCCCTCCATCGAAGACCCGCGCGACGCCATCATCAAGGTGTCGTCCTGCGCCATCTGCGGCTCCGACCTACACCTCTACGACGGCTTCATGCCCGGCATGCAGCATGGCGACATCATGGGCCACGAGTTCATGGGCGAGGTGATGGAGGTCGGCTCGGCGAACAAGAAGCTCAAGGTCGGCGACCGCGTGGTGGTGCCCTTCACCATCGTCTGCGGCGAGTGCGACCAGTGCCGGCGCGGCAACTTCTCGGTGTGCGAGCGCACCAATCGCAACAAGGACATCGCCGACAAGGTGTTCGGCCACACCACGGCTGGTCTTTACGGCTACACCCACCTCACCGGCGGCTATGCCGGCGGCCAGGCCGAGTACGTGCGCGTGCCCTATGCCGATGTCGGGCCGGTGGTGATTCCCAATGGCCTGACCGATGAGCAGGTGCTGTTCCTCGGCGACATTCTGCCCACCGGCTGGCAGGCCGCGGCGCAATGCGACATCCAGCCCACCGACACGGTGGCGATATGGGGCGCAGGGCCGGTTGGCCAGTTCGCCATCCGCAGCGCGGTGATGATGGGCGCCGAGCAGGTCATCTGCATCGACAACGTGCCCGAGCGGCTGTCGATGGCCCGCGCTGGCGGCGCCATCACCATCAACTTCGATGAAGAGAGCGTACTCGAGCGGCTCAAGGAACTGACCCGTGGCAAGGGGCCGGAGAAGTGCATCGACTCGGTGGGCATGGAGGCGCACGCGGCCCGCTCGATCGATTCGATGTACGACCGCGCCAAGCAGGCGCTGATGCTCGAGAGCGATCGGCCGCACGTGCTGCGCGAGATGATCTACGTCTGCCGCCCGGCCGGCATCATCTCGATTCCCGGCGTCTACGGCGGGCTGATCGACAAGATCCCGTTTGGCGCGGCGATGAACAAGGGCCTGACCTTCCGCATGGGCCAGACCCACGTCAACCGCTGGACCGATGACCTGCTCAGGCGGATCCAGGAAGGCGAGATCGATCCGAGCTTCGTCATCACCCACAGCGTCAGCCTCGAGCAGGGTCCGGAGATGTACAAGACCTTCCGCGACAAGCATGACGGCTGCATCAAGGTGGTCCTCAAGCCATGAACCGGTCGCCGATCCCTAAAGTAGGGATTGGCCGAGCCAAGCTATCGAGCGAGGAGTCTTTATGAGCATTCCACGTCAAGTCACCCGGCCCAATCATTCCGCGCGCACGCTGGCGCGTGGATTGGGCTGGTTCAGCATCGGTCTGGGCGTCGTCCAGCTGGTGGCGCCGCGGCAGGTCGCACGCTTTATCGGCATGCCCGGCAGCGACGGACTGGTCCGCGCCTGCGGGCTGCGCGAGATCGCCACTGGGGTCGGCATCCTGCTGGCGGATGATCCCAAGCCCTGGATCTACGGCCGTATCGGCGGCGATGCCCTGGACCTGGCCGGTCTCGGCTGGAGCATCGAGCACGGCCACGAGCCAGCCAATGCGGCCATCGCCGCCGGTGCGGTAGCCGGTATTACCGCGCTAGACCTGAGCTGCGCCAAGGCACTGGATGCCGAGCGGGTTCCGGCAGTCGAATGGGACTACAGCGACCGCAGCGGTTTTCCCGGTGGCACTGCGCAGGTTCGTGGCAGCGTCGAAGCCGAGTTCGCTGCCGCACGAGCCGAACCCAACGGCTATTCGCCATCGCTTCATTGAGCTGAAGTCCGGGTCGGCCGGGCACAGCCTGGTCGACTCTGTGCGCGACGATCCGCCGCATTTGCTATGGTGGCCGGCCGTTTTGGTCCAGGCCTAGTGCCGCGCCGCCAGTTTGCAGATGAGAGTCCATGTCTTCGGTCGTCAATGTCGTCCTGCCCGTCTTTGCGCTGATCCTGCTCGGTTACCTGTGCCGCCGTAGCGGCAGGATGGGGCCGACCGGCGCCTCCGAACTCAACCGTTTCGTGGTCTGGCTGGGCCTGCCGGCGCTGCTGTTCAGCGTCGTCGCCACCTCGACCTGGGAGCAGCTCTGGCAGCCCGGCTTTATCGCCGCGTTCGCCATCGGCTGCCTTGGCGTATTTGCCTTCACTCTTGCGTATCGCATGTTGCAGAAGCAGCCGCTGGTCGACGCCAGCCTGGATGCGCTGGGAGCCTCCTACGCCAACACCGGCTATGTCGGCATTCCGCTGTGCATGCTGGTGCTCGGCGACGACGCGCTGCAGCCGGCGATGGTCGCCTCAATCGTGGTGGTCTGCGTGCTGTTCGCCATTGCCCTGGCCTGCGTCGAGACCGGCCTGCATGCCGGGCAGGGCTTGCTGCGCACGCTCGGTAAGGTAAGCAGTGCACTGGTACGCAATCCGCTGGTGATTGCGCCGCTGCTCGGTGCGCTCTGGGCGGCGAGTGGCCTGCAATTGCCGGTGCCGCTGGCGACGCTGCTCAAGCTGCTGGGTGCGGCCGCGGCGCCTTGTGCGCTGGTTTCGCTGGGGCTGTTCCTCGCCCAGCCGCAGCCGGGAGGCAAGGTACAGGGGGTGTGGCCGCTGGTGGGGCTGAAGCTGGTGGTGCAGCCGCTGATCACCTGGTATCTGGCTTTTCAGGTGTTCGAGCTGCCGACCCTGTGGGCCTATTCGGCGCTGCTGCTCAGCGCGTTACCGACCGGGACCGGGCCGTACATGCTTGCGGAATTTTATGGACGCGAAGGCTCGCGGGTGTCGCGGGTGGTGCTGCTCTCGACGCTGGGCTCGCTGATCACTCTGTCACTGATCTTGGTGCTATTGCCGGTCTGATAAGCGCGCTCACTTGCGCGTGGATAAGCCTGCGGCGTTATCTACCCTACGCCTGGCCGATCGCAGGGTGAAAACCGCGAAGCGTGTTCCACGCGGGAACGTTCAGCTCGCCGCCCGCGTCACTTCCAGCACCACGGCAGCGATGCGATCGCACTGGGTATAGGCGCCGCCAAGCAGCTCCTCGCCGAATACGTCCGGGTCGATTTCACGGTAGCCCCACTGCAGGTCGGTACGCTCCAGGCGCTGGCGCACCTCGGCCAGGAACGGGTCCTGGTTGTCGATCATGGCGACCCCGGTGTACAGCAGCAGCGTGCCGCCCGGTGCCAGCCGGCCGAGCGCGGCATCGAGAATTGCCAGCGACAGACCAGCCCCCAGCGGGCCGCCGCCGTGGCGGTAGGCGCGCTGATCGGCGTCGACCAGATAGGGTGGGTTGGCCAGGACCAGATCGAACTCGCCTTGCGCGTTGCTCAGCAGGTCACTGTGTTCGGTGCGCAAGTTGTCCACACGCGCCAGTGCCGCGTTGATGCGGGTCAGGCGCAGCGCCTGCGGGTTGATATCCACCGCCAGCACTTCGGCTTGCGGTCGCGCCAGGGCGGTGAGAATCGCGCCGGCGCCCGAGCCGCAGCCGATGTCCACCACGCGGCGGATCTCGCCGGCATGCTGATTCAGGTGGCAGCGGATGGCGCTGGCGAAACGGTAGGTGTCCGGCCCGAAGAACACCGCATCGCTGGCTTCGGTGGGAAAGGCCGAGTGCAGGAATAGCTGACCGTCGAGGCTGGACAGGCGCACCTTGGAGCGCCAGCGCGAGCCGTGGGCTTCCAGCACGGCGGCCTGATCCATCAGGCTGAACAGCGGTGGTGGCAGCAGTTCGTGCTGGAACGGGCGGCTCCAGCCGAACACCCCTGGCAGGTCCTCGGCGAGCGCGTTTTCCGGACGCAGATTGACCCGTTCATGGGTCAGCGGCGTGGGGGTGATGAAGTGATAGCCGCGATCGCGCAGCGCCTGGCCCAGATGCAGCAGCGCGCGGTCCTGCGCGTTTTCCATGGTCATCGTCGCTTTCCTTGATGGTGCCGTCAGTTGAAAAGTCCGTTGAACAGCCGCGTGGCGAGCAGCCCGGCGGCAGTGTGGTGGCGTTGCGGAGCGAGCAGCGGCAGCAGCAGGCGCATGCGTGCGGCGCGATCGGGCAGGCGCGCCACCTGCTGCTCGAGCAGCTGCAGTTCTTCGTCGAAATCGTTGCCGGCAGCAGCCGCAGCCGGTTGCACTGCACTCGGCACCTGCGGCACGCGGCGGCTGTTGAACAGTGCCTGCCGCTGCAGCAGCGCACCGCGCGGGCTGCGCTTGCCGTCTGGCTGCCAGTCGGCGGCGATCCAGTCATGGATCATCTGCTGCTCATAGGAGCTGAAGACCCCGAACATCGGTGCCTGTTCACCGACGATGAGTTGCCAGAAGCGACTTTCCTGCGGGTCATGGCCGCGCTTGATCCAGCCGCGCTTGTCCAGCACGGTGAGGAATTGCTCGACGTCCTCGGCCAGCCACTGGTTGACCGTGCGACCTTCGAAGCGGCAATAGTCGGAATGCACGAACTGACCGACCGCGGCCTTCTTCTCGAAGATGCGCTGCACCTCGCGGGGCAGATCGAAGTCGCCGATCACCGAGACAGTGCTGGCGCCGAGGTCGTTGAGCCGGTAGCCGTCGCGCACCCGTCGATAGAACTCCGCGCTGTCGCCGACTTGCGGCAAGGCGTCCAGCAGGCCCTGCACGGCCTTCTTCGCGTGACCGTTGTCGGCGTTGTCCACGGTGACGTGCAGGGTGAAGTAGTAGGGGTCGATGCCCAGTTCGGTCAGCTCGTAGGAGGTGATCAGCAGGTGCAGCGGCAGTTGTTCGTAGCCCAGGTTGAAACCGATCACCTCCGGCAGGAACTGCTCGGCATGCTCGGCCAGCGCCAGCTGAATGGCACCCTGAACGAAGTGCTCATCGTCCAGCTCCTGCCAGTCGTCGCAGCCCTGACTGGCGAGCAACTTGCGATAGAGCACCACATGATTCTTTTCCGGCAGACCTTCGCCGAGCTCTTCCAGATAGGTCTGGATCAGTGCGGTGAAACGCGCATCGTCCCAGCGCTGCAGCAGGCCGTAGAGCCAGGCGCCATCCACCAGCTTGGTCGGCGCGACCCCACGGAGGAAGTGCAACGCATGGGCCTTGCTGGAGAAATAGCGACGCGCTCCGCCGGCCCGGCGCTGATCGAGATAGGCCTGGTACTGGCGGCCAACCGTTTCGGTGCGCTGAACAACCCAGGCGTGCAGATCGGCCGGGTCTTCCGGCAGGTCGCAGGGCAAGGCGGCAGCAGCTTCGAGCTGCAGGCGCAGGTAATCCGCCGCACTGTCGCGCGCGTGCTGATCGACTTCGCGAGCGAGGGTGAAGTACAGCGCCCGGGACGACTGGTCCGGCTGCGCATTGAGGGCAGGGGCGATCGGCAGGCTGCGAGAAGTCAGTTGCATGATTCTGTTCTATGGCAGTTCTAGTGGAGTTTTGGCTGCCCGGTCGCGGGTTTAGTTCAGCTGCCCCGCCGAGCGGCATTGGTCCAGAAAGCCGGCTCGACCCTGCAACTTCCGCCGGCCCGGCCCTTCCTAAGCGAGAGGGCCCCGGATCGGCCGGGGTGCTGCGACGAACGAGGAGCGCGTGATGAGCGAGAACGAACAGGGCCGCGAAAGTATCGAGTCCATCGACCAGAGCGGCGATGCCCACGAGCAGAATCCGGAGACCACCTCGACCCAGGGCGAGGTCGCCGGCGGTGACGAAAGTGACGTGCCAGGCGGTGCCTACAACGTGCCGCCAGGATTGGCCGATGAAGTCAGCGACGAGCCGGCCCAGGGCGAGTTGAAGCGCTAGGCGCAGTGGGCGACGGTGTGATGGATATCACGAGGATGATTGGGATGGCGGGTTGCGTTTAACTGCAGCGGTGATCGGGTCGCCTGCTGCCTCTATACACTGCCAGCGATTGCGGTAGCGGAGCCTTCCGTGCCGCAGTACCGATCCATCTGCCCGAGCAACGGACATGCGCCAGCACAGCCGCTTCAGCTTCCGCCACATCAGCAGCATCCAGGTCACCAATCGGCTGAACGGCGAGCCGATGGGTTATGTCGCCGATCTGTCGCTCGGCGGGCTGCGCCTGGTCGCCAAACAGCCGCTGGCAGTGGGCGGTTGCTACGAGATGGTGCTGCACGTGCCGGAACAGGGTGAACGGGTGCGACAGATCGAGGCGGTGGTGATCTGTCAGTGGTCGCGCAAGGATTCACGGCGCGACAGCTTCGAGATGGGCTTCGCCCTCGATCGGCCGTCGGCGGAATTCACCGCCATGGTCGCGCAACAGCTGCCGCGGCGGCGCAAGGTCTTCTAGGGCCTGTGCTGCCGCGGCTGGTTGCCCTCAGCCCAGCGTGCCGAGGATGTTCACACCGACGCGGTCGGGAATCTCGTTCTGCGACAGCACGTGCAGCCCCGGGCTGAACACCCGCGCGTAACGCGCCAATAGCGGGCGCAGCTGCGGCATCACGGTGAGGATCGGCGGGTGGCCGTCCTTGCGCAATTTTTCCTTCACCACCGGCATGCTGTTCTGCAGCTGGTTGAGCAGGCTTGGTTCCACCGGAATGTTGTCCAGACTCACCGGTCCGGCCTGCTGGGCGATCGCCAGGGCGTTGAGCAAGGTGTTTTCCAGCGCATTTTCCAGAACGAACACGCCCAATTCACGACGGTCACCGGCGACCATCGAAACGATGCTGCGGCGCAGCGCATAGCGCACGTCAGCGGCGAGCAGTACCGGGTCCTTGGTGGTTTCGCTGCATTCGAGCAGGGTGCTGGCGATGGTCTCGATGTCGCGCAGCGGCACTTCTTCCAGCAACAGCTGACGGTACACGCGCATCTGCTGGGTATAGCTCAGGGCGTTCTTCAGGCTTTCGGCAAGTTTCGGCGCCTGCACGGTCAGGCGCTGCATCAGGTGCTCGACGTCGTCGTGCTTGAACAGGTCCGGCAGATGCTCGCGGATCACCTTGTTCAGGTGCGTAGCGATGACGCTGGCGCAGTCGATCACCTGATAGCCGAGGTTCAGCGCCCGCGACTTGTCGGTCGGCTGGATCCACACCACCTGCATGCGATAGGCCGGGTCGGTGCCGAGGATGCCGTCGATTTCGCCATACAGCTCCGGCGAGGGGATCGCCATCAGGCGGTCGGCATGCAGCTCGGCGCCGTCGATCTTCTCGCCATTGATGTAGATGTCGTACTGCGAGGCCTTGAGCCTGAGGCTATCGCGGATCTGCACTTCCGGCAGCAGAAAGCCCAGGTGCTCGGAGAGTGTCTGGCGCACACCGCGTACCCGCGCCGGCAGTGGCGCGCCGGAGGCCTCGTTGACCAGCCCGACCAGCTTGTAGCCGAGCGATACCGACAGCCGCTCGACCAGCGGAATGTCTTCCCAGGCCAGGCTCTGCGCCTTTTCCTTGTCCATCGCCTGGCCGAGCTGCTGAATCTCCTTGAGGTCGGCGCCGGCCGCCGGCGGCTCGCGCAGCGAGACGCGCCAGGCGATGAAGCCGATCAGCGCAGCGAAGCCGAGAAACGCCAGGTGCGGCATGCCCGGGACCATGCCGAGTACGAAGAGGATGCCGGCGACGGTGTACAGCGAGGCCGGGTTGGCCAGCAGCTGGCGCTGGACCTGGCTGGTGATGTCGCTGGATTCATTGATGCGGGTGACGATGATCGCCGCCGCGGTGGACAGGAGCAACGCCGGAATCTGCGCCACCAGACCGTCACCGATGGTCAGCAGGGCGTACTGCTTGAAGGCCTCGCCAGCGCCGAGATCGTGGACGAATACACCGATGGCGAAACCGCCGAACAGGTTGATCAGCAGGATCAGGATGCCGGCGATGGCATCGCCGCGGACGAACTTCGAGGCACCGTCCATCGCACCGTAGAAGTCGGCTTCCTTGGCCACTTCCTGGCGCCGTGCCTTGGCATCTTCCTGGGTCAGCAGGCCGGCATTGAGATCGGCGTCGATGGCCATCTGCTTGCCCGGCAGGGCGTCGAGGGTGAAGCGCGCGGTGACTTCGGAGATGCGCTCGCCGCCCTTGGTGATGACGATGAAGTTGATGATCATCAGAATCACGAACACCACCAGGCCGACGATGAAGTTGCCGCCGATCACCACCTCGCCGAAGGCCTCGATCACCTTGCCCGCCGCGCCGGTGCCGGTATGGCCCTCGAGCAGCACCACCCGCGTCGAGGCGACGTTCAAGGTCAGACGCATCAGCGTGGTGACCAGAATCACCGTGGGGAACAGCGAGAAATCCAGCGGGCTCTTGGACGATACGCTGACCAGCAGCACCAGCACCGCCATGGCGATGTTGAAGGTGAACAGGATATCCAGCAGCTGCGGCGGCAGCGGCAGGATGATCATCGCCAGAATCGACAGGATGATCAGCGGAATGCCGATCCGGCCACTGCGGAAGGTCGGCGTCAGTTTCTGCATCAGGCTCATGAGCGTGCTCGGTTGAACAATTCTTCGGGGATGTGGATGTTGCTGGCCAGCGCCGGTTTGCCCTGGCGACGGCCCTGTTTCCAGGCCTTGAGCTGGAGGATGTAGGTCAGCACGTGGGCCACGGCGGTATAGAGCGGTGCCGGAATCTGCTGGTTGACCTGGGTGCTGTAGTAGATCGCGCGGGCCAACGGCGGCAGCTCGATCACTTCCAGCGCATTGGCCTGGGCCATCTTGCGGATGTACAGCGCCATCTCGTCGACGCCGCGGGCGATGACGAAGGGCGTTTCGGCCTTCTTCGGGTCGTACTTGAGCGCCACGGCATAGTGGGTCGGGTTGACGATCACCACATCGGCCTCCTTGATCACCTTGGTGATCTGCCGCTGCGCGAGCTGGCGTTGCAGCTGCTTGATGCGTGCCTTCACCTCGGGGCGGCCTTCCTGGTTCTTGTGCTCTTCCTTGCGCTCCTGCTTGGTCATGCGCATCTTCTTCAGGAAGAAGAAGCGCTGCAGCGGGATGTCGATGAAGGAGAACAGGACGAACACCAGCAGCAGCGAAAACGCCAGATCGAAGGTCAGCGAGAAGGCGCCACCGATGGCGTTGAAGATGTCCGTGCGCTGCAGTGCGATCAGCCGTGGCGCCGCGTAGTACAGCTGCCAGCCGGCGATGCCGAGCAGCGCGGAGATCTTCAGCAGCGACTTGGCCAGCTCGCTCCAGTTCTGCGCACCGACCATCCGTCCCAGGCCGGTGATGGGGTTGAGCTTGCCGAAGTTCGGCGCGAAATTCTTCGAGGCGAATACCCAGCCGCCCGGCACCAGGGCAAAGGCGATGACCAGGATCGGCGTCAGCAGCAGCGGCAGCAGCACGCTGACGAACACCAGCAGGTTGTGCAGCAGAATCACCTGCACGTCATCGATGCCGATCTCGCTCTGCTGGAAGTTGATATAGGAGTAGCTGAAGCTCTGCTGCATGCCGTCGAGGAACACCCCGGCGCTGAGCTTGAGCAGCAGCAGCGTGGCAAGCAGCGACACGGTGGTGGCAACGTCCTTGGAGCGGGTGACCTGGCCATCGTCGCGACTCTTCTTGAGTTTCTGCTCGGAGGCCTCTTCGGTCTTTTCCTGGCTGCTGTTCTGCTCAGACATGGCCGCTGCTCCTGAGCAGTACGCCGATCTTGTCCAGCAGGTCGCGGGTCAGGTGCAGGTAGGCCTCGGCGAAGTTTGGCAGGGTCAGGTAGATCAGCGACAGCCCGGCCAGGATCGCCATGGGAAAGCCCAGCGAGAAGAGGTTCATCGCCGGCGAGATGCGATTCAGCAGGCCGAAGCAGAACTGCACCAGGGTCATGCAGAAGACGATCGGCAGCGCGATCAGCAACGCCGCCGAGATCACCCAGGCCATCGACCAGGCGATAGTCTGCAGGCCGTCGTAGAACAGCCCGCTGCCGATCGGCCAGTAGACGAAGCTCTGGTAGATGATGCTTACCGTGACCAGATGCCCGTCGACGGCGAAGAACAGCAGCGCCAGCAGGATGAAGTACAGCTGGTAGATGATCGAGGCCGAGGAGACGCCGTTCATGGGGTCGTTGAATACCGCCATGGACAGGCCGAGCTGAGTCGAGACCACGTCACCGATCAGGGTGAACACGGTGAACACCAGCAGCAGCGCCAGGCCCAGCACCAGGGTCAGCGCCAATGCCAGGAGGATGCGCACGCGTACGCTGATCGCCTTGTGATTGAACATCGGCGCCAGGCTGAACACGGCCATGATCCGGCAGAACGGCCACCAGTAGGCGAGCAGCGATTGCAGGTATTGGCCGGCGTGCATGAGGGGCTCGTTGGGCATGATTCAGCCGACCAGGCGACCCGCCTGCTGGAAGGTTTCGATGAACAGGTCGCTCAGCGTGCGCAGGATCCAGTGCCCGGCGAACACCAGCATGCCGAGGGTGATCAGCAGGCGCGGGAGGAAGCTCAGCATCTGTTCGTTGATCTGGGTGGCGGCCTGGAAAATGCTGATCAGGAGGCCGCCGAGCAGGCTCGGGACGATCAGTACGCAAACCACCAGGACGATCACGTGGATGGCGTTGGAGACGATATGGACGGCAGTGTCGGGAGTTAGCATTGGGGCACCTGGAAGGTGATACAGCCGCTATAGGTCGCGGCGAGCCGGTAGCGGCTTTGGCCTCGGGTGTAATGGCTCTTTGTTGTGGTTGGCTGAGGCAGTGGTTTCGCCCTGCTGGGCGAGTCCCTTTTGGCAGTCGCCCCAAAAGGAACCAAAAAGTCTTGCCCCTGCATCCGGGTCTCGCTGCGCTCGACTTCCCTCATTCCATCCACGCTCCGGGGGCCGGCGTACAAGGGCCATCCATGGCCCTTTACGCCTCTCGCGGCATCCATGCCGCTCGCTCCCCTCCACGCGGATTCCATTCGGCCTTCTGAAAGGGGCGTTTGGCGTCGTCTGGCAGTTCGTGCAATGGAAAAGCAGCTTTGCCCGCAGGCAGGCTCCGTAGGGTGGAAAACTGCGAAGCATTTTCCACCGCAATCGGCGGTATAGAAATTTGCCTTTGAATATCGGTGGGTAAGCTTTGCGTTACCCACCCTACGATCCCTTGAAGCCCGCACATCCACTTCGTTGCAAGAGCTTTCAGGCACGACCGAGTCGCCCCTTTCAGGAGGCCGAGCGCAGGTGGCGTGGAAGGGGTTGAGCGGCATGGATGCCGTGAGAGCCGCGATGGGCCAGGGATGACCCTTCGCGGCGGGCCCCTGGAGCGTCACCGGAGCGAGGGAACTCCGGCGCAGCCGGGGCCGTATGGAGGGGCAAGCGTTTTTGCTTACTTTTTTCGCGACTGAAAAAAGTGAGTCGCCCAGCAGGGCGAAACCAATGCGTCGACCAACTGCGCCAATGGGCTGTACTCGAAGAGCCCCAAGCCCAAACACTTCGCGGCAAAGGTGCCCACTCTCCAAACCCCACCACCCGGCCAACGCTTTCATCCCCGTCACCTAAAACGGCTGGATACTGGTGGTCAACGTCCCCATCAACAGCGCCCAGCCATCGACCAGCACGAACACCATCAGCTTGAACGGCAACGAAATCATCATCGGTGAGAGCATCATCATGCCCATCGCCATCAGCACGCTGGCCACCACCAGATCGATCACCAGAAACGGCACGAAGATCATGAAGCCCAGCTGGAACGCGGTCTTCAGCTCGCTCAGCACGAACGCCGGCAGCAGCAGCGAGAAATCCAGCTCGTCGAGGTTTTCCGGCAGCTGTTCGCCGGCCAGGGCCACCATGGTTTCCAGGGAGTTCTTGTTGGTCTGCGCCAGCATGAAACCGGCCAAGCTGCCCTTGGCCGAATCGAGTGCCTGTTCAAGGGTGATCTCGTCGTTCTGGAACGGCTCGTAGGCCTGGCTGTGGATTTCCTGCCAGACCGGACGCATCACCAGCAGGGTGACGATCAGGGCGATGCCGATCAGTACCTGGTTCGGCGGGCTCTGCTGCAAGCCGATGGCCTGGCGCAGGATGGCCAGTACGATGATGAAGCGGGTGAAGCAGGTCATCATCATCAGCATCGCCGGCAGGAAGCCGAGCAGGGTCATGATGATGAGGATCTGCAGCTTCACCGAGAATTCCTGGCCGTTCTCGGTATCGTTCAGGTTGAACAGGGTGATCTCGCCGCCGGCGGCCTGGGCTGCCAGAGGCATCAGCCCGATCAGCAGCAGGCCCAACAGGCTCAGGCCGCGACGCAGGTTCATGGGGCGAAGGCGTCCAGGCTGGTGCCGGACAGCTCGACGATGCGCAGGCCGTAGTTGCCGTTCATCACCACCACCTCGGCCTTGGCGAACAGGGTACCGTTGACCTTCACGTCCAGCGGTTCGCCGGCCAGCTTGTCGAGCACGATCACGCTGCTGGTATCGCACTCCATCAGCTCCTTGAGGGAGATTTCCGCGGAGGCAACCTCGAGGGTGACGTTCACCGGGATCTTGCCGAAGAAGCTCAGATCCTGGCGCGGTGCAGGTGCGGCGGCCGGAGCCTCGAGCGCCGGAGCGTCGACCGCATCCAGGCTGAGGTCGCCTTCGTTGATGAGGTTTTCGAATTCGTTGTCGGAAAGATGGCCGTTCATTGGGGGTTCACGCTTTCAAGTGAAGTAAGGAACAGGGCCCCGTCCTCTTCGAAGATGGTGCCGCGATAGAGCTTCTGCTGGTTGATGCGCACTTCGTAGCGGTCCAGCGGGCGCAGCATCAGGATGTCGTCGAGCTGCAGCGCGAGTACCTGCGCCAGCGGCATCTGCGCCGCCGCGACCACGCAGTCGAGGCGCACCGGCAGATGCTTGATGTGATCGATGGGGTTGCCGGGCAAGCGCGCCGGGGCCGGGCCGGCGAGACGGCTGGTCAGTTCGTCGACCAGGTCGGTATCCAGATAGATGTAGATCGAGGAGCGGCTACCGGTGATATGGCTGATGTACTCGTACTCGGCCACATATTCCCAGCTGGTTTCCTCGTAGTCATTGCGATAACTGTCGAGTTTGCCGAATGTCTCGCCGGACAATATCGAGCGCGCAAATATATCGGTGATGTCCATGCCCAGACGATTGCGCATCCGTTGCTCGGACGTACTGATCGGTGGGGTGTCCTGACTGGCTACTACGGTGCCGCCGTAATAACACTCCAGGGCTTCTGTAAGCAGTGCGCGATCAATTGAAAAACCAACTTTGCCCATGGCCGAGCGATAAATGCCGTCCGGCTCTTCGCTGCGCTCTTCCTGAACATCGATCTTGTTCAGCTCGAGGTTGATCCGGTAGTTGCGCAGGAAGTAGTCGCCGATCAGGCGCGGGTTCTTGTTGGTGCTTTCCTTTATGTACTGCGGAATCTTGTGGTGATGCCGTCCCAGCTTCTGCGGTTTCAATACAGTCAGGCTTTGGGCGGGCACGCCATGGTGGACTTTTGAATTGCCAGTCATGTTGTGAACTGTATTTCCTGGGGTCGGTTAACACGGCGGCGTTGCCGCTGGCCGTGCATGCAGATGGTTGGCTGGCAGGCACCGGTGTTTTCCGGGCACGGCTCTAGCGTGCCGCCATCCTAGGCCTGGGCGCGTGAGGGGGTTAAATCAAGAGATATCAAATGAGCTTTTTTGAGCTCATCAGGCATCGGTTGATTTCAATTAAGCAGAACTGATTGGGGGATTGATCCAGCGTCCTGATAGCGTGCGCGCACTTGTCCGGGAAGTGCCGTTGGGTAGATCGCTTCGGCAGCGAAGTTGCCATGCAGAAGACGACGTTCGGTTCCGGAAAATTAAATCTTTTTTTTTCTTTTGCTTGTTTCTGGTGTCGCGCTCATCGCCAGCGCGGCCAATACTGGAAGGGCAAGGTGGTCACATTGAAGAGTATCAGTCAGGCAATGAATTACTCATGCGACGAGCTATTCGATGAATTGCCGGCGAAGAAGATCGCCATCATCGGAAGTGCCCATGAGGCGGCTTGCGATTTTCTCCAGGTTGGCTTGCGCCGGCAGGGCTGCAAAGTTGAGCGCTACGACGATCTGGATGGACTGGTTAAAGCCGCGATCGATCAGTTCTCCCTGATATTCGTTGTGGTCGGAAGTTTGCCGGCGCGCTCCTTATATGCACAGGTGGAGGCGCTGACACGTCGGGCACGCAATGTAAGTGTCATCCCGGTGGTTGAATACGCCGATCAGGAAAAGGCGGCAGCGCTGCTCGAGATCGGTTGCGTCGATTACTTGCTGTCGCCTTTCAGTGAAGCCCAGTTGGCTGCATTGCTGCGCCGCCAGGTCTGCGCCGAGACCGCCCAGGAAAGCTTCGTCTCCTGTTCCCAGGCCGGCCGCCGGCTGCTGGCCATGGCTCAGCGCGTTTCGCTGACTCGCGCGCCGATCCTCATCACTGGCGAGACCGGTACCGGCAAGGAGCTGATGGCGCGCTACATCCATCGCTTCTCCGCCAGTCCGGATGCTCCGTTCATTGCGGTCAACTGCGCGGCAATTCCCGAGCAGATGCTCGAATCCATTCTCTTCGGTCATGAAAAGGGCGCCTTCACCGGTGCGGTGAGTGCCCAGCCCGGCAAGTTCGAGCTGGCCAACGGCGGCACCCTGCTGCTCGACGAGATCGGCGAGCTGCCGCTGGGGCTGCAGGCCAAGCTGCTGCGGGTGCTGCAGGAGCAGCGTGTGGAGCGTCTGGGTGGCCGGCGCGAGATCGAGCTGAACGTGCGCATCATCGCCGCGACCAACCGCGATCTGCAGCAGGAGGTGGCCGAGGGCCGCTTCCGTGCCGACCTGATGTTCCGCCTCGACGTGCTGCCGCTGCACATCAGCCCGCTGCGCGAACGCAAGGAAGATGTGTTGCCGCTGGCGCGCCGCTTCATCGGCAAGTACGCGCCGCAGGAGGCCCATGATGAGCTGCTCACCGAGGATGCCTGCCGCGCGCTGCTGCAGCACGACTGGCCGGGCAATGCCCGTGAGCTGGAAAACACGGTGCAGCGTGCGCTGGTGCTGCGCAATGGCCTGTTCATCCAGCCGCAGGACCTCGGCCTGGCGGCACCTGCGGCCGCATCGGTCCGAGTCGAAAAGCCGCTGACGCTCGCGGCCGAGAACGGCAAGGCAGCGCTGCGCGCCAGCGGCAAGTGGGCCGAGTACCAGCACGTGATCGACACCATTCGCCGCTTCGACGGCCACAAGACCAAGGCCGCCGCGAGCCTCGGCATGACCTCGCGCGCCTTGCGCTACCGCCTCAATGCGATGCGCGAGCAGGGCATCGAGCTGAATTTCTGAATGATCGGGGGAGAGCAACCATGAGTTCCATCACTCAGGTGCAGCAGGATCTGCTGGGCCGCATGCAACAGCTGGCCGGGGCCGCCGAAGGGCAGCCGATCCGGCCGTCGAGCATGGCGGCTAACGCCATCAGCGGCTCGTTCGAGGCGGCGCTGCGTTCGGTGGATGCCGAGCAGCGCCAGGCCAGCGCGGCGATGGCGGCGGTCGACAGCGGCAAGAGCGACGATCTGGTCGGCGCGATGATCGACAGTCAGAAGGCCAGCGTGTCGTTCTCCGCCCTGCTGCAGGTGCGCAACAAACTGACGACGGCGTTCGACGACGTCATGCGAATGCCGCTTTGATCGGCCCAGAGAGCTAAGACGTGCTGCAGAAAATCAAATCCAGGTTGCCCGCAGGTGGGCTGCAACTCGATCCGCGCGTGACGCTGGCCGGCATGGCGGTGATCGCCGCCGCGCTGGCCGTGGCCGTGGCCTTCTATCTGTGGCGTGACAACGGCTCGTTCCGCCCGCTGCACGGCGCCGGTGAGTCGTTTCCTGCCGCCGAGGTGATGCAGATACTCGACGGCGAAGCGCTGCAGTACCGCATCCATCCGCAGAGCGGGCAGATCCTGGTCCGTGAGGATCAGCTGGCACAGGCGCGGCTGCTGCTCAACGCCAAGGGCGTGAAGGTGGCGCAGCCGGCCGGTTACGAACTGTTCGACAAGGAAGAGCCGCTTGGCACCAGCCAGTTCGTTCAGGACGTGCGCCTCAAGCGCAGCCTGGAAGGTGAGCTGGCGCGCACAGTGATGGCGCTCAAGGGCGTACAGCAGGCGCGGGTGCATCTGGCGCAGGAGGAGAACAGCTCCTTCGTGGTCAGCAAGCGTGCGCCGAGCAAGGCGTCGGTGATGCTGCAGCTGGAGCCCGGCTACAAGCTGAGCAGCGACCAGGTCGGTGCCATCGTCAATCTGGTAGCCAACAGCGTGCCCAATCTCAAGCCGGAAGATGTCGGCGTGGTCGACCAGTACGGCGCGTTGCTCTCGCGCGGGCTTAACGTTGGCGGCGGGCCGGCGCAGAACTGGCAGGCGGTGGAGGACTACCAGCAGAAGGCCGCGGGCAACATCGAGCAGGTGCTGGCACCCGTGCTGGGCCTGGGCAACTTCCGCATCAGCGTGGCGGCGGATATCGATTTCAGCCAGAAGGAAGAGACCTTCCAGTCCTACGGCGACACGCCGCGGCTGCGCAACGAAGTCCTGCGCAACGAAAGCGCGCTGGACCGTCTGGCGCTTGGCGTGCCCGGCTCGCTGAGCAACAGGCCGCTGCCGCCTGAGCCTGACGGCGAGGAAGCGCAGCAGCTGGCCACCGAGAACAAGGGGGCGACGTCGCTGCGCGAGGAATCGACCCGGCAGATGGATTACGACCAGAGCGTCGTGCACGTCAAGCACGCCGGCTTCGCTCTGCGTCAGCAAAGCGTGGCGGTGGTCCTCAACTCTGCGGCGGCGCCGAAGGGTGGCTGGACAGACGAGGCCCGTGCCGAAATGGAGGCAATGGTGCGCAATGCCGTCGGCTTCAAGCAGGAGCGCGGCGATCTGCTCAGCCTCAGCGTGTTGCCGTTCGCCGCCGTCGAGCAGATCGAGCAGGTCGTGCCCTGGTGGGAGAACAGCCAGATCCATGCGCTGGCCAAGGTCGGCGTGGCCGGACTGATCGCCCTGTTGCTGCTGCTGATCGTGGTGCGCCCGGCGGTACGCAACCTGACCCAGCGCAACGTCCAGGCGCTGCCGCAGGGCGAGGGACTGGAAGGCAGTCTGGTCGAGCCGAGTGCGCCGGCCGCATTGGAAGGCGACGCCAGGCCGGCGCTGGCCAGCCCGCGCGAATCGAACGGGCCGCATATTTTCGGCGAGCTCAACCCGCTCTCGGAGATCCGCCTGCCGGCGCCGGGTTCGGGGTTGGAGCTGCAGATCGAGCATTTGCAGATGCTCGCCAAGAACGATCCCGAGCGGGTCTCGGAAGTCATCAAGCATTGGATAGGGCGCAATGAAAGAGATCTCAACCCAGCCGGCTGAAGAAAGCCAGGCGTCGTCCCGCGAGATCAAGCCGCGGCCGGTGCAGCTGCGCTCGGTCAGTTCGCTGGATCAGGCGGCAATCCTCATGCTGAGCATGGGCGACGAGATTTCCGCGGGCATCCTGCGCAACTTCTCCCGCGAGGAAATCATCAGCATCAGCCAGGCGATGGCGCGACTGTCCAACGTCAAGCAGCCGATGGTTTCCGACGTGATCAGCCGCTTCTTCGACGACTACAAGGAGCAGAGCAGCATCAAGGGCGCCTCGCGTTCCTACCTGGCCGGGATGCTCGGCAAGGCGCTCGGCGGCGACATCACCCGCTCGCTGCTGGACTCCATCTATGGCGAGGAGATCCGCGCCAAGATGGCCAAGATGGAATGGCTCGATCCCAAGCAGTTCGCCGCGCTGATCGCCAAGGAGCACGCGCAGATGCAGGCGGTTTTCCTCGCCTTCCTGCCGCCGGGCATGGCTACCGAGGTGCTCGAGTGCATGCCGGCCGAGCGCCAGGACGAGCTGCTCTACCGCATCGCCAACCTGTCGGAGGTCAACAGCGATGTGATCGCCGAGCTGGAGCAGCTGATTGACCGCAGCCTCAAGGTGCTCAGCACCCAGGGTTCGCAGGTTCGCGGCGTCAAGCAGGCGGCCGACATCATGAACCGCTTCAAGGGCAATCGCGACCAGATGTTCGAGCTGCTGCGCGCGCACAACGAGGAGCTGGTCGGCAAGATCGAGGATGAGATGTATGACTTCTTCATCCTTTCGCGGCAGAACCAGGACGTGCTGCAGACCCTGTTGGAGGTCATCCCGCTGGATGAGTGGGTGGTCGCGCTGAAGGGCGCCGAACCAGAGCTGGTCAAGGCCATCCAGGGCGCCATGCCCAAGCGCCAGGCGCAGCAGATGGAGTCGATCAACCGGCGCCAGGGTCCGGTGCCGCTGAGCCGTGTCGAGCAGGTACGCAAGGACATCATGGCCGTGGTGCGCGAGATGTCCGCCGATGGCGAGCTGCAGGTCCAGCTGTTCCGCGAGCAGACGGTGGAATGACATGACGATCAAGGTGATCAAGGGTGCCGACCGCAGCTGGCGGCCGTTCCGCTTTCCGCCAAGGGTGAAGACCCCGGCACAGGCGGCGGCTGGTTTCGCCGGCGACCCGGCAGCGCTGCAGCGTGCGGTGGCCGATGGCTTTCAGGAGGGCATCGACAAGGGCTATCGCGAAGGCCTGGAGCAGGGCCGCGAAGCAGGGCACCGCGAAGGCTTTCAGCGCGGCGTCGAGGATGGCAAGGCGCTCGGTCTGGAAGAGGGCCGCCAGCAGGGTCGTCGCGCCTTTGACGAGGCCGGTCGGCCGCTGGATCGCCTGATCGAGGCATTCGAAGGTTTTCGTCAGGAATACGAGCAGGCGCGTCGCGAGGAGTTGCTGGAGCTGGTGCAGAAGGTCGCGCGGCAGGTGATCCGCTGCGAGCTGACCCTGCATCCGACCCAGCTGCTGACCCTGGCTGAGGAAGCGCTGAACGCCATGCCGGGCGATCAGGAAGACGTGCGTATCCAGCTCAATCCGGAAGAATGCGCGCGCATCCGCGAGCTGGCGCCGGAACGCGCCGCCGCCTGGCGGCTGGTGCCGGACGAGAAGCTCGCGCTCGGCGAATGCCGTGTGCTCACCGCCCAGGCCGAGGCTGATATCGGCTGCCAGCAGCGGCTGGACTCGTGCATGGAAACCCTCGCCGAACACATCACGGCGCAGGGCTGACCGATGGCCCTGCGCGACAGCTTCCGCCTCGACGAGGCCCTGCGCTCGCTGGACAACGTGCAGCTGGCCAAGGTCAGCGGGCGGCTGGTGCGGGTCTCCGGCATGCTGCTGGAAAGCCTCGGCTGCCAGCGCATGACCGGCCAGCGCTGCTATGTCGAGCAGGGCGATGGCAGCATGCTGGAAGCGCAGGTGGTCGGCTTCAACCGCGATATCACCTACCTGATGCCGTTCAAGAAACCGGTCGGCCTGACCGCCGGTTCGCGGGTATTCCCGGCGCCGGATGACGCCAAGCTGCATATCGACGAATCCTGGCTCGGCCGCGTAGTCAACGGCCTCGGCGAACCGCTGGACGAACTGGGCAAGCTCGGCGGGCGCGACCCGTTGCCGACCGAGCTGCCCTCGGTCAATCCGCTCAAGCGCAAGCCAGTCAGCGAAGCGCTGGATGTCGGCGTGCGTGCGATCAACGCCACCCTCACCCTGGGCAAGGGCCAGCGTGTCGGCCTATTCGCCGGCTCCGGTGTCGGCAAGAGCGTGCTGCTGGGCATGATCACCCGGCAGACCAAGGCCGATGTGGTGGTGGTCGGGCTGATCGGTGAGCGGGGCCGCGAGGTGCAGGAGTTCCTGCTGCATTCGCTGGGCGAGGAGGGCCTGAAGAAGGCCGTGGTGGTGGTCGCGCCGGCCAACGAATCGCCGCTGATGCGGCTGAAGGCCACCGAGCTCTGTCACAGCATCGCCGCCTATTTCCGCGATCAGGGGCATGACGTGCTGCTGCTGGTGGATTCGCTGACCCGCTACGCCATGGCCCAGCGCGAGATCGCCCTGGCCCTTGGCGAGCCGCCGGCGACCAAGGGCTATCCACCGTCGGTGTTCGGCATGCTGCCGGAGCTGGTGGAAAGTGCCGGCAACGGTGCCAGCGACAATGGCAGCCTGAGCGCTATCTATACGGTGCTGGCCGAGGGCGATGACCAGCAGGATCCCATCGTCGACTGCGCGCGGGCGATTCTCGACGGCCACATCGTGCTCTCGCGGCGCCTGGCCGAAGCCGGACACTACCCGGCCATCGACGTCTGCGCCTCGGTCAGCCGCTGCATGAGTCAGGTCGGCCAGCCGGCGCACCTGGGCGCGGCGCGCCAGCTCAAGGAGTGCTACAGCACCTTCGAGAAGATCAAGGAACTGATTCCGCTCGGCGGCTACACGCCGGGCGCGGACATCAAGACCGATCGTGCGGTGCAGCTGGCGCCGACCATCGAGCGCTTCCTGCGTCAGGACGTCGGCGAAGCCGCCGAACTGGAAACCAGCGTCGCCACCTTGCAGAACATCCTCGGGAAACCGCGATGAAACAGCAGATCGAGACCCTCGGCCGCCTGGCCAGCCTGCGCAGCCACCGTGTGCGGCAGATGCTCGGCCGCGTGCAGTACCAGCAGAACCTCTGCCAGCGCTACCGCAACAACATCACCGGCCTGAGCCGCCTGTGCGGCTTTTCCGTGCCGATGAACACACCACTTCAGCGCGACAACCAGCAACGTTACAAGGCCACCCTGTACAAGATGGTGGCGCTGCAGCGCCGTGAGCTGGCGGTTGCCGAGCAGGCTCTGGAGCGTATTCAGCGCGAGCTGCTGCAGGCCATGCGCAGCGAGAAAGTGGTCGAGCACATGATCGATGACAAGATGCAGCAATGGCAGCAGCTGCTTGCGCAACAGGAACAGAAAATCCAGGACGGACTGGCGGCGCAGGCCCATTGGCGCGCCACGCATTGAGGCAGGCGACGCCGCGCAGGTCGGCCCGGTAGACTGCACGCGCACGCCTGCGTGATGCAGGTGAAAGTCGATTTAATAACTTGCCGATGATGGTCGCCTGTTTGGCTGTAACCACCGAGTTGGAATGAAATCATGGAAATCAGCCGGCATTTCAAGCCCGCCCTGACACCGGCCGCCGAGGCCAGCACCAATCGCCAGCCCGCTGCACGCCCTGCGGCTGAAGCGCTGGTGCGCCAACCTGCCAGCCTTCCGCTGGAGCAGATGCATGACGCCCTGCGCGCTATGCCGGAAATCGACCTCGACCGGGTTGCGGCGATCAAGCAGGCCCTGCAGCGCGGCGAGATCTCCAGCGATCCTGCGGAGCTGGCCGGGAGCATGCTCGCCTACCATCGCGGAAGCGATGCGTGAACCAGCGCGACAAGCTGCTCGCGGTCGTTGCCATCGACCTTGAGCAGGATTGCGATGACTACCTGGCCCTGCGTGACCTGATGCAGGCGCTCTACGCATTCCTGCTCGAACGCGACAGTGTAGAGATCGATCGACTCAATCTGCAGATCACCACTCGCGTCGAAACCATCGGTGCGCGGGCCCAGCGCCGGGCAAAGGTGCTGAGTGCCTTCCGCCTGCAGGCCGATGCCGATGGCATGCAGCGCCTCCTCGGTTCTTACCCTGACGAGCAGGCGGTGCGTCTGCGTCAGTCCTGGCAGCAGCTCGGCGTGCTGGCCAGCCAGTGCCAGCAGATCAACGAGCGCAACGGCAAGCTGCTGGCCATGCATCACGAGATCCTCGGTCAGCTGCTGGCCGGCAGTCATGACGCGCGGCTCTATCAGCCGCAGATGTACTGATCCCCGCGCGGCGTAATCCCCGCGTTTCTCCGTTTCCCGCTGATCGGTCTGCCTTCCCTGCTCGGTGAGCTTGCTCGCGGATGCCATTGGAGCTGCGGCCGGCCGGTTCGCCAGGCGCTGGCACCTGTGGGAAGCCACGGGCACCTCGGTTCCTGAATTGCGCCCGCTCCGCGGCGCATGCCTGCAGCGCCTTGCCTGGGTTGCCGCACATGAGCGCCGCTCGCGAGCGGGGCAGTCGGGCGATCTTCCCATCGATATTTTCGGCGCGCCTTAGCGTTGGCTCCGTATTCGTCGCCTTTAACCAGAGAGATTGCGCCATTCGGTCAGGCGGAAACGGCATTTCCCCGTTTCCTCATAAGGCCGCCAGGCGGAAGCGCTTCTTCTGCGCCACTTGGCATAAAGCGCTTGTAAATCAATGATTTGTGAATTGGCACTCAACTTGCTCTACAGAGCACAGGAAGGGGATCGGTAATGGCGATAGATTCGAATTACATAAAGCAGATGTCGACGCAGCTGGCGACCTACGAAGTTCAGTCTTCGCTGGACCGGCTCAATCGCAACGAAAGCAACTACAAGACTCAGCGTGATGCGCTGAGCAAGTTGCGCACCTCGCTGACGACCTTCAAGTCCGCCGTCTCCGGGTTGAAGACCGGCAAGGCGACCATGCTGGTCAACAGCGCCACCACCAGTCAGGAGGGCTACGTCAGTGCCACGGTCGGTGCCAAGGCGCAAGCCGGCAGCTATCAGTTCTATGTCGAGCAGCTGGCCAGCAAACAGCAGGTGGCGGTGCAGGGGTTGGTCGATGGCGCCCTCAGCGGAACGCTGAATCTCAAGGATCAGACATTCAACCTGGGTGCCTACGCGACCCTCGAAGACGCCGCGAAGGCGATCAATGCCAGCGCCGATCTCGGTGTGCAGGCGACGCTGGTGCGCAGCAACGGTGAAGTCAGTCTGGTATTGACCAGCACCGAAAGTGGCACGGCCAATGCCTTCGCACATTCGCTGACCGGCACCGCTGCTACCACGACTACGCTGTCGACCGCGGCCGATGCGCGTATTCGCATGGGCGGCAGTTTCGGTGTTGGTGGTATCGAGCTGACCAGTTCGAGCAACACCTTCGACAACGTCATCGAGGGCGTCAGCCTGTCGGTCAACAAGGTGCACAAGGACGGTGATCCGGCACTGACGCTGACCATTGACCAGGACAAGAGCGCCACCAAAGGCAAGGCGCAGAGCTTTGTCGACGCCTTCAACGCCCTGATGACCAGCTTCGACTCGCTGACCGCCAGCGGCAGCGACAGCAGTGCCCGTGGTGCGCTGGCGGGCGACTCCAGCGTGCGCGCCATCGAAGGCCGCCTGAACACCCTGCTGCGTACCGACTTCGGCGGCAACAGTCTGATCAATTTCGGTATCAGTGCCGACCGCAACGGCAAGCTGACCATCGACACCGCGCGCTTCGAGGCCGCCGTGGCGAAGGACCCGGCCGGGTTCGAGGCGCTGTTCACCGGCAAGGACAACCTGCTCGACAGCATCGACAAGACCGTCGCCAGCTACACCAGCAGCACCAACGGCATGCTGAAGAACCGCATGGACACGCTGGACATGAACCTGCGACGCACCAACGAGCAGTTCGACAAGCTGCAACAGCAGTACGACAGCCATTACTCCCGCTACCTCAAGCAGTTCACCTCCATGATGCAGACCATGCAGAACATGGAGCAGACCTTCGGAATGTTCTGATGACCTACCTTCCCAACGACAGTTACGACAGCTACCGCTCGGTGGACCTCGAGGCGCGCGCCGCTTCGGCATCGCCCTATGAGCTGGTGCTGGTGCTGATGGATGGCCTGCTCGACGAGCTGGCCCGTGCGCGTGGCCACATCGAGCACAAGCGCTATCAGCAGAAGGGCGCCTCGCTGGAAAAGTGCATGAACATCCTCAACGGACTCAACGGTGCACTGGATGAGGAAGGCGGCGGTGAGGTAGTGCAAGGCCTGGCGCGGCTCTACGAATACTGCATCTATCGCCTCTCCGACGTCAGCGTGACGCTCTCGCTGGAAGGCCTGGACGAGGTGGTGAACCTGCTCGGCACGCTGCGTGAAGGTTGGGAGGGCGTCAGTGCCGCACGCAAGTGACGAGCAGCGCCTGCAAGCCTTGCACGAGAGGCTGGCGGCGGCATTGCAAAGCCAGGACTGGCGCGCCGTCGGTGAAACCGATCAGGCGATCCGGCAGTGCCTGGAACAGTTGCCGCGAGATGCACACGCATCCGTGCAGAGCGCCAGACAGCAGCTCAAGCGTTTGCATGGCCAGGCCTTGAAGGCCTGCGCCGAGGAATGCGAGCGCTTGCGCCTGCTGCTGGTGAATCACCTCGAGTACGCCGAAGGGCGCTCGGCTTATCAACGAGTCGACATGTATCAGGCGAGGAATGGCGAGTGATCCAGTTGATCCCGGCTTCGGCCTCAGCTGCCGGAACGGCACAAGCGTTGACGCAACCGCTGCGTCCGGCCTCGCTGAGTGGCCATGCGGCCGCGCGAGCGGCCGAGGGCCAGCCCGGTCTCGGCGCGGATTTCAGCGCGCGCATGCTGACTGCTGCCGTCGAGCTGGACATGGACACGCTGCAGCAGCCCGTGGCCGAGCAGGCAGAGCTGTCGCCGTCCGCGCTAGCGGAACCCGTTGCCCAGGCGAGCAGCGACGAAGCGGCCGAGCAAGGTCCGGTCGAGCAGTGGCTGCTGGGGATGCTCGATCAGCAGCAGGTGCAGGTTCAGGCGCGGGAGGCGGCGGTTCAGCCGGGTTGGCCAGCGGCACCACAGCCGGCAGGCGCTGAAACGGAAGGTGAAGCCGCTGGCGTTGCCGAAGCACGGCTGCAGGGCCAGGTAGCTCCGTTGCCCCTCGAACTATCCGGTCGGCAGATGGCTGATCCGGTCGCTGATCGGCCGATGCCCGCTGCTCAGGCCATACGTCCAGTCGTTGAACCGGGTGCTGTGTTGAGTCTGCTGGCAACCGGTGCAGCGGGAAGCGATCTCGGCGCAGAACTGCCGGTGGAGCAGTTGAAGGAACTCGCCCCTATCGATGAGGGCAGCCAGTCGGCGCCGCTCTTGGCTGAACGCCCGACTAGTAGCGTCGCTCAGGGGGCCGAGCGCCTGCTCAAGCTGCAGGGCCCCGAAGCCAAGTGGGGCGAGCAGATGCTGCATGCCCTGCGCGAGCACGTCGAGATCCAGCTGCAGCAACGTCAGCAGAGCGCCAGCATTCGGCTGGATCCGCCGGAGCTGGGCAGCCTGGAAATTCATCTCAGCCATGAGTCCGGTCGTCTCAGCGTGCAGCTCAGCGCAGCCAATGCCGATGTGGCGCGGCTGCTGCAGCAGACCAGCGACCGTCTACGCCAGGAACTGGTGGCGCAGCATTTCGTGCAGGTCAATGTACAGGTCGGCGCCGACGGCCAGTCGGGCCGTCAGGGTCAGTCGCAGCAGGCGCATGACGGCGATGCGGTTCTCGCCGCAACCACGCCTGCGCGCGCAGCCGCGGTAGAGGATGGCGGCGCACGTTCGGCTGGTCGCAGCAGCGATGTGCTGGTCACGGTCTGACCGGCTCAACTTCAACTACAGGATTGTGAATAGGTTATGTCGACGCCACGTCTGGTTCTTCTGATGCTGCTGCTCAATGTCGTCACCGTTGCCGGTGGGGTCGGTGCCGCCTACTGGCTGCTCAAGCCGGGCATGAGCGGTGGTGAGGTGGTTACGGAAACCATCGAGCCGGTGGAGTACCAGTTCTATCCGGTCACCAAGGTGATCGTCAGCCTGCGCGGAGAGGGCCGTGAGCGCTATTTCGTGCTCGACCTGGCACTGCAGGCCGAAGCCTCGGACGAGCCGAAGAACTTCGAGCAGGTTGAACCGCTGGTGCGCAATTCGGTGGTCAGCTACCTCTCCGGGCTCGACTTCGCCGACCTGCGTGCCATGCCGATCGGCGAGTTGCAGACCCGTCTGGAGGAAGCGCTGTTTGCCGACTTCGCCAGCAAGAACGCAGTGGTGCCGTTCCGGCACGTACTGGTCAACAAGATGATCGTTCAGTAAAGGCCCGCGCCATGAACGCCACCTGTTCCGTCGACTACTACGGCGCCAGCCCGGCCAGCCCTGCGCTATTTGCACCGGGTGCCGAGCAGCGCTGGCTGATGCAGTACCTGCCGCTGGTCAAGCGCATCGTGCGACAGCTTTCGTTGCAGGCGAATCAGGTGCTTGACCGCGAGGACATGGAGCAGATCGGCATGATCGGTCTGCTCGAAGGCCTGCGTCGCTACGGCGAACCGGACGAGCAGTTCGGGCGCTTCGCCGCGTTGCGTATTCGCGGTGCGATCCTCGACGAGCTGCGCCGGCAGGACTGGCGCCCGCGTCAGGTCCGGCAGCAGGCGCACAAGGTGCGCGACGCGATTCGTGAACTCACCCGCCAGCTGGGCCACAGCCCAAGCGACGAGGAGATCAAGACATTCACCGGGCTGGACGAGAAGGATTATCAGGCCTTCCTCTGGGCCGATTCGTCCGAGGCCATCGAGAGCCTCGACGAGCTGCTGCAGAGCGGCCATGAGCACTTTCCCGACACGGCCGAGCTGTTCGAGGAGCGGCTGCTCAAGGAGCGTTTGCTGGAGCAGGCGTTGAGCCGGCTGGACGAGCGCGAGCGACTGGTGCTGACGCTGTACTACCAGCACGAATTGAGCCTCAAGGAAATCGCCCTGGTGCTGGAAGTCAGCGACGCCAGGGTCTGTCAGTTGAGCAAGCAGGCGATCGGCAAGGCCTGTCGCTTTTTAACCGAGAGAAGTCAGTAACGTCATGCAGAAAGTATTAGGTGCGTTCATCATCATCGGTTGCGTGCTGGGCGGCTACGCCATGGCCAACGGCGACATGCGGGTGCTCTGGCAGCCCGCGGAGATCGTGATCATCCTCGGCGCCGCGATCGGCAGCCTGGTGGTCGGCAATCCCAAGGAAGTGCTGGTGGAAATGCTTTCGCAGATCCGCGGCGTGTTCATCTACGAACGCCGTGGCGAGGAGTTCCAGCGCCAGCTGCTGATGCTGCTCTATGAGCTGTTGGAAATGGTCGATGTGGGCGGTCTCAAGGTGCTCGACTCGCACATCGAGGAGCCAGAGCAGAGCGAGCTGTTTGCACGCTACCCGCTGATCCTCAAGGAAAAGAACCTGATGGCGTTCATCGCCGACAATTTCCGCCTGATGGCCATGGGCAAGATCAGCGCCCACGAGCTCGAGGGTTTTCTCGAGCAGGAACTCGAGGCGATGGAGCATGCATTGCTGCAGCCGTCGCGTTCGCTGTTCAAGATCGGCGAGGCGATGCCGGGTTTCGGCATCCTGGCGGCGATCATGGGCATCATCATCACCATGGGCAGCATCGGCGGTAGCGTCGCCGAGATCGGCGCCCATGTGGCCGCGGCGCTGGTCGGTACCTTTCTCGGCATCTTCTTCTGCTACTGCCTGATGGAGCCGCTCTCCAACGCGATGGGGCAACGGGTCAAGACCGAGCTGTCGGCGCTGGAATGCGTACGTACCACCTTGGTTGCGCATCTGGCTGGCAAGCCGACGCTGCTGGCAGTCGACGCTGGCCGCAAGCTGATCGAGCAGGACGTCAAGCCGGCCTTCCGTCAACTCGAGGTCTGGGTCAACCAGTACGAGGAAGAAAGGGACGCGGCATGAAGAGCCGAGGCAAGAGCGGTAACGAGCACGAAATCATCGTTCGCCGCCGAACCAAGAAGGGTCACGGCGACGAGCACGGCGGCGCCTGGAAGGTGGCTTTCGCCGACTTCACCCTGGCGATGATGGCGCTGTTCATGGTGCTGTGGATCATCCAGCCGCAGATGAACCTGACCAATCCCGCATTCGGCGATGAGGAAAGCAATCCCCTGGTCGATGGCGGTGCCGGTATTTTCGACGGCACCAGCACCTCGCCACTGGAGCTTGATGGCGTACCGGTACGGCAGGCGCGCAATGAGGACGAACCCGAGCGTCGGCGTGTCGAGAGCGACCGCGCAGAGGGGGAGTTGCCCGAGGATGGCAGCCGCCGCTATGCCTCGACGGCCGAGTTGCAGGCGTTGGCAGCGTTGATGCAGGAGGTGGCCGGGCAGGTCGATGCGCTGGCGAATCTGGAAGTGGACGTGGTGCCCCAGGGCCTGCGCATCCTGATCAAGGACGACCAGCAGCGCTTCATGTTCCAGCGCGGCAGCGCCGTGCTCAATCCGCACTTCGCCCGCCTGCTCGGTGTGCTGGCCGGCGTGCTGGCCAAGGTCGAGAACAAGCTGATCATCAGCGGCCACACCGATGCCACGCCTTACCGGCTGCAATCGGGCTATGACAACTGGAATCTCTCCGGTGATCGCGCCTTGCGTGCGCGCAATGTGCTGGTGAGTGCCGGCCTGCCGGGGCGCTCAGTGCTGCAAGTGACTGCGCAGGCGGACGTGATGCCACTACGCCCCGATGCGCCGGAAGATGGAGCCAATCGACGGGTGGAGATTCTCTTGCTGACCGACTCGGCGGAGAACCTGTACAAGGAATTGTTCGGCGACAGCTACGGCAAGGTTCGCTTCACCGAGAAGGGCGCGAGCTACAGCGCTCCGGAGTCCGACGAAATCTGATTGCAACGCGTGTGGCTGCGCGCCCGCTGCAGGCTGTCTGGCGCAGCGGGGTTGTCAGAGCTGGGCCACCGCCGGTTCGGCGCAGTAGACCTGCTGGGTCTCGACGCCGTAGAGGCAGGCGCCCACTTCCTCCAGGGTGATGCGGGCGCCTTTGTGCTTGCCGTAGAACAGATTGAAGATCAGCTCTTCGTCCAGTTCGTCGGCGCCGGCAATTCCGCTGATCTGGCCTTCTTCCACCACCAGCCGGGCACGGCCGAGAAAGTCGGTTTCGACCCGGCCAGACGCTTCGACGATGGCCGGGCTGTTGCGTGTCATCGCATAGAAGCGCCCATCATTGAACACCACGCTCTGACTGACCTGCACCAGTTGGCCGTTGCTAAGCAGCACCTGGCCAGTCGAGGAATATCGACCGTCAAGGTTGGCGCTGTAGTTGGTGGTGGTGCCCATCGCAACGAAGGCCCATAACGCCAGAGCAGTCGGCACCATGACGCGCAGCAGGCGCTTGCTTGCCGTGCCGGTCTCGAAAGAAGCATTCATCGCAGACATCCTTGCAGTGTTTCATTCGGAATGGCGTTCACCTGGCTGCGGTGAACCTTCAGCCAGTTGATCCGGCCATCGTTTTGCAGGCAGCGAAGCTCATAGAAGCCGGGTGACATGTTCACGATCAGGCGACCCGGCCGCGAACTCATGCCGGCAACGCTGGCTACCAACAGGCGGGTTTCCTGCATCATCCGGTCGAGCATCTGCTGGCTTTTTTCCACGTACAGCACTTCGAGCTGGCCGATGGAATGGGTATAGGTCAGCGAACTCTTGGGCGCATGCATGAAGCGGTAACCCAGGGCGACACATGCCAAGAGCAGTGCTACCGCAGTGCCAAGCATCGTCGGGGCAAACCAGGCAGAGCGCCGCGGCATTTGAGGTGGGAGCTGTGCCAGCTCCGTGATCGGCTGTTCGACCGCAGTCGGGACCGGCGGCAGCGCGGCCTTCTCGATGTTGACCAGGTAGTTCGGGTTGAACAGATAGCCCCGACGCGGCAGGGTCTGAATGATCTGGCTGTCGGCATCGCCGAGAACCTGGCGCAGCGTGTAGATCTGCTGGTTCAGGCTACCTTGCCCGACCACTCGATCCTGCCAGGCGTAGCTCAGCAGCTCCTCGCGCGAAACGACCTCGCCGGGCATTTGCAGCAGGCGCTCCAGAACCCGGCTTCCGGAAAAGCCAAGGTCAACTTTTTCTACGTTATCGCCGCTGCAAAGCGAGAGCTGGTAGAGCGAGCGATCGAAGCGAACCAGGCAGTTGTCGCGGCCACTCTTCAGGAGCGGATAGACGGTGCCATCGGTGGCCTTCATGGTCAGAGATGAAGTCATGGTGCCCTGAGAAGCGAATGAGGGTTTCTGTGATAGGAGGCAAAGGTTTACCGTGAACTAGTTGGCAGTATGTTGACGCCGTTTTTTTGAACTTATAAGGGAACTAATCAGGGCGATAGAGGTCATGAATAATGGCTATGTGCCATCATTTGCATTGAAAGTGATGGCTCATGGAGCGACGGCTGGTGCTGAAAGGCCTATTCTAGAAGGGGTTAAGGTTATTTTGAGATGGCCATATGACCTCAAAATGATATCAATAGCCGTTAGTCGGATAGACAGGAGGAAAAACCTGAACAACAAAAAGCCCCGAACCAGTCGGGGCTTTTTGCATGTATCGGTTGGGTCAGCCAAGGGCCAACCCGGCAGTCATCAGCCCAGCAGGCCCATGACCATGCTCGGCATTTGGCCGGCTTGCTTGAGCATGGAGATGCCGGACTGCATCAGCATGCTGTTCTTGGTCATGTTGGCGCTTTCCGAGGCGAAGTCGGCATCCATGATGCGACCCTTGGCCATTTCGGTGTTGTCCTTCATGTTGGCCAGGTTGTTGGCGGTGTGATTCAGGCGGTTGATGTTGGCGCCCAGAGCACCACGAGTGGCGCCAAGATCGTCAAGGGCGGTCTCAAGCGCATCGATGGTAGCAACGGCACCGGCTGCAACTGAAAGGCCCGGCACAGTGGTGGTCATCTGGGTCAGTGCGGCAGCAATCTTGGTATCGGCTATAGCCACTGTCATCACTTCTGCAGAACTAGCACCGATCTGAAAATTGATGTCGGCAGCCAAGGTGCCGCCGTCTAGCAGCGCATCACCCGCATATTTGGTATTGGTTGCGATATTGTTCAGCTCTTTGCCGAGCTCCACGAATTCAGCTTCCAGGGCGTCGCGGTCTTTCTGAGTATTGGTGCCGTTAGCCGATTGGGTGGCCAGGTCTTTCATGCGCTGCAGGATATCGGTCGCTTCGTTGAACGCGCCCTCGGCAGTTTGCAGCATCGATACGGCATCGTTGGTGTTGCGTATGGCCACGGCCATGCCGCGGACGCCTGCGTTCAGACGGGTGGCGATCTGCAGGCCAGCAGCGTCGTCGGCGGCGCTGTTGATGCGCAGGCCGGTGCCCAGGCGCTGCTGGTTGGTGCCCAGGGTGTTGTTTGTCTTGCTCAGGTTGGTCTGGGTGATCAGCGAGGAATAGTTGGTATGAATGGACAGGGCCATGTGAAAATCCTTCGTGCTAAGTGGGCTGTAGGAGCTGGCTTGACTGCCTGCTGAAAGGGTAAGGCGACAGCCCAGGAAGAAGGATTAAATCCTGGCGCCAAAATTTTTTGGATTGCTCCCAATTGGCGCTTCCAGCACCTTTGCACGGCTCCTATCCACGCACGCTCGCCTGTTAGAACGTACTGGTCACCACCCCTTCTTCCACCACCTTCGCATCGATCACCTTGCCGCTGCGTACGTTGCGCACGCGGATCACCTCGCCCGGCTGTCCGTCTGCCAACGCTTCGCCACTGGTGGAGGCTTCGATACCGTCGTGGCTGGCAACGATCCTTACCGGCTGGCCGCGCTTGACTGCCAAGGGCTGCGCCAGCAGCGACGGCGTGAGGGTCTGGCCGGCGCGGATGCGTCGTTTCGCGGCCATGCCCTGCACCTCTTCCAGGCGATTGAAATAGCCACGCTGGGCCTTGCCGATATTGATCGGCTCAAGCTTGAGGTCGTCGCGCCCCAGCGTCTGCCCGCGTTCGATGATGCCCTGGGCGTGCACCGCCGGCAGCCACACGCTGGGCTGGCTATTGATATCCAAGGTCCAGCCGTTCGCATCGGGGCAGCTGATCGTCAGCCGCTGACGGTCCAGCAGCGACTCGCTGCCGCTTGCATCGCGAACCTGCAGCGGATGGGCGCAGCGGGGCAGTCGCGCGGTGCTGGCCGGCAGGCTGGTGTCGTGGCTCAGGCGGGCGCCCTGCCAACCCTGGCGCTTCGCTTCGCGCAGCAGCGCATCGTTCAGATGCCGGTCGACCGCCTGGCGAATCTGCTCATCGGCACCGCCTTGCGCCCACACCAACCCTGGCAGCAACAGCAGCGCTGCCCAGGCGGAAGTACGTTTTCCGCTTCTGTCCTCACGCTGCGCCCGATGCGGAAGCAGGGTGTTGAAGCGGGGCCTGTGCTTTGCGCTTTTGTTCATTGAAAACAACGGGTTACCTATGTGTTTGCGGGCCGGCACGAATGCTGCAAAAGCGATGGTCGGTTATCACACCGCTCATGCTTCAAGGGTATCGGCGAATGAGTATACGGATTGAAGACGCAATCGGCGTTCACGAACGGGCGCTGGGCTTGCGCATGCAGCGCAGCGAGATCCTCGCGGCGAACCTGGCCAACGAGGACACCCCGGGCTTCCAGGCCCGCGACATCGACTTCGGCGCCGAAATGCAGCGTCTGGACGATAACGCCTCGTCGCGCCTGAGCATCGCCGGCAGCGATCCGAGCATGCTCTATCGCGTACCGACCCAGGCTTCGCAGGACGGCAACACCGTCGAGCTCTCGGTCGAGCAGGCGCAGTTCTCGCGCAACTCCATGGATTTCCAGACCAGCCTGACCTTCCTGACCATGAAATTCCGTGGCCTGAAGCAGGCCATCGAGGGCCGCTGATGTCTTTTGATTCCATCTACCGCATCGCCGGTTCGTCGATGAACGCGCAGACCGTGCGGCTGAACACCGTGGCCAGCAACCTGGCCAACACCGACTCGGCGGCAAATAACCCGGCGGACGTCTACCAGGCGCGCAAGCCGATGTTCGCCGCGGTGTACGAGAACAACTCGCTGACCCGCGGCGTCGGCCTGGGCGGCGCCCATGTGCAGGTGCTAGACGTGGTCACCTCCGGGGCCGAACCCAAGCGCCGCTACGAGCCGGGCAATCCGCTGGCCGACGGCGAGGGCTACGTCTACTACCCCGACATCAACGAGATCGAGGAAATGACCGACATGATGTCGGCCACCCGCAGCTTCGAGACCGGTGTCGAGGTGCTCAACCGCGTCAAGAGCATGCAGCAGAGCCTGCTGCGCCTGGGAGAAGTCTGATGAGTAGCGTCAATTCCGCGCTGGACGCCAGCCTGGCCGGCAACAGCATCGATCAGGTCAAGCGCGCCGTGAATGTGAGCGACGCCACGACGATGGAGAACAACTTCATCAGCCTGATGGTCGCGCAGATCAAGTACCAGGACCCGACCAAGCCGGTCGACAGCACCGAGTTCCTCAACCAGTTCTCGGCGATGTCCCAGGTCAAGAGCATGGAAAACATGACCAGCCTGGCGCAGAACAACCTGGTGTTGATGGACAACCTGCAGACCCTGACCGCCGCCGGCCTGGTTGGTCAGCAGGTGCGGGTGGCGGTGGACAGCCTGCAGCTGGGCACGCAGCCGCTGCAGGGGCAATTCACCCTGGCCCACGCCTCCAATCGCACGGCCGTGGTACTGACCGATTCCAACGGCCTGAAGACCACCGTCGAGCTCGGCGCCCGCGCGCCGGGCCAGGTGCCGTTCGACATCGATCCGCAGCGCCTTGGCCTACCGGCCGGCCAGTACAGCGTGGTGATCGAGTCGGACAACGGCGAGTTCCCGCAGGTGGAAGTCGCCGGTCTGGTCGGCAACGTGCGCGTCAGCGCCGAGGGCCCGGTGCTGCAGATCGACGGCGTCGGCTCGGTGCCGTTCTACAACATTCTCGAGTTCGGTGCCGGCCGCGCCTGAGCGCGGCGGCCAGCCACCGAACCTTCATCCAGCAGAGTCGAGACGCAACCATGAGCTTCAATATCGCCCTGACCGGCCTGTCCGCCGTCAACGAACAACTCAACACCATCGGCAACAACATCGCCAACTCCGGCACCGTGGGCTTCAAGTCCTCGCGTACCAACTTCGGCAGCCTGTATGCCGAAACCCAGGCCATGGGCGTGGAAGTGATCGGCACCACCCAGAGCATCAGCCAGGGCGGCGCACTGACCTCGACCAACCGCACCCTGGACCTGGCCATTTCCGGCGGCGGCTTCTTCGTTACCCGCGCCAGTAATGGAGACGTCGGCTACACCCGTGCCGGCATCTTCGGCACCGACAAGGACAGCTACATCACCAACAGCCTCGGCCAGCGCCTGCAGGGTTACCCGGCCGATGCCACCGGCAACCTGCAGACCGGCACCGTCGGTGACCTGCAGCTGCGCTCCGGCGGCATCCCGGCTCGCGCCACCGATGCGCTGAGCTTCGTCGCCAATCTGGACGCCAATCAGGAAGTGCCGACCGTGGCCTTCGACCCGCTGGCGGCGGACAGCTACAACTCCACCTACACCACCAAGCTGTACGACTCCCAGGGCAAGGAACACACCCTGACCCAGTACTTCGTCAAGACCGCGGACAACAACTGGAATGCCCACTACTACGTCGACGGCGCCGCCCTCGCTGGTGCGCCGCAGGCACTGACCTTCGACACCTCCGGCGTGCTCGCCACCCCGATCGGCACGGTCGCCCTGGCCGCCCCATTGACCGGTGGCGTCGCCCCCCTGGCCATCCAGCTCGACTACAGCGGCACCAGCCAGTACGGCTCGGAATTCAGCGTCACCAACAACCGCGCTACCGGCTACGCGGCTGGCGAGCAGACCGGCATGAGCGTGGAGAAGGACGGCAAGGTCTACGCCAGCTATTCCAATGGCGAACGCATGCTGCAGGGCCAGGTGGTGCTGGCCAGCTTCGTCAACGCCGAAGGCCTGAAGAACATCAGCGGCACCGCCTGGACCGAAACCGCCGCCTCCGGCGCGGCGATGCTCGGCGCTCCGGGCGTCGGCCAGTACGGCACCCTGGCCTCCGGCGCGCTGGAAAGCTCCAACGTCGACCTCACGCAGCAGCTGGTAGGCCTGATGGAAGGCCAGCGTAACTACCAGGCCAATACCCAGGTCATTTCCACCAACAAGGAACTGACCCAGGTCCTGTTCAACGCAATCTGAGGCTGACCCATGGACCGCTTGGGATACACCGCGATGACGGCCGCCAGCCGCACGATGATGTCGCTGCAGGTGCGCTCGAACAACCTGGCCAACGTCAACACCCCCGGCTTTCGCGCCGACCTCGAACGCGCCCAGGCCGTGGCGGTGGAAGGCTACGGCTACGACAGCCGGCACATGGCGTTGATCGAGAACAACGGCGTCAGCCTGGCCGCCGGTCCGATGGTGGCCACCGGTCGCGAGCTGGACTTCGCCGTCAAGGGCACCGGCCTGATCGTGCTGCAGGACGGCGAGGGCGAGGCCTACACCCGCCAGGGCAGCATGCAGGTCGATGCCGAAGGGCGCCTGACGCTCAACGGCCGTGCCGTGCTCGGCGAGGGCGGCCCCATCGTCCTGCCGGAGTACGACCGCATGGAGATCGGCAATGACGGCACCGTGTCGGTCATGGCCCCCGGTGACTGGATGATGGCCGAGGTCGATCGCATCCGCCTGGTCGACGTGCCGGCGGCCAACCTGATGAAGAACCAGGCCGGCCTGCTGGTGACCCGCGACGGCGAGCCGGCGCAGCCCAGCGAGGACGTACGGCTGGCCAGCGGCTTTCTCGAGTCGAGCAACGTCTCGGCGATCGACGAGTTGGCCTCGACCATGAGCCTGAACCGCCTGTTCGAAACCCAGGTAAAGATGATGAAAGCCGCCGAGGACCTCTCCGACGCCGGCAACCGAATGATCCGCGGCAGCTGATCGGGAGATAACGCATGAATTCCGCACTTTGGGTCAGCAAGACCGGCCTGGCCGCCCAGGACAAGGCAATGGCCACCGTCGCCAACAACCTGGCCAACGTCAACACCAACGGCTTCAAGAGCGACCGCGCGGTCTTCGAGGACCTGTTCTACGTCATCGAAAAGCAGCCGGGCGCTCAGGCCGACGAGATCAACACCGTGCCCTCGGGCATCCAGCTGGGCAGCGGCGTGCGCGTCGCCGGCACGCAGAAGGTGTTCACCGAAGGCAGCATCCAGACCACCGGCCAGCCGATGGATCTGGCCATCGTCGGCCGCGGCTTCTTCCAGGTCGAGGCGCCCAACGGCGACATCTTCTACACCGAGAACGGCCAGTTCCAGCTCAACGCTGAAGGCATGATGGTCAACGCCCAGGGCCTGCCGCTGAACCCGGCGATCGAAGTGCCTGAGGGCAGCACCGGCTTCACCGTCGGCAGCGACGGCATCGTCACCGCGGTGCTGGCCGGCGACACCCTGCCGTCCGAGCTGGGGCAGATCACCCTGGTCAACTTCACCAACCCCGGCGGGCTGGAAGCGCTGGGCGGCAACCTCTACCGCGAAACCGTCGCCAGCGGCGAGCCGGTGGAAGGTGTGCCGGGCGAGGAGGGCCTTGGCCAGCTCAAGCAGGGCGTGCTGGAAGGCTCCAACGTGCAGGTGGTGGAAGCCATGGTGGCGATGATCGCCATCCAGCGCGCCTACGAGGCCAACGCCAAGGTCCTTGATGCCGCCAGCGGCATGCAGCAGTTCCTCAACCAGACCGTGTGATGCCGATGAAGCCGATCGCCCTCCTGTTCGCCTTTCTGCTGCTCGGCGGCTGCGCCAGCTTCGACGAGCTGCTGCCGGACGAGGATTCCAGCGAATACGAGCCGCTGGAGCTCGACTACAGCCTGCCACCGACCACTGGCGGCGGTCTGTTCCGCTCCGGCTACGGCGGCTCGCTGGTCAGCGACCGGCGCGCGGTGCGGGTCGGCGACATTCTCACCGTGGTGCTGGACGAATCCACCCAGTCGAGCAAGAGCGCCGGCACCAGCTTCGGCAAGGAATCGAGCGTCGGCATCGGCGTGCCCACCGTGCTGGGCAAGACCTACCCCGACGTGGAAACCTCGGCCTCCGGCGAGCGTGAGTTCAAGGGCTCGGCCAAGAGCTCACAGCAGAACACCCTGCGCGGCTCGATCGCCGTCAGCGTGCACCGCGTGTTGCCGAACGGGACCTTGCTGATCAAAGGCGAGAAGGCGCTGCGCCTGAACCAGGGCGACGAGTACATCCGCCTGACCGGCCTGGTGCGCATCGATGACATCAACCGCTACAACCAGGTTTCTTCGCAGAGTGTGGCCAACGCCAAGATTTCCTACGCGGGTCGTGGCGTGCTCAACGACAGCAACTCGGCTGGCTGGCTGACGCGATTCTTCGCATCGCCGCTGTTCCCCCTTTAAGCGGTAACTCCAATGACTAGCCCCTTGCGCTCCGTGAAGCTGTTCCTCGCCTCTCTTGTTCTGTGCTGGCAGCTGCCGGCGCAGGCCGTACCGTTGATGGACCTGGTGGATATCGAGGGCATCCGCGGCAACCAGCTGATCGGCTACGGTCTGGTGGTCGGCCTCGATGGCACCGGCGACAAGAACCAGGTGAAGTTCACCAGCCACTCGGTGGCCAACATGATCAAGCAGTTCGGCATCAACCTGCCGGCCAATGTCGACCCCAAGCTGAAGAACGTCGCCGCGGTGACCGTCACCGCCACGGTGCCGCCGTCCTACAGCCCTGGTCAGAGCGTCGACGTCACCGTGTCCTCGCTGGGCGACGCCAAGAGCCTGCGCGGCGGCCAGCTGCTGATGACCCCGCTGCAGGGCGTCGACGGCGAAATCTATGCCGTGGCGCAGGGTGCGCTGGTGGTCGGTGGGGTGAATGCCGAAGGCGCCAGCGGCTCGAAGGTGGCGATCAACACCTCCAACAGCGGCCTGATCCCCAACGGCGCGACGGTGGAACGGATGATTCCCACCGACTTCACCGAGCGCCCGGACGTGATGCTCAACGTGCGCCAGCCGAGCTTCCAGACCGTCACCCGCGTGGTCGATGCGGTCGATGCCTACTTCGGCAAGGGCACCGCCACCGCGCTCAATGCCACCAAGATCTCGATTCGTGCACCGGTCACCAGCACCCAGCGCATGAGCTTCATGGCCATGCTCGAACGCCTGGACGTTGAAGAAGGCCGCGTGCGGCCGAAGGTGGTGTTCAACAGCCGCACCGGCACCGTGGTGGTCGGCGAGGGCGTGCGGGTGAAGGCCGCCGCGGTGGCCCATGGTTCGCTCACCGTCACCATCAGCGAGCGGCCGCAGGTCAGCCAGCCCGGTCCCTTTTCCCAGGGCCAGACCGCGGTGGTGCCGCAATCGGACGTCGCTGTCGAGCAGGACCGCAATGCCATGTTCAAGTGGCCCGAAGGTGCCAGCCTGGAAAGCATCATCAACACCATCAACAGCCTGGGCGCGACCCCGGATGACGTGATGAGCATTCTCCAGTCGCTGGAACGCGCCGGCGCGCTGAACGCCGAACTGATCGTGATGTAAGGCCGCCCATGAGCATCGTTTCCCTACCGCAACACCTCAATGCCATGCGCGCGCGCCATGACGGCCCGAGCGCCGCGCGCCGCCAGCAGCTGGAGATGGTTTCCGAGCAGTTCGAGGCCATGTTCCTGCAGCAGATCCTCAAGCAGATGCGCAAGGCCGGCGACGTGCTCTCGGCCGGCAATCCGATGCGCAGCCGCGAGCTGGACACCATGCGCGACTTCTACGACGAGGTGCTCGCCGAGACCCTGGCCGGAAAGCGCCAGACCGGGATTGCCGACATGCTGGTGCAGCAGCTCTCCGGCGGTCTCGACGGCACCGCGCCGGCGCCTGCCGCGCTCGGTCTGGCCAGTGCCGGGCAGGGCGGCCAGCATGCGCTGCGTGGTACCTGGCAGCGCGGCGTCGATGCGCTGGACAACGCCTGGGCGGCGGGCAAGGCGGGCTTCCGCGCGCTGGTGGATAGCGTCATCAAGCAGGAATCCAGCGGCAACGTCGCCGCCGTTTCGCCCAAGGGTGCCCGCGGCCTGATGCAGCTGATGCCGGGTACTGCCCGCGACATGGCCGCCGAACTCGGCCTGCCATTCGATGAAGCGCGGCTGACCAGCGATGCCGAATACAACAAGCGTCTGGGCAGCGCCTACCTGAACAAGATGCTCGAGCGCTACGACGGCCACCAGGCGCTGGCGCTGGCCGCCTACAACGCCGGCCCCGGCAAGGTCGACGAGTGGCTGAAGAACCATGGCGACCCGCGCCGCGGCGAGATCGATGCGGCCAGCTGGATCCACAAGATCCCGTACCAGGAGACTCGCGACTACACGCGCAACATCCTCAAGGACCTGCAGGCTGCCAACAGCCAGCCACGCGAGCCGCAGGCTGCCGTGCAATCGTCTGGCTGGCCGCAGGCGGCACAGGCCAGCCTGGCCACTGCCGAGCGCCTGTCCCGTGGGCAGTTGCTGGCGGTGGTGGAGGGCAAGCGCATCGCCGAGCAGCAGCCAGCGTCCGCCGCGTTTAATAGCGCGCCCGCCGCAGTCGCCTTGGATAGACAACAGCCGGTTGCCGCGCGCCATCTTTCCGTGGCGTTCGCTCAACCGATCCGCATCGATTCGAAGGAAGCCCTGTCGTGAGTGTCTTGAGTCAGATTGGCTATAGCGGCGTACGCGCCTCGCAGATCGCCCTAACCGCGACCGGGCAGAACATCGCCAACGTCAACACGCCCGGCTTCAGCCGCCTGGCGCCGGAGATGCATTCGGTCGGCGGGCAGACCGCCAGCAGTATCGGTGGCGGCGTGCAGGTCAGCAGCATCCGCCGGCTGTCCAACGATTTCCAGAACCAGCAGCTCTGGCGCGCCAGCACCGACAAGAACTACTACGGCACCAGTCAGCAGTACCTGACCGCGCTGGAAGGCCTGATCCACAGCGAAGGCTCCAGCGTCAGCGTCGGCCTGGACAACTTCTTCGCCGCGCTCAGCGAGGCCAGCTCCACACCGGAGTCCATCGCCCTGCGCCAGCAGATCATCGGCGAGGCCAAGCAGCTGGCGCAGCGCTTCAACGGCCTGAACGGCAACATCGGCACCCAGCTCAACGCCCTGCAGGGCCAGCGCGTGGCGATGGTCGCCGAGATCAACGGGCTGTCCGGCAACATCGCCGAGCTGAATGCGGAAATCCTCAAGATGGAGTCGGCCGGGCGCGATACCGCCACGCTGCGCGACTACCGCGAGAACCTGATCAAGGACCTCAGCCAGTACGCCGGCATCCGCGTGCAGGAAGTCGCCGACGGTACGCTAACCGTGTCCCTGGCCAACGGCCAGCCGCTGGTGGCGGGTACCACGGCCGGCCAGCTGCGCGTGGAGCAGAACCTGGCCGGCGAACAGGAACTGACCCTGGTGTTCGCCAAGACCACTTTCCCGCTGGTGCAGGAAGGCCTCGGCGGTTCGCTGGGCGCGCTCTACGACATGGAATACGGCGCGTTGCGTCCGGCCCAGGCCGACCTGCACGACATGGCCGCTGCCCTGGCGCAGATGGTCAACGACACCCTGGCCGGTGGCTTCGACCTCAATGGCAATCCGGGCCAGCCGCTGTTCGTCTACACCCCCGGCAGCACCAGCGGCATGCTCGCGGTGACCGCGCTGACGCCCGAACAACTGGCGTTCTCTTCTGCCGGCCAGAGCGGCACCGGCGAAGTCGGCAACAACGAGAATCTGTTGGCCCTGCTGGAACTCAAGTCGGCCAAGGTCAACGTGGCCGGCAGCGATGTTCCGCTGAACGATGCCTACGCCGGCCTGGTCGGCCGCGTCGGCAGCGCCAGCCGCCAGAACAAGGCCGACCTCGCCGCCGCCACGGTTGTCGCCGAGCAGGCCCAGGCCCAGCGCGACAGCGTCAGCGCAGTGAACCTGGACGAGGAAGCGGTCAACCTGATGGCTTACGAACAGGCCTATCAGGCCAACATGAAAGTAATCAGCACCTCCAACGACCTGTTCAACGCCGTATTGGCGATGTTCTGAGCGCTCGCCGCCCGATTCGACTGACGAGAAAGACACCATGCGCATTTCCAACGCCCAGATCACCGCGATGATGCACGGCTCGCTGAACAACAGCTCCGAGAAGCTCGGCAAGCTGATGCAGCAGATGGCCAGCGGCGAGCGCATGCTGGTGCCGTCCGACGACCCGATCTCGGCGGTCCGCGTGCTGCGCATCCAGCGCGAGGAAGCCAGCCTGACGCAGTACCGCACCAACATAGCCAACGTTTCTGGCAACCTGTCCAAGCAGGAAGCCAATCTGAAAGCCGCCTCCGACAGCATGCTGAGCATTCGTGACCTGCTGTTGTGGGCGGCCAACGGCAGCAACACCGACGAGGATCTGTCGGCCATCGCCAATGAGCTGGAGGCGCTGGAAAACACCGTGCTGAGCTTCGCCAACGTGCGTGACGAGGAAGGCCGTTACCTGTTCTCCGGCACCCGTTCCAACCAGCCGGCGATCGCCCTGATCGGTGGTATTTACGTGCTGCAGGGCAACGATCAGCATCGCCAGGCGGCGGTGGCCAACGGCGTGCTGGTGGAGGAGAACGTCACTGCAGCGCAGGTCTTTGGCGCCGACGTCGGCATGCTCAACGAGCTGCGTGCGCTGGTGCAGGTGCTCAAGGACCCGGCGCTGGATTCCACCGACCCCGCCGTACGCGCACAGATCACCGCGACCATGGATAACCTGGACGCCACCCATGCCCGCCTGCTCGGGGCGGTGACCGATCTCGGTGGCCGGCAGAACACTCTGACCCTGCTCAGCAGCAGCAACGAGGATGTCTCGCTGGTGAACCAGAAGATCGAAGGTGAGCTGTCGCGCCTGGACTATGCCGGTGCGAGCATCGACCTGAACAATTACCAGCTGTCGCTGCAGGCCACTCAGAAGACCTATCTGAAGATCAACGGCCTGTCGCTGTTCGGCATGCTCTAAGGCGAGGAACGCTTGAATGAAGATCGGCAAGCCGCTACCCGCCGTTTCCGCCATCAACCCCCATGAGCGCCGACAGGCACTGCTTGCCGACGTGCCGACGCCATCGCGCCGTCTGCCGGTGCCGGGCGATACCGCGCATGCGGAAGTCGCCAACAAGAAGAGCACCAGCTTTAGCCTGCAGCTCAATCAGCAGCTGTCTTCCATGCAGTCGGCAGAAAGCTATCTGAACGACCTGCACGGGCGTCTTTCGCAGCTCAAGCTCAGCCTCAGTCGCGAAATCAGCTCGCCGACCTCGAGTAGCGGGCCGGATGCGATTAGGCATGCCATGCAGGAGGTGGAGCAGCTGTTGCGCGAGCGCAGCAAGCGCTCGGCCAATTCTCTGGACGCGACGCTGAAGCTGCGCCTGAGCGAGCCGGTGCGCAGCCGCTTCAGCCTGCAGGGCTTGGAATCGCTCGAAGCCATCCGCCAGTCGGGTCGCGAGACGCTGCTGTTCAGTGGTGGTCGCCAGCTGGCCGAGCCGGTCGCGGTGGTGCTCGACGACGACATGAGCGACGAGCAGATCCTGCGCCGCTTCAACGGCAGCCTCGGGCAGTCCGGTATCCGTGCCGAACTCGATGACAGTGGCCGGCTCAGGTTCTCGGCGCGGGAAAGCGACTGGCAGCAGCTCAAGGACCAGCTGGCGGTGCAGGGCGAGGACAAGCTCTTCGCCAAGGGCCGCTTTCAGCGTCTGCCGAGCCAGGAAGAGCAGCTGCTGAAGTTTCCCGAAGAGCCGGCACTGGACTCGCTGCGCGAACTGCGGCGCATGCTCGATACCGTGGTGGCCGGGCTGGAGAAGGTCGGCGCGCTGCGCGAGCAGCTAGGCCAGCGTCAGCGCGAGATCCGCGAGTTCCTGGCGCAACAGGCCGATGTCGATGAGCAGCAGTGGGCAAAGGACTTCTCCCACTCGGTGTTCAACCTGATGCAGCGCAGCCCCTCCAGCTACGCGGCCGTCACCCAGACGGTGGTGGCGCAGGCCAATATCAGCCGCTTCGCGGTGGTCAGCCTGTTGTCCTGATCCCTTCCCACTCAGTTCGGCGCTAGCAGCTTGATATCCGACGGCCGTCCAACCGTCAGGGTCTGCAGCTTCTCGCCGAGCTGCCCACTATCTGGATCGCGCCGGATCACCACCAGCTCATCGCTCAACTGATTGGCGATCAGCATGAAGCGCCCGTCCGCGGTGATGGCGAATTCCCGCGGTTCGCGGCCTTCGCTGGAACGGCGCTGGATTTCACGCAGCGTGCCGTCGGCCTCGATGGCGAAGACAATGATGTGGTTGTAGTCGCCACGGTCGCTGACATAGAGGAAGCGGCCATCGGCAGAGCTATGGATCGCCCCTGGTGAATGCCGCACGTCGTTACCGGCATCTTTCAGGTCCAGCAGTTGCCGGCGGGTCAAGGTGCCGTTCGTGTAGTCGAAGCTCGCCACTTGGGCGCTCAGCTCGAGGGCGAGATAGGCGTGTTTGCCATTGGGGTGGAAGACCAGATGGCGTGGGCCGCTGCCAGGCGGCAGTTCGATGCTTGCCGGCTCGTCGGCCTGCAGCGGGCGCTCCGCGTTCTGCGGGTCGTAGCGGTAGACGAACACCCGATCGGCACCCAGGTCGCTGACCAGCAGACGCTTGCCGTCCGGGCTCGGTACGGCGGAATGCACATGTGCCGAGCGCTGGCGTTCGGGATGCACGCCGCTCGACTGATGGGCAAGGATCTGTGTGACAGGCAGCGGGTGGCCATCCTCGGCCAGCGGCATCACCGCCAGACTTCCGCCAGGGTTGGGCCGCGAACCGTAGTTGCTGATGAACAGGTAGCGGCCGTCATGGCTCAGGCTGGCATGGGTCGGCTCATCGCCCAGGCTGATGTTCTGCCCGATCAGCTGGTGCTCGCTGCTACTGTCGAGCTGCCAGGCACTGACACGACCGACCGGGTCAGCATGTGCCGGACCGTTCTCATTGGTGGCGTAGAGCCGGCCGCGCTTGTCATCCAGCACCAGCCAGGACGGGTTGTCGCTGGTGAGCGTTTGCACGGGCTTCGGGTCGATCTGCCCGGTCGCGGGATCGAAGCGCAGACGCAGGATGCCCGGGCTGTCGCTATCGTGCGTGTAGCTGCCGATGAGAATGTGCATATCGTCTGTCTCGGCTCGCGCACCGCCCGCCAGCAACGCACCGACCAGCAGGGCGAAAACGAGGCGAAGCAGTGTGGGCCAATTGCCCCTGGTCAATGTAGTCATGCGACTATGACCGCCGGTGTTGCACAACGCTCCCGCAAGAAGCGCGGCCGAACATTACCTGACTGTTACGGTCTGATATCCACCCGGGCGGATGCCGGCCTCCCTTGATTTCAGGAAGATTAATGGACCATTTGCTACCCGTTCAGCTCGTCGAATTGCAGAGCGTCGCCACCGATCTGGCTGAAAATGTCATCGCGCCGCTGGCTGCCGAGGTCGACGCCGAATGCCGCTGGCCTGCCCACTCGATGCAGGCTTTCGCTGATGCTGGTCTGCTTGGGCTGCAGGTTCCGAGCGAACTCGGCGGGCTGGGTCAGGGGCTGCTGGGCCTGTGTGTGCTCACCGAGGCGATCGCCCGCGCCTGCCCGTCGTCGGCGCTGTGCTACGGCATGCATTGCGTGGCCACCGCGGTCATCGCCGCCAAGGCTACCGAGCATCAGCGTGATCATTATTTGCGCGAGATCGCCCAGGGACGCCATATCACCACCCTGGCATTGTCCGAGCACGGCACCGGCGCGCATTTCTACCTGCCGGAAACCCGCCTTGACGCTGATGGTGAAGACTTCGTGGTCGACGGCACCAAGCAGTTCGTCACCAATGGTGGGCACGCCGATTCCTACGTCATCTCCACGGTGGCCGCGGGCGCCGAAGCCGGAGATTTCAGCTGCCTGATCGTCGACAAGGGCAGCGCCGGCATGCAGTGGCTCGACGCCTGGGCCGGCTTCGGCATGCGCGGCAACTCCTCGCGACCGTTGCGGCTGGATCAGGTTCGGGTGCCGGCGCGCAACCTGCTCGGCGAACCGGGCGATCAGGTCTGGTATGTGTTCGAGGTGGTCGCGCCGTTCTTTTTGATGGCCATGGCCGGCACCTATCTCGGCGTTGCCCAGGCGGCGCTTGATGAAGCCAGCCTGCAGCTGCGCTCGCGGCGCTACAGCCATTCCGGCGAGGCCCTGCGGGATGTGGAAAGCCTGCAAATTCGCTACGGCGAACTCTGGACCGATCTGGTCAAGACGCGTGCCCTGGTGCGCGAAGCGGCGCGCCGCGGCGATGCCGCACATCCCGAGGCGCTGCCGTTCATTCTGGCGTGCAAGGCGGAAGCCGCGGAAACCGCGGTGCGCCTGGCGAACGAGGCGATGACCCTGTGTGGCGGTGCCGCGTACCGCGAAAACAGTCGCGCGGCGCGTCTGCTGCGCGACGCCCGCGCCGGCCATGTGATGACTCCCACAACGGGCCTGCTCAAACTCTGGACAGGTCGCAGCCTGCTGGGGCTGCCGCTGTTATGAGCGAGGTGCTGCTCAACCAGATCGCACTGCTGGAGGCAGGCGACGTGCAGCTGCGCGAGCGGATAGCTAGCTGGGCCGCGGCGCATGGGTTGCACCTGCGCACTGTGGATGTGGGCGCATTGCCGTCCGAAGACGAACAACCCGCGTTGGTGCTGTTGGCGGCAGGGCTGGCGCGCCCGGTGGCCCTGGCCCGCCAATTGCGTAGTCGCTGGAAGGCCACGCAACTGCTGTTCCTCAGCGAGGATGCGAGTGTCGACGCGCTGCATCGGGAGTTGGGGCCGGCGCCTTTGCTGGGGCCTTACTGGTCCATCGTCACGCTCGACACCAAACTGCTGCAACAACTCGACGAGGCGCTGGCGAGCGTGCACCGGCGCATGCGCCTGCGCACGACCCTGGCGCGGGCCAACGTCACGGTTGATGGCACCCACGCGAGCCGGCGACCGCTGCCTGCGGCGGAACTCTATCTGCATCACTTCATCGACGCGGCGCGCGACGCCATCGTCGGCCTCGATCACGCGGGCGCGGTGCTGTACTGGAGTGCCGGCGCTGCCGAACTGTTCGGCTTGCCGCGTGCCGAGGTGTTGGGGCGCCCTGCGAGCGGACTGCCGTTCTGGAGCGCCGAACTGGCCCAGGCCTTGGCGCGTGTGCAGGACTGCGATGAGACGCTGACCCTGCAGCACGACGACGTAGGCGGTGGGCGGACGCTGGAGATCGTAGTGGCAGCCGTCTGCGCGGCGAGTGGCGCAGTGGTGGGCGCGGCGCTGACCGTGCGTGATGTATCGGCACTGGTTGCCGAGCGCCGCGCCAGCGAACTGCAAGGGCATCAGCTCAGCGAGGAGCGCACCCACCTGCAGCGCCTGTTCGACCAGGCACCGGGCTTCATCGCCATCACCGAAGGGCCGCAGCATCAGCTGAAAATCGCCAACCGGGCATTCCATCAACTGGTTGGTGCCCGCGAGCTGCTTGGCCGGCCAGCCTTCAAAGTATTTCCGCAGCTGGAGAGCCGGGCCCTATCCGAGCTGCTGCAGCAGGTCTACGTCACCGGGCGGCCCTATATTGGTCGCGACATTGCGGTGCGCGTGCGGCCGCAGGCGGGCGGCAAGGCCGAGCGGCGCTACGTGAACTTCATCTTCCAGCCGGTATTCAGGGAGGACGAGCAGGTCAGCGGGATCTTCTGCCAGGGCCATGACGTCACCGCCCAGGTGCTGGCGCAGCAGGAACTGCAGCGCTCCAGCGAGCGCCTGCAGGAGCTGGTCGAGGAGCGCACCCGCGAACTCGAACTCAGCCGTCAGGCGCTGTATCAGTCGCAGAAGCTTGAGGCCATCGGCAAGCTGACCGGTGGTGTCGCCCACGACTTCAACAACGTGCTGCAAGTGATCGCCGGTAACCTGCAATTGCTGCAGCCGCTGGTAGACGACAACCGCACCGCCGCCAAGCGGGTCGATGCCGCGGGCTCGGCTGTCGAGCGCGGTGCCAAGCTGGCGCGCCAACTGCTCGCCTTCGCCCGCCGGCAGCCGCTGCGCCCGCAGCCGACCAATCTCGGCCGGTTGTTGCGTGATCTCGACGAGCTGCTGCGCCAGGCCCTCGGCGAGCGCATCGAGATCGAAACCGTGGTGGCGGGTGGGCTGTGGACCACCATGGTCGATCCCAATCAGCTTGAGCAGGTCGTGCTGAACCTGGCGATCAATGCCCGTGATGCCATGCCTGACGGCGGCAAGCTGACCCTGGAACTCGGCAATTCCATGCTCGACGAGCATTACGCCGAGACCCAGAGCGATGTCACGCCCGGTCAGTATGTGCTGCTGGCCGTATCCGACACCGGCGTCGGCATGCCTGCCGAGATCATCGAGCAGGCCTTCGAGCCGTTCTTCAGCACCAAGCCCGAGGGTCACGGCACCGGGCTCGGGTTGAGCATGGCCTACGGCTTCGCCAAACAGAGCGGTGGGCATATCCGCCTTTACAGCGAGGAGGGCACCGGCACTACGGTGAAGCTCTACCTGCCGCGTACCGAGCAGCCAGAAGTACAGGCCCAGCCATCCACCGTTGGCCCGGTGGTCGGCGGCAGCGAAACCATCCTGGTGGTGGAGGATGACCTGCCGGTGCAGGCCACGGTGATCGAGCTGCTCACCGGCCTCGGCTATTCGGTGCTGCGCGCCAACGATGCGCAGAGCGCTTTGAGCATCCTGCAGAGCGGCCTTCCGATTGATCTTCTGTTCACCGACGTGGTCATGCCCGGGCCGCTGAGCAGCACCGAACTGGCGCGCCAGGCGCGACTGCTGCTGCCGGATATCGCGGTGCTGTTCACCTCCGGCTACACGCGCAATGCGGTCGTCCATGGCGGCCGGCTCGATCCGGGCGTGGAGCTGCTGAGCAAGCCTTACCGCCAGGAAGACCTGGCGCGCAAGGTGCGCCAGCTGCTGGGCGCGACGCACAGCGAGGAGCGAGCCGCCCCACAGCAATGGGTGATGGTGGTGGAGGATCAGCCGCAGCTGCTTGCCCTGACCTGCGAGATGGTCGAGGAACTGGGCCATCGCGCCTGCGGTTATGCCAACGCGGAGCTGGCCGCGCAGGCGCTGCACGAACAGCGCTTCGATCAGCTGCTGCTCGACGTCAACCTGCCGGGCCGCTCCGGGCCGGAATTCGCCGCCGAGGCCCTGGCCACCCAGCCGTGGCTACGGCTGGTGTTCGTCTCTGGTGAGGGGCGTATTGAAAGCAAACTGCCGGCGCGTTCACTGCCCAAACCCTTCAGCTTCGACCAGCTCGCCGAGATCCTGCAGGCGTAACGTCGCTGCGGCGCCCTACTGGGCGGGCGCCGCAGCGGGTCAGGCCATGAACGCCGATAACCACGGGTGCCGCCAGGGCCAGCCAGCTCAGCCAGTCGCCTGCGCCTTCGGAGACCAGCCCGGCGATCAGTCCGAGCATGGACGCGACGCCGATCAGCACCGGCCATAACCAGATGCGCATCATGTCCGCACCTCCGTCGCGCCGCGCTTGAGCCACAGATACAGGCCGCTGGCGAGCACGACGATGGTGAGAACGTCCAGCAGCGCCCAGAGCATTTTCAGCGGCAGCCCGCCGTAATCACCGAAGTGCAGCGGCTCGGACAGCTGCAGCGCGGTGACGTACCAGGGTCGGGGGCCGGCCTCCAGCACCGCTCCATCGGCCGGGTCGACCAGCAGCGCCTGGGTCAGGCGTGACGTCAGCGGCGTGTCGCCACGCAGGATCACCGCGACATGCTCCGGCGTGGCGCGCAGCGTGCCGGGGTAGGCGATCATCGCCACCGCCATGCCCGGCGCAGCGGCCAGTACGCGATCGACCGCCGTCTGCAGCGAGCCGTCTGCCGCTGGCGCACCGCTGGCTTCGGCGGTGAGCAGTACGCGCGTTTTCCCCGCCTGCAGCGCGGCGACCTGCTCGGCCTGCCAGGCCTGAAAGATCAGGTCCGCCCAGGTATTGATCACCCCGGTAAAGCCAACCGCCAGGGCCCACACCAGGGTGACGATGCCGAGCAGATTGTGCAGATCCAGCCAGCGGGTGCGGGCGGTGCGCTCCTGGCGCACCTCGCCAAAGCGCAGCTTGCGCATGAACGGCGCATAGAGCACTACGCCGGAGACGATCGCCACCATCAGCAGCAGCCCCATGAAGCCGAGAAACAGCTTGCCAGCCAGCCCTGCATAGAGGTCAACGTGCAGGCGGTACATCACGTTCATGAAGCCTTCGTCGATGTTCGGCGCGCCGAGCACCTCGGCAGTACGGGCGTCGGAGAGGATCAGCGTTGATGCGCTCTCGTCGGTATCGACGCGGGTATCGAGCTTGACGTACCAGACATCCGGATCGTCTTCCTCGGCGAAGAAGTACAGCGGCACCAGGCCCGGATAGGCCTTCACCGCCTCGGCCGCAACCCGGTCGACCGCAGCGCGCGGCGTCCCTTCGGGCATCGCCGGCGCTTCGATCTCGTTGCCGGTGAGGTGATCGATCTCGTGCGAGAAGACCAGCGGCAAGCCGGTCAGGCAGAGCATCAGGATAAACAGCGTAGAGACGAGGCTGGACCACTTATGGACCCAGCCCCACCGCCGCAGGGTGACTGCCTGCATCAGAAGTCGACCGTAGCGCTGACCGAGAGCGTGCGCGGGGCGCCGAGGACGAGGTAGTTTTCGTTGGCGTAGCCGCCAGTCGATGCCCAATAGTCACGGCCAGTGGCGTTGTCGAGGCGGGCGCGAAGGGTCACGTCGCGGTCCTGCACTCGCAGTCCGTAGCGTGCGCCAAGATCCAGACGGGTCCAGGAGGGAATTTCTCGGCTGTTGTCGAGGTCGGTGTACTGGCTGCTGGTATAGACGACGCGACTGGTTAGGGTCAGGCCATTGGTGCCGGGCACATCCCATTCGCCGCCGACATTGGCCTGAGTACGAGGCACACCGATCGCGCGGTTGCCCTCGTTGATGCCGTCCTGGGTGCTGGTCAGCTCGGCATCGAGCAGGGTCACACCGCCCAGCAGGCGTACACCATAGGTCGGTTCACCGAACACTGACAGCTCGATACCACGGTTGCGCTGCTCGCCGCCGTCGGTGAACACGCCATTTTCCAGAGTGCTGAATGGACGCTCGGTAGTGAACAGCGCCAAGCTGCCGCCGAGGCTGCCACCGTCGTACTTGATGCCGATCTCGGTCTGCTCCGAAACATAGGGCTCCAATGCCTCGCCGGCATTGATGATGCTGACGCCGCCGCTGGTGGCCGGCGCTATATCGCCCTTGACCAGGCCCTCGATGTAGTTGGCATAGACCGAAACCTCATCGGTCAGCTGATACACCACGCCAGCGACCGGGCTGTTCTTGTAGCGGTTGTAGGAAGACAAACGGTCACCGCTGTTGTAGTCGTAGCTCTTGGCCTCGATGCCCTGGCGGCGAGCGCCCAAGGTGACCAGCAGGCGGTCATCCATGAAGCCCAGGGTATCGGCGATGGCCAGGCTCTGGGTTTGAGTGCGCTCGGTGACGTTGGGGTTGGACATCGAACCGCCAACCCAGACAGCATCCGGCATTGCAGCGGCGAACGGTTGGTAGATATCAGCTGCATAGCTGCCCGACATGGCATAGGCGTTGCGAGCCTCCAGATCGAACATAGCCGCCGACATCACCCATTCATGGGAGACGTCGCCAGTCCGGCCGCGGGCGCGCAGGCCCACTTCGCTGGTGAATACCTCCTCCTCACGCACGTTGTCGAAGCGGTAGAAGGTGCCGGCGCCCGAACTGCCTGCGGTCATGCTGGCAAACCGATTCTTCTCCTCGCCTTCACGTACGCCGGCTGCGAGCCAGCCGGTCACCGCATCGGAGAAATCATATTCGGCGCGGAAGGTACCGAAGGTCTGCTTCTCTTTCGAATAGGTCCAGGGTTGGGCGAAGTTGTCGTCGGCATCCGGCGCGCTGGGAATACCGCCGCTGGGAGTGACGCTCGGCCGCGGGTTGTCGATGAAGTGATACTGGTGACCGATGTCACTGGAGAGGCGGAAATTATCGCCCTGGTAATCGAGGCCGAGGGCGAACATGTCGAGGGTGCGATCCTCGTCCTCGACCGTGGTCTCGCCGGCGCGCTTGGCCGCGTTCAGGCGCACACCGAAGCGCTCCTCTTCGCCGAAACGGCGGCCGATATCGGCGTGTGTCATCGGCTGGCCACCGTTTTCGGCACCGACGGTCAGGCGCGTCAGTGGCTCGTTCGGCGCGCGCTTGGGCAGGATGTTGATCGCACCGCCAATGCCACTACCACCTGGGGCTGCGCCGTTGAGGAAGGTGTTGGCGCCGCGGAACACTTCCACGCGCTCGATGAACTCGGCGGCTACGTACTGGCGCGGCAGCAGGCCGTAGAGACCGTTATAGGAGATGTCGTCGGAATACACCGGAAAACCGCGTACCACATACAGCTCCTGGAAGTTGCCGAAGCCGCGGGCGACGCGCACCGAGGGGTCGTTCTGCAGCACGTCCGACACGCTGCGCGCCTGCTGGTCCTGGATCAGCTGCGAGGTGTAGGAGGTCGAGGTGAACGGGGTTTCCATGTAGTCGCGATTGCCCAGAATCCCGACCCGCCCGCCACGAGCTACCTGCTCACCGGCATAGGGCTGGGTCAGGCCTTCGGCGGAGGCGTCTGCGCTGGCCGTGATTTCCACCGACTCCAGTTCTACCGGCTCGGAGACCTGGCTCGACGCCGGGGCGCTTTGGGTCGGCTGGCGCTCCTGCGCCATGAGCGGCGAGCCAGCAAAACTGGCTGCAAGACAAACGGGCAACAGTGCGGATTTACGCGGGAAGCGAAGAGTGGACATGGTGACCTGACCGGACGTTGAGCTGTGAGGGTGGCGGATGACGGCGAGACGGAGCATTGAGAACCAGTGCCATCTGAGAGCCACTATCGTATCTAAAAGATAACGCTTCGCAACATTATTCCGTCTGGCGGTACCGTGCCGCATTGACGCGCCAACCGCCCAGGCTGTCTGGCGCGCGGCCTGTCGTTCCCAAGCGTCTTTGCAGAAAAGATTTTTCCTGGTCTGTCGATTGAGGGAAACGCCGGACGACTAGTTGGTGAACCCTCGTTCAATCAGATGCCAGGAGACGGACATGAAGACCGAAACCCACCAAGACGAACTCGCAATTCGCCAGCTGCATGAAACGTTCGAACAGGCCACCAAGGCCAAGGATCTCGACCGGATCATGGCGCAGTACGCCGACGACATAGTGGCCTTCGATGCGGTTGGCGCGCTGCAATTCAAGGGCGTTGACGAGTACCGGGCGCATTGGCAGCGCTGCTTCGAGTTCTGCCAGGGCGAAGGTTTCTTCGAGAGCCACGAGCTGCATGTGGATGTCGGTGGCGAGCTGGCCTGCAGCCGCATGCTCACCCACTGTGGTGGACCCAATGCCGAAGGTGAGATGCAGACCGCCTGGATGCGCGGCACGCGGGTCTGGGCGCGGCGCGATGGCGAGTGGAAGGTGATCCACGAGCATTTCTCGATGCCCTTCGATATGCAGACCGGCCAGGTGTGCATGGATCAGGCACCGTCGCAGCAACAGGCCGGGTGAGGCTGGCTGGCAATCTTCGTCACCTGATCGGGCGCACTTCGTCATCGGCTGCTAGCTTTGCTGCGTTGCCGGCAGACGGAGCCCCGCCATGAACTACCTGTGCCTGATCTATTACGACGAACAGCGTGTGGACTCGATGACCGATGAGCAGTGGCATGCGCTGGTCGCGCGCTGCCTGAGTTGTGCCGAGGAGCTGCGTGCCAGCGGCCACATGCTCGCCGGCGAACCGCTGCAGTCGGTGCGTACCGCGCGCACGGTGCGCGTGCGTGACGGCGTCACCTCGGTGGTCGACGGCCCCTTCGCCGAAACCCGCGAGCAGCTGGCGGGCTTTTACCTGATCGAGGCGGCCGACATGCGCGAGGCTGAGGCTATCGCGGCGAAGATCCCGCCGGCCATCCTTGGCTGCGTCGAGATCCGACCGTTGCGCCAGCTGCCGCAGCGCTGAGCATGCCGCTGACCGGGCACTTCACTGCGGCGCGGGTCGAAGCGGTCTATCGCAGCGAATCGCGCCGCGTGCTGGCCACGCTGATCCGTCTGCTGGGCGATTTCGATCGTGCCGAAGAGGCCTTGCACGATGCCTTCGCCGCGGCCTTGCAGCAGTGGCCGCGCGACGGCGTACCGGACAATCCGCGCGCCTGGCTGGTGTCCACCGGTCGCTTCAAGGCCATCGATGCCCTGCGCCGGCGGGCGCGCTTCGATGCCTCGTTGCGGCTGCTGGCCGAACAGCTGGAAGACGCAGCCGAGGCAGCGGAGGTGGACGAGATGGAAGACGATCGCCTGCGGCTGATCTTCACTTGCTGCCATCCCGCCCTGCCGGCTGATGGTCGCGTGGCACTGACCCTGCGTGAGGTCTGCGACCTGACCACCGAGGAAATCGCCCGCGCCTTTCTCGCTCCGCCGGCCACCATTGCCCAGCGTATCGTGCGCGCCAAGGCGAAGATCCGTGACGCCCGGTTGCCCTATCGCGTGCCTGAGCGCGACGAGCTGCCCGCGCGGCTGGAGAGCGTGCTGCGGGTGGTCTATCTGGTGTTCAACGAGGGCTATACGGCATCGGCCGGCGGCGAGCTGACCCGCGCCGATCTTTGTGCCGAGGCGATTCGGCTGGGCCGCTTGCTCCTCGAATTGCTGCCCAACGCCGAAGTGATGGGGCTGCTGGCGCTGATGCTGCTGCACGATGCCCGCCGGGCTGCGCGTACCGATGCGGCCGGGGAGCTGGTGCGCTTAGACGAACAGGACCGCAGCCTGTGGAACCGTCAGCAGATCGCCGAAGGAGCGCAGCTGGTGCAGCTGGCGCTGACCAGTCGCGCGTTCGGCGCCTACGCGCTGCAGGCCGCCATCGTCGCCGTGCATGCCGAAGCGCCGAGTGCCGCGCAGACCGACTGGGCGCAGATCGTGCGGCTTTACGATGTGCTGCTGCAGTTGAGCCCGTCGCCGGTGGTGGAGTTGAACCGTGCGGTGGCCGTGGCCATGCGTGACGGTGCCGAGGCCGGTCTGCTGTTGGTGGATCAACTGCTGGAGCGTGGTGATCTGCAGGACTATCACCTCAGCCATGCGACACGTGCCGATCTGCTGCGCCGCCTGGCACGTACAGACGAAGCGCGTGAGGCCTATCGCAGGGCGCTGCGCCTGGTGCAGCTGGAGCCGGAACGGCGTTTTCTGCAGAGGCAACTGGCTAGCCTGGGCGGGTGATCAAAGCTGTTCAGGTGCTTGCCGAATGTCATGCCGATGGTGAGCCTCAAGCCGGTGTAGAAGCGGTATCTGGTCGCGAAGGGCTCGATAAATCAGTCGATGGTGGCTCCAGCGTGGGCAAAGCGTTCCGCCTGCGCAAAAGGCTTCACGGCCTGCAGCTCTCTCGGTTTGCGCCGGGAGCGAAGTGGATGCTGAAGTTCAAGGCCGCTTGGCCATTGACGGCCTGGCCGCCGAAAGCCTGCAGGTCAACGCCGATGTGGCAGTTGCGCTGAGCGTTCCGATACTGCGGGACTCTCAGCGTTTCGGGCCGATCGCTCAGCTATCCGCACTGCCTGCCGGCAAGTAATCGCTGCGGCTCAGCCCATGGCGCTGCATCTTCTCGTTGAGGGTGCGGCGCGGCAGCTGCAGCTGGGTCATGACCTCGGTGATGTTGCCTTTGCATTGCTGCAGGGCGTTGTGCAGGCATTGCGCCTCGAAGGCTTCCATCTGTTCGGCCAGCGACTGGCCACCGCTGCTTGCCGGGGCTGGGGCGCTGAGGCCGAGGGCGTGGCGTTCGGCGGCGTTGATCAGTTCGCGCACGTTGCCCGGCCAGTCATGGGCGAGCAGTTGCGTCAGTTCTCCGGGTGTCACCGGCGGCGCGGCGCGGCCGTGGCGCTGGGCGGCCTGGCTGGCGAAGTGTTCGAACAGCAGCGGAATGTCCTCGCGGCGCTCGCGCAGTGGCGGAATATGCAGCTCGGCGACGTTCAGCCGGTACAGCAGGTCCTCGCGGAAGCGGCCGCCGCGCACCTCTTCCAGCAGGTCCGGCTTGGCCGCGCTGATCACCCGCAGGTCGACCTCGATGCTGCGGTTCGAACCTAGCCGTTCCAGGGTCTTTTCCTGCAGCACGCGCAGCAGCTTGACCTGTTGCGCCAGCGGCATGCTCTCGATCTCGTCGAGGAACAACGTGCCGCCGGCGGCGTGCTCGATGCGACCGATGCGCTTGCCCTGGGCGCCGGTAAAGGCGCCGCTCTCGTGACCGAACAGCTCGCTTTCGAAGATGGTTTCCGGGATCGCCGCGCAGTTCAGCGCGACGAAGGGTCCGCCCGCGCGTGGGCTGAAGTCGTGCAGGCAGCGCGCGACCTGCTCCTTGCCGCTGCCGGTTTCGCCGCGGATCAGCACGTTGACGTCGGTCCCGGCCAGCTCCAGCACCTGGCGGCGCAGATTATCCATGGCACGGGACACGCCCAGCAGCTGCGACTCGATACGCCCCTTGCGGGCGAACTGCTCGCGCAGCTGACGGTTCTCGCAGACCAGCCGGCGCTTGTCCATGGCGCGGCGCACGCTGTCGAGCAGGCGTTCGGGGGTGAAGGGCTTTTCGATGAAGTCGTAGGCGCCCTGGCGCAGCGCCTGCACCGCCATGGGCACGTCGCCGTGGCCGGTGACCATGATCACCGGCAGGTCGGCGTCCAGCGCCACCAGCTGTTCGAGCAGGCCGAGGCCATCGAGATCGGGCATGCGCACGTCGCTGATCAGCACGCCGGGAAAGTCCCGATCCAGCGCCGTCAGCGCCTCGCGGGCGCGGGAGAAGGTGCGCACCTGAAAGCCGGACAGCTCCAGCCACTGCTGCACGGCCTGGCGGATCGCCGCCTCGTCGTCGATGAAGATTACCTGCCCGCTCATTGCCTGCTCCTCGCGGTCGCGTCGTGGCAGTTTACTCGGCGGCGTGCCCTTCGACAGCCAGCAGCGTAAGGGTGAACACCGCGCCGTGCGCGTCGTTGCTGACTTCCAGTGTGCCGCCCATGTCACGGACGATGCCGTAGGACACCGCCAGACCAAGGCCGAGGCCCTGGCCGACCGGTTTGGTGGTGAAGAACGGCTCGAACACCTGATCCAGATGCTCGCTGGCGATACCGCCACCGTTGTCGCCGACGCTGAGCTGCCAGCTGTCGCCGTTGAGCTGACAAAGAATGCGCAGGCGGCGTTGCGGACGTCCGGCCATGGCATCCAGCGCGTTGTGCAGCAGATTGATCAGCACCTGCTCGAGGCGGATGGCATCGCCACTGACCATGGCTTCGGCTGGGACCTGGCGGAACACCTCGACCTGCTCGCTGCGAATGCGTGGCGACAGCAGCTGCAGGGCCTGCTCCAGTACCTCGGCCAGGCTCAGGCGCTGGCGCAGCCCGGCCGGGCTCTTGCGGGCAAAGGTCTTCAGATGACCGGTGAGTGCCGCCATGCGTTCGAGCAGGCCTTCGACATGCCCGAGGCCTTCGCGCACCTCGCCGTCGCGGCCGCTGTCGAGCAGCAGACGCAGACTGGCGAGCTGCATGCGCAGCGCCGTCAGCGGCTGGTTGATCTCATGGGCGAGGGCGGCAGACATCTGCCCCAGCGCGGCCATGCGCGCGGCATGCACCAGCTCGTCCTGGGCGGTGTGCAGCTCGCGGGTGCGCTCGTGCACCAGATGTTCCAGTTCGCTGCGGCTGCGCATTTCCACGCGCCGCGTCTTGCGCCGCTGCGCCAGGTAGAGCAGCAGGAAGGCGAGGGTCATCCACACCCCGGCCGCGGCCAGGCGGTAGCTGCGCACGCTGGCGACGACCATCTGCGGATCGTGCAGCAGGTGTAGCGTCCAGTCTTCTTCTGGCAGTGCCAGGCGTTGCCAGAGGTACTCGCGGCGGCCGTCCGGGCCATCCACCAGACGCCGCTCGCTGCTTTCGGAAAGTTGTTGCACGCGGCTGCTCTGCAACGGCTGCAGGGTTTGCTCGGCATAGCGGCGCACATCGATCAGGCGGCTGCGCACCTCGTCGCTCAGCGGCCGCAGGTAGCGGAAGCGCCAGGCCGGGCGGTTGGTGAGAATGACGATATCCAGCGAATCGGCGATCAGCAGAATGCCTGGCTGGCCGACCCAGTCGCGCTGCATGTCTTCCAGCTCCAACTTGACCACCAGCACGCCAAGCACTTCGCCGGTGGCGCTCTTCACCGAACTGGAGAGGAAATAGCCGGGAATTCCGGTGGTGACGCCGACCGCGAAATAACGCCCGCTGTCATGGGCTACGGCATCGCGAAAGTACGGGCGGAAGGCGTAGTTGTTGCCGACGAAGCTGCTCCAGTCGCGCCAGTTGCTGGCGGCGATGGTCTCGCCGTTGCGGTCGAGCAGGTACAGCACCGAGGACCCGGCGGCGTGGTTCTGCTGTTCCAGGCGCTGGTTCAGTTCGCGGCGCAAGGCACGGTTGCCCGGGTCGGCAAGGAGCCCCTGGATGTCGCTGTCCAGCGCCAGCAATGCTGGCACCGAGCGGAAGCGCTCGACCTGGGTATGGATTGCCTGGGCATAGAGTTCAAGCTGGCCCTGGGACTCCTGACTGCGCTCGGCCCAGGCGCGTTGTTCGGCCAGGCGCCCGGCCCAGTGCATGCTCAGCAGCAGGCCGACGAGTATCAGCGCAACGATCAGGGTTACACGCAGGCGGTTGGGCAGGGCAGGCATGATGGCGCTCGCGACGGGACGCGCCGATGGTAAGCGATAGCCAGCGCACATGGTGCATTGCCGGGGCGCGGCGTAGCACCAAAGTCGTGATCTGGCGCTGTGGAGGCAATATGCCATCACACATATACTGCGGGGGTTACCTTCAATTTCAGCAGGGATCGCTGGTACGGAACGGCCTGGCCGCTCCATTCAGTCGAGGTCAGCCTTGCTTAGAAAAGTCCTTGTCAGCCAATTGCGCTTCGGCATGTACGTACACGCGCTGGAGGGCAGCTGGTTCGACCATCCGTTCTGGCGCAGCAAGTTTCTGCTGACCGACCCCGCTGACCTGCAAGCGCTGCACGCCAGTGGTATCAAGGCCGTCTGGATCGATGCGGGCAGGGGTGTCGATGTGGAGACGGCAACGCCGCCGGCGGCAGAGGCTCCGCTCCTCGGGGCTGACACCATCCCCGTCGTGTCGATTTCCGTCACCCCGCCAACACAGCAGTGCAGCGCCAGGGAGGAAATGCAGCGCGCCACCGCGCTGCTCAAGCGCTCCAGAGAGCAGGTCACCTTGCTGTTCAACGAGGCGCGGCTCGGCAAAGCCGTCGATCCACAGCAGTGTCAGCCGCTGGTGGAACAGATTTCCGCCTCCCTCGCGCGCAACGGCTCGGCATTGCTCAGCCTGGCGCGGCTGAAGACCAAGGACGAATACACCTACATGCACTCGGTGGCGGTCTGCGCGCTGATGGTGGCGCTGGCACGTCAGCTCGGGCTGCCCGAAGACCAGGTGCACGAGGCCGGCATGGCCGGGCTGCTGCACGACATCGGCAAGATGGCCATGCCGCTGGATGTGCTGAACAAACCCGGCAAGCTCAGCGATGATGAATACATGGTCATGCGCAGCCACCCCGAGCGCGGACACGCCATGTTGCTGGCGGCGCAGACCGCGGTGTCCGATGCGGTGCTGGATGTCTGCCTGCATCACCATGAAAAGGTGAACGGCACCGGTTATCCGCACCGGCTGGAGGGCGAGCAGATCAGCCGGTTGGCGCGCATGGGGGCGATCTGCGACGTGTATGACGCCATCACCTCGAACCGCCCGTACAAGACGGCCTGGGATGCGTCCGGTTCGCTGGCACGCATGGCGCAGTGGCACGGGCATTTCGATACCCAGCTGCTGCATGCCTTCGTGCGTACGGTGGGCATCTATCCATTGGGCTCGCTGGTGCGGCTGCAGTCGGGGCGGCTGGGCGTGGTGACCGAGCATCACCCGCAGCAGCTGACGGCGCCGCGCGTGAAGCTGTTCTATTCCACACGCGCCCGCGCGGCTATCGTCCCGGTGGAAATGGACCTGTCCAATCCGCAGTGCGGCGACCGCATCGTCGGCCGCGAAGACCCCGCTGCCTGGGGCTTCACCAACCTCGATGCGCTCTGGACCTAGATTGGCGGTCGTAAAACCGGGGCCATGCGACTAGAATGTCGCCCCCCAAACGCGGCTCGCGCGGCGAGTCGCTCAGAAAAGAGCTCCTGATGCCCATGACCTGGCTGCCTAGTCCGCCATAGCGCTCCGCCCCCTCGCGTCACTTTGCGACTGCCTGTCATGGGGCGGTCGTACGCTGCTGTCCGTGCGTTTCGTCGACTGACAGCCGAATCAATCACACCAAAAAACTCGCCTTGTATCGCTGCCGGCCGCCCGTGGTCTGCATGGTGGTGCTTTTGCTCTGGATAGTCCGATGCTGCAATCGATCAAACAAAACTGGTTCTCCAATATCCGCGGCGATGTGCTGTCCGGCCTCGTCGTCGCGCTGGCGCTGATTCCCGAAGCCATTGCCTTCTCCATCATCGCCGGGGTCGATCCGCGGGTCGGCCTGTACGCCTCCTTCTGTATCGCCGTGGTGATCGCTTTCGTCGGCGGCCGCCCGGGGATGATTTCCGCGGCCACCGGTGCGATGGCGCTGCTGATGGTGACGCTGGTGCGCGAGCACGGCCTGCAGTACCTGCTGGCGGCGACGTTGCTCTGCGGCCTGCTGCAGATCGGCGCCGGCTATCTGCGCCTCGGCTCGCTGATGCGCTTCGTCTCGCGCTCGGTAGTCACCGGCTTCGTCAACGCGCTGGCGATCCTGATCTTCATGGCGCAGCTGCCGGAGCTGACGAACGTCACCTGGCACGTCTACGCCATGACCGCTGCGGGCCTGGGCATCATCTACCTGTTCCCCTATGTGCCGAAGCTCGGCAAGGTCATTCCCTCGCCGCTGGTCTGCATCCTCTCGATGACTGCGGTGGCCGTCTACTTCGGCCTGGATATCCGCACCGTCGCCGACATGGGCGACCTGCCCGACACGCTGCCGGTCTTCCTCTGGCCGGAAGTGCCGCTGACCTTCGAAACCCTGGCGATCATCTTTCCGTATTCCGCCGCGCTGGCGGTGGTCGGCCTGCTCGAATCGCTGATGACCGCGACCATCGTCGACGACCTCACTGACACCTCCAGCGACAAGAACCGCGAATGCAAAGGGCAGGGCGTTTCCAACATCGTCTCCGGCCTGTTCGGCGGCATGGCCGGCTGCGCGATGATCGGCCAGTCGGTGATCAACGTGAAATCCGGCGGCCGTACCCGCCTGTCGACGCTGATCGCCGGCGTGGTGCTGTTGCTAATGGTGGTGTTCCTCAGCGATTGGGTCGGGCAGATCCCCATGGCCGCGCTGGTTGCGGTGATGATCATGGTGTCGATCGGCACCTTCAGCTGGGATTCGCTGCGCAACCTCAAGCGCTATCCGCTTTCCACCAACATCGTCATGGTCGTCACCGTGGTGGTGGTGGTCTTCACTCACAACCTGGCCTACGGTGTTCTGGCGGGCGTGCTGCTGGCGGCGATGTTCTTTGCCAACAAGGTCGGCCATTACCTGCACATCGGCTCGGAGCTAGACGCCACCGGCAATCAGCGCACCTACAAGGTCATCGGGCAGGTATTCTTCAGCTCATCGGATAAATTCACCGGTGCGTTCGATTTCAAGGAAGCGCTCGGCAAGGTCACCATCGACCTGTCCCGCGCACATTTCTGGGACATCACTGCCGTGGCGGCGCTGGACAAGGTGGTCATCAAGTTCCGCCGCGAAGGCACCGAGGTCGAAGTGCTGGGTCTGAACGAAGCCAGCGCCACCATCGTCGACCGCTTCGGTGTGCATGACAAACCCGAGGCCATCGACAAGCTCATGAGCCACTGACCAGGAGAACGACAATGACCCACGTAATGGCGTGTATCGACGGATCACCGCAGGCTGCGGCGGTTTGCGACTATTCGGCCTGGGCCAGCAAGCGCCTGGACGCGCCCCTGACGCTGCTGCATGTGCTCGACCGCCAGCAGTATCCGGTGTCGGGCGACCTGAGCGGCATCATTGGCCTCGGCAGCCGTGAATTCCTCCTGCAGGAACTGGCGACGCTGGACGAGAAGCGCGCCAAGCTGGCGCTGGAAGAGGGCCGGATGATGCTCGATTCGGCACGCCAGCGGGCGATCTCCGCCGGCGTCGCCCAGCCCGAGTGCCGGCAGCGCCACGGTGATCTGGTCGAATCCCTGCGTGATCTGCAAAGCGAGACGCGCCTGCTGGTCATCGGTCGCCAGGGCGAGGACAGCGGCGACGCCATCCAGCACATCGGCAGCCAGCTGGAAAACGTCATCCGCACCATGCAGCGGCCGATCTTGGTTGCCCCTGGCGATTTCAGCGAACCGCAAAGCGTGATGCTCGCCTTCGACGGCAGCGCCACCAGCCGCAAGGGTGTGGAGATGCTCGCCGGCAGCCCGCTGTTCAAGGACATGCCGATTCATCTGGTGATGGTCGCGGCGGACACCGCCGACAACCAGGCGCAGCTGGAAAATGCCCGTGGCGTGCTGACCGCCGCCGGCTTCAACGTGGAAATCGCCATTCGTGCCGGTGAAGTCGAGCCGACCCTGCATGCCTATCAGGCCGAGCACGGTATCGACCTGCTGGTGATGGGCGCCTACGGGCACTCGCGCATTCGCCAGTTCTTCGTTGGCAGCACCACCACCAACATGATCCGCACCACCTCGACGCCGCTGCTGTTGCTGCGCTGATCGCTATCCGCTGCGCCCCCCCGTCCCGGGCGCGGCGGCAGTCAGCTATAAAGGTCCGCCCGACTCCACGGCAGCTCGTGGGAGCCATCCGCCAGCGGCTTGCTGGCGAGGATCTGGTGCAGGTTGATCCAGTTGTGGCGGAAGCCGTAGGCGCAACCGGCCAGATAGAGGCGCCAGATGCGCAGCGCGCGTTCGGGGACCATCTGTTTTGCCTGCTCCAGCTGCGCTTCCAGCCGCTCACTCCAGAAGTCCAGCGTGCGCGCGTAGTGCAGGCGCAGGCTTTCCACATCGACGATTTCCAGCCCGGCCTCGCTGATGCAGCTGCTGATGTTCACCAGATGCGGCAGTTCGCCGTGGGGGAATACGTAGCGGTCAATAAACTCGCCCGCACCGTGCCCGACCGGGCGGCCGTCGATGTGTCGGGCGGTGATGCCGTGGTTCATCACCAGCCCGCCCGGGCGCACGGCGTCGAACAGCCGCTGGCAGTACAGCGACAGGTTGGCGTGGCCGACATGCTCGAACATGCCGACGCTGACGACCTTGTCGAAACGGCCATCCTGCGGCAGATCGCGATAGTCCATCAGCTCCAGGGTGATCTGCTTTTGCAGGCCTTCGGCGGCTACCCGTTCGCGCGCCAGCTCGAGCTGTTCGCGGCTGAGGGTGATGCCGAAAACCTTCGCGCCGAACTCACGCGCGGCGTAGCGAGCCAGGCCGCCCCAGCCGCAGCCGACATCCAGCAGACGCTCGCCTGGCTTGAGCCGCAGCTTGCGGCACAGGTGGCGCAGCTTGGCCTGCTGCGCCTGCTCGAGGTCCTCGCTGCCGGTTTCGAAATAGGCGCAGGAATAGACCATGTCCTTGTCCAGCCAGAGCCGGTAGAAATCGTTGGACAGGTCGTAGTGATAGGAAATGGCTTCTGCATCGGTCGTCTTGTCGTGCGCCTCGCGTGACGGCAGCGGAAAGTCGTCCTCGCCCAGCGCCCGGGTGATCACATCGCCGATGCGGATCACCTCATGCACCGGCCCGAGCAGGTCGATCTGCCCCTCGACGTAGGCCGCACCGAACACGACCAGGCTCGGCTGCGCCAATCGGGTTACCAGGTTCGGGTCCTTGATAACCAAGGTGACGCAGGGGGCGGGCCCGATGTCGATCTCTTTGCCGTCCCACAGTTGCAGCTTCAGCGGCAAGGCGAGTTCTTTCAGGGCCGGTAGCAATGTCGCCAGCATGCTCCATCTCCTTTTAGTGCATCCGTGAAAATCCTAGACCATCAATACAGAACTGTAGGCTATGGTGATGATAGTTTCGCGCTATGGTTCGAACGACGGCGAACGTGCTTATGACGACTTAGCTCGCCGGCTTGGGCATGAGGGCTTATGGAACACAACGGTTCACAACGCGTGCTGATCCTTGTCGCCAGCGGCCGCAGCACACCGGCGCGCTGCGCCGCGCCTTTTCATATCGCCACGCTGTTGGCCTGCATGGACGCCGAAGTAACCCTTTATCTCACCGGCGAGGGTGTGCAGCTGGCGCGGCGCGAGGTGGCCGAATCGCTGCGCGCGGTGGAAGGCGGCGAGCCGGTACTGCACTTCATCCGCAACGCCAAGCAGGCCGGCGCGCGCCTGCTGATGTGCCGGCAGCCGGGCGTGCAGGTCGACCCTGCGACGCTGATCGCCGAACTGGACGAAATTTCCAGCGGCGGCGAGCTGGCGCAGATGATCCTCGAGTACGACCGGGTGCTGACGTTATGAATGTGCAGGGTCTCGACTTCCCCGACGCGCTGCGTTACGCGCCGGAGCACAGTCTGTGGCTGCGTGAAGAGGTAGATGGCAGTGTCACCCTTGGCCTGACCGCCTACGGCTGCGCACTCTACGGCCAGATATTCGCCTTCACTCCCAAACGCGTCGGCGCCCGTATCGAGCGCGAGCGCAGCTTCGGTGTGGTCGAGTTCGCCAAGGCCGCATCCTCAGCGCGCAGCCCCCTCGCCGGTGAGCTGCTGGCCGTCAACGAAGCGCTACTCGAGCGGCCGGCGCTGATCAATCAGGATTGTTACGGTGATGGCTGGCTGGTCCGCCTGAGGCCGGAAGACTGGGGCGCCGTGCGCGAGGAGTTCCCGCTGGGCAAGGCCGCCGAAGCCGCCATCGCCGAACGTATGCGGCTGGACAACTTCGACCCAGCCAACGCCCATGTGCAGGCGTTGCAGTGGAAGTAGCGGTACTGGAAGCGCGGTAGAAGACTGCAGCCATCCCACACACCGCGCAAAGAGAATCACCGCGTTGCGCTTGGCCTGTCAGGGCTTGTCGGGCTTTGAGCTTTCCAGCGCGTCGAAGCAGCTCGCCTTGATCGCATGGTCTAGCTGGCGGATGCAGATATCGATGGCTAGATCGCGAGTGCGCTTGTTCGTCCACTCCAGCTCGGCAAGCGTCTCGATCAGGTCCTGATGGCCGTTCTCGTTGAGCAGTATCCCGTGCTGCACCGTCAACGTCCGGCCCTGAAAACTCAGCTGCACCGGGTCGCGACCGACAACGGACGCTCCTTCGGCCAGTAGGCAATCGATATGGTCACGCAGCGCGTGCAACGCACGGCGCTCGTCTGGCGAGTTACCCACGACGTCTCTCCTATCCCTGGAAAGAAAAGCCGCGATTGTGACGCGCTTCGCGTTGAAGTGCGATGGCTTTTTGATATTGCGAGGTGGGACGGGCTGTCGCGGGGTAGGTGTCGAGGGTTTGGGAGTCGGGCGTGTGAGTCGAAATGGCGGAAGGCAGTGAGAGTCGAACTCACCCGGGAACGGCTGCCGTCCCCAACCGGGTTTGAAGCCCGGCCGCACCACCGGGTGCGATTGCCTTCCTTATTGATTTACAAAGGAATTTCCTGCCCCGACTGTCGCTCAGAGGCGGGAGTGTCGAAGAAGTGTCGAAAATCCCTAGCAGGCCCAAACGCTAACACGTCTTGCAGATGATCGGGCGCAAGGTGCGCGTACCGCATTGTCATCGCCAGGGACGAGTGCCCGAGTATCTTCTGCAAGGTCAGGATATTGCCACCGTTCGCGATGAAGTGTGAGGCGAAGGTATGCCGCAACACATGCGACTTTTGTCCCGCAGGTAGACCCAGCCCCGCACGCACCACAGCTTCATCGAACCGATCCCGGCAGTTGGTGAACGCACCGTGTTGCCGAAGGTGCTGGCGTATCCGCTCCGCTAGCTTCTGATCGATCGGCACCACACGGCGACGCTTCGACTTCGTGTTCACAAACTGGAGCATGCCATCGCCCACCCGACTGATCGTGAGCCCTTGCGCTTCACCCCATCGGCAACCGGTCACCAGACAGATCGTGGCGATCAGCTCCACGTGTGGGTGAACCATGCTGCGCAGTACCTGGAACAGCCGTTCGATCTGATGGCTGTCGAGGCAGGACAGTTCCCTTTCCTGCACACGAATCGCCCTGAGCATCGAAAGCGGATTCTCGAACTCGATCTCACCAAGTCGCCGTAGCTCATTGAACATGGCCCGCAGGTAAGACAGCTCATTGTTCAGCGTTTTCGGGCTGATGCCGGACGAGAGGCGCTTGGCGCGGTACTCCGCGAAATCGGTAGCAGTGAAGGCTATGGCGACAGGGTCTTTCAGGCGTTCGACCATGCGATCCATGATGACGCGCCGACCCTCATAGTCGGACAGCGACTGACCGTGCAGACGCCCCCAGCAGTCCACCAGTTGAGACAGGCGACGACGATCCTTCGGTTTTGGTGACCATTGCGGGCTTTCGATCAGCTTGGATCGACAGGTAGCCTCGAACCGCTGGGCTTCGCCCTTGGTCTTGAAGGTCTTGCGGAATCGCTTGCCCTTGATCGGTTCAACATCGACCCGCCAGCGACCGTCAGGCAGTGCCAGTATCGCCATCAGACGGCACGCCCCCATCGCACGTGTCGTTCCTGTAACAGGTTCTTGATGTGCTTGTAGAGGTCGCGCTCGCTCATGTCCTTGGCGGCGTAGTGGTCGCGGATCACTGGCCAGCATTCCCATTGCTTCAATCGATCAAATGCGGTCTTAGCGCCCACTCGCTCCCGTGCCAGCAGGCTTACGAAGTTTCCCAGGAACAGCTCGACGTTCTTGCCCGAGAAGCCCCTTGAGGTCTTGTAATAGCGCTTGTACTCCGTTTCCTCGACCAGGGAATCGACCGGTAGATCGACCCTCGCGTCATCACGCATTAGCGTCCAGATCGGCTCGTAATAGCCGGGGCGGGCGATCAGCTTGAATTGGCTCAGGCCATAGCGCCACAGGCCGTCCAGATGAGCCGAGAAGGCCGAAAACGAATCCGTATCGATGGCCTCACCGGTCTTCGCACTGATCGAGCCGCTGGCGAACTGCTGGATGACCGAGTGGTGATAGCGCAACTCAACGCGCCACACGTCAGCGCCTGGATCGTAGTTGTCAGGGTCGGTCGGGTCGAAGGAGTCACGGCGACGCCACACGCTTTCCCAGTAGTCGAGCTTGTCGGTTGCGCGGGCCTGCTCGGTCTTGTTGTAGATGCAGAGCTGCACGCCGCTGGCCGAGCCGAACATGGACGTTTCGCCCCGACCGTAAACACTGGACTTGGTGGCCCACTGAATTTCCTTGATTCCGGAAATATCGCGATGCGTTCGCGCGCGGCAGTGCAGGCGGGCTACCAGATCGACTGGAGGCTTCCAGCCCTGGAGGTCCAACGCCAAATGGACGGCGCACTGGTTACGTTCGCGGTTGGTCATGACTGCCGCCGCGTAGTAATCCATCCGCTCTTGCAGACGCTCAGGCGACAGCGCGTCGATGGCGTGCGGCGACACCTCGATTTTCAGGTGCGGCCCGATGTTCTCCAGCTTGGCGTTGAAATTCTTGATGAGCAGGATGAACCCAAGGTCAGCGTTCTGGAGCTTGTATTGGTAGCCAGAGTCCCGGCCAACCCGTCCCGAGTGCCAGACTTCGCCAGCAAACTCCACCATCGCGCCCGTTTTCTCGAACAGCGCCATGATCTCTGGACGGATCAGCCCGCGATACAACTGGCGAACCGTATCGACGCCGCAACGCAGCAGACGGACCTTCGACAGATCGGTGATTGCCGCAGTACCAGGGTCAACGAACAACCGTCCACGCTTGGTCGGATTGCCCGTGATGTGGTCCAGTCTTGCTTGGTCTTTAACGCTCATTCTTGAATCTCCAACAATGTCCAATAACGGACGGTTTCAACTCGATCTATCTGACGTGTTACAGGGACGTCAGCGCGCGCGTTTGCACGCCGGCTCGTGCCTCGCCGTGCGTGCAAAGAGCGCGGAGCGCACGCGCGCTGACGGTCATCACCACAGGAATTGCCCCTTCTGGTACGGCACGACAGTCATGTTCGTGCCACTGGCTGGCTGTGCTGGTCCAGGGCGTGGCCCCTGCATTGCCGGAGGCTGGCTGTTCTGGACTTGCTGCGTTCGCTCGCCAGCGGAGCGATCAGGAAGGGTCGGATCGAAGAAGCCGTTTTCGACCACGCGCATGCAGAATGCGAAGTCGGTTTCGACCCGCGTGCTCTGCTGCGTGTAGCACTGGCAGACGGTGGGCGTGCCGTTGACTACCGCATGCGCCATTCGCCCGAACTCGCGGGCATAGGTCGCAGGGTCCGTGCTGGACATGCAGTAGAGTCGGGGAAACGACACGGGCCGCGTAAGCTCGTCGTAGATCGGCGCCGACGATGGGACTTGCGGTATCCGAGGCACGCGCCGCCCGATGTAGCTGGCGGCGCTTTCCGGCGCATCGGTTTTCGCCTCGCCTACCGGCTTGATGAATGCGCCGACCGTATCCCTCACTTGATCGACCATGCTCCCGGCCGGCGCGCTGGTAGCCGTCGCGGCTTGAGCTTTTTCGGCTGCATAGCGTTCATAGGCGCGATAAACGAGGATGCCGGCACCGACCAGCACGCAGATGGCCAAGATGAACTTGGTCGGCACCTTGGCCTGAAAGTGGTGCTTGGCGTTGCTGCTGGTGTAGGCACCGAAGTAGCGCTTATCCAGGCGCAGTGACTTCTTGTCAGCATCCTTGAAGCTGGTTTTCAGCTCGACCTTTTCTACGACGACTTCCGACTCGAAGCGCAGCAGCTGGGCGGACTTGAAGACGCGCCAGTAGTGAATGTGGGTGTTACACAGCCGGCGCAGATGCACATCGAGATAGCGCGGGTCCTGTGTGACGAGGTGCACTTCGTGGCCCTGGTGGCGCATGGTCTCGAAGCGGGTGATGTGCTCCGGTGGCCGCGCCCTGGGATCGCGCGAGCCAAACCAGCCCTGCGCTTCGTCGACCACGATGATCGAATCGTTGGGCAGCTCGAACCACTTCTCGGGATCTTCGAACTCGAACCACTGCGCTTGCAGCTGATCGGGCTTGAGACCGTTGATGTTATGGAAGTAGACGACCCGGCCTTCGGCGTGAGCCTTCTGGTCGACCTCGCGGATGGTGTTCAGGGTCTTGCCATGGCCGGGCTTGCCGGTGCGGATAACGAGCATGACGGCGCCTCCTTATGCGTCGATAGAGGTGCCGCCCGGCTTATGCCAGACCTGATTACGTTTGCGGTCGGTGGCCTTGTCGATGCCGGCGAGGATGAAGCGCGTGGAGATCGCGGCGAAATACAGGTTCACCACCACATCGAACTTCGCCAGTCCGAGAATCCCTTGGATGACCGGCCCGACATCGCCCATCAGCCCGAACAGGTAGTCCTGCGCCTGGCCAATGATGAGGTTGAAGCCCATGTAGGAGACAAAACCGAAACCGATCATCTTCAGCACCATCTTCACCAGCGGCCCGACGATGATCACGAGCATCTGGACGATGAATAGAAACTGCATCACTGACCTCCTACGGCGCGGCCCACATACAGGGCGGCAAGAACGGTGGCCACGGCCACGAAGAGGCCGCTCAGGTCACTGGCGGCGCGGCAAAGCGGTTCGTAGCTGAGCTGGAAAGTGCGACCGCCTGCTGTGGTCAGGCTGAAGCTCTCGGCGGCGGGACAGGCGGACGGCAGAAAGCGGGTGCCCTGGTTGATGAACGAAGGCACGTCGATGACGCCGTTACCTTCATCCAGCTGGAATCGGTCACCGGTAACAGCCGCCTCGATGGCGGACTGCTGTTTGGGGAAATCGGCCATTTCCTCAGCAAGGCAAAGCTGTTCCTTCTGCTGCCGGAGCACTTCGCAATCAATAGGGTCACCACTGCACGAGAACGCCGCATCGCAGGAGCCGGCAGAAGCCAAACGCTCCGGGCCTTCTTCGCCGTCTTCTTCACCCTCCTGGCTTTCCTTACAGCCAGACCCTTTGCATTCCTTGCTCTCATCGCCTGGAGTGCCATCAGGGTTGGTGCCAGAGGTGGACTTTTCTTCAGCCGTGGTGGAGGTACAGGGCTTGGTGCCAACGCAGACGGTCTTGTCGGTGGTGGTGTTGGTTTCCGTCTTCGTGGAGCCGTCCGGATTGGTGGTCTTGGTGGTTTCCTCGGTTTTTGTAGTGTCTTCAAGCCGTGGCGCGGGCTTGCCGGTGGTGCAGTGCAGGTAATCCCCGGCGTTGTCGCAATTGAGCTGGCCGGGCTCTTTCAGCTTTTCGCTACTGGTGCAGTTGCGCGATTGCGAGCCGTCCGCGTTGGTCACCCAGTCACCGCATTGGCTTTCGCTGGTGAATTGCGGTGTGCTGTCGGCCGGGGGCTTGGACGGTGGCTGATCAAAGACACTGCCGGGAGGTGGGCTGTTTGAGGTGCATTGAGATCCGGCGCCTTGGTAAACCACCTTGCAATAAACGGAGTTCAGGTCCTTGCCGGTGGTGTCTTCCAGAAAGCGGTTGCAGCCTTTGACCGTGGCGGTGCGGTTGTAGAGGCAGCCGCTTTCGCAGATGGAGGACGGCGGCAGGGAAGGCGGAACGGACGGATCCAGCGAGCCGGCGTTGTACTCGTGGACGAACTCGCCGGTTGCGGTGGCGCACTGGTCGGGTTCAGGGGCGACACACTCGCCAGTCGAAGGGTCGTAAGTGGAATCAGGGGCGCAAGAATCGCCGCGTCTAGCTGCTGCGTTGTACCAAGAACCGTAACGCTCAAGCTTCCCGGAATAGGGATTGATATTTAATCCATATGTACGACAGGTAAAAGACGCCGTACCTTTTTCAATCTCCTGCTCAAACGAAACATATTGCCCGGAGTTTAGTTGCTTGTAGTAGGCATGGTTTGCATTACAGGCGGCGACACCGCTGGAATATCTTATTAGCGGGTCCGGAAATTGAATGGTCCAATAATAATCTTCGGCGCTAGCGGACAAGTGCCAGAGCAGCAAAGGCAAAAAAACCGCAAAAATCCTTTTCATAATCACACCCGCCCAAAAAACACGAGATAAAACGCCAGGGTGGTGAGGATCAGGACGTACAGTTCGTAGCTCATTGGCGTTTCCCTGGAAGAGAAAACCCCGCCGGAGCGGGGTTTGTTTGCTTCGGCACATGCAGTGCGCAAAACCCCGGTTACAGGGCGCGGCGCATGTACTTGAACGCCATCGCGGCGATGATCACGGCGAACACCGCCCAGCCGATGGTGCCGACGTCGGTGCCGGCGGTATCCAGCGCCGCGGTGGCTTCGGCCGGGACTGCCGCGTAGACGGAGCCGGCCAGGGTGGAGAGCGCGACAGCAGCGCCAACGCCGATTTTCTTGATGAAGTGCTTGTTCAGTTGCATGGGTGATACCTCACTGTTTCAGGGCTTTTTTCAGGACCAGGAAGCCGAACACGGTGGCGAACAGAACAATCGCTTCGCCTTGCAGCTCGGAGACTTGGTCCCAGGTCAGTGCAGAGCCGTAGAGGCTTTGCATTTCCTCGACCGTGAGGGCGACCAGCGAGCCGGAGCAGATGGGCGAGCCATCGGCGCCTTGTAGCCAGTCACCGTCACAGGCGAGGAAATTCATTCGCCGGCCTGCTCGAGGTCGGTGGTTTGTTCGGAGGGTTCGCAGTCAGGGCAGACGGCGAAATGGGGCGGCAGGCTGAGGTCGGGCAGCAGGTCGCTTTGCGGCGCGGGCAGCGCCATGAGCTTGCCCATGTCGTTTCCGCAGCAGTCGCAGTACACCCGGTCATCAATCAGCATGGCCGCCCCTCCCGGTTAGTTGGCCTTCGCCGGTTCCGGCTGGGTGCCGGCTGGCTTGGCGGTTGGGGTCGGTTGCTGGGTCGGCTTGGTGGCTTGAGCAGCGGCGGCTTTCACAGGCTCAACGTGCAGGACGATGAACTTGCCGGCGTTCTTGGAGCCTCGCTCGATCTCGGTGGTGACGCGGATCGGCTCAAGCACATCGAGGCTTTCGCAGGCGGACCACACTTCGTCCAGGGCTTCTTCGGAGACATTCATCGACAGGATGGAAATGCCGAGGTCACGCTTGCCGTCTGGCTCGTCACCAACAAACAGCTTCACCAGCTTCACGTTGTCGAACTCGACTTTCTCGGCGCTGAGAAATGCAACTTCCATGATCGAACGTGCCATTTGTGTTTCCTCTCTCTAGTTGCGCTTTATTGCGCTGCTTTGCTTTCTGCAGGCCGAGCGATCCCGAACCGGTGAACTCGCAAGTTCGCCGAGGTGATCTGTTACTTGGCCTACCGGTTAAAACGTCGCGTTGTGCGTGTTCTCTAGTTGGTTAACACCAAGGGCTTTGCCCTTGTCATCCCACTCTTGCCGCCGAGGGCTCGGGAGCGCGGGGCGGTGAAGCTGCCCCACACTCACGAGCGGAGGCTGTTTCGGTTTGTGCCGGGTCAAGGGTGCGCTGCGCCCGTGCTTCCGTTCGCCGGATCGGTGAAGCGTGATCCGACGAGCCGGGAGCGCGGCCCTGGACCTGTTCGGCTTCGGCGGGGGCGGTTGGCTTTAGCCCACCAGTTCGAACGGTTCGTGAATCGGTACGTAGGGCGTGGGCTTGCCCGAGTCGTAGATAACGCTCCACCACTTCGTGGGGCGGTCGGGCGGCGTGTGCTTCTCGCAGATAAAGGCCGGTTCCACTGTCCACTCCGAGACCAGAGGCTTCCAGGCACCACCGACGCGGCCCATTTGCAGCGTGCGAATCGGCCGCGCAGAGGCGGGGCGGCATTGGGCGCAGCGTGTGGACGGGGAGGGAGCGTGTTTCGCCATTTCGCGTCTGGACCAGCAGACAGAGCAGTCGCAGTCCTGGGCGTGCGGAAGGCGTTGATAGCTGGTCAGCTTCGACATAGGTCATCCCTTCCCCTGGCTTTCCGTAGGCGGCGCGGATCATGAGTCCCACTCCTTTTCCATGAGCTGCTTAACCAGCAGCGCCACGTTGACCATCACGTACTTGCCAACCTTGTGCGACGGGATGTAGCCGTTGCGAATCCAGCCCCACACCACGTCGTGTTCATCATTCATGCGAATCCAGTCCGCGAACTGGCGCCACGGCATGACAGGGGGCGCGTTGAGCAGGTCTATCGGCGGTAGGTTTCCTTCCATGTCCTTGGCCTTTGTTGCACTATGTTGGTCTTTATAGGGCTACGTCAGTGCAGCTTTAGAGTGTAAATAGTGAACTGACAGGCAAAGAATAACAGTGTATTCCTAGAGTTCAAATAGTGAACTCAGAGATTCTTAGACCTTTATGGAATCGATGCAGGATAGAGCTATTGCTCTGATCTATAAGGCTGGCCTAGACGATCTGGTCCGCAAGTCGGAGATCAACTACAGCCGATGGAAAAACCTACGCCACAAGAAGGCGCGGTTGAGTACAGAGGAGGTCGAGGTCCTGGTGAAGCTCTATCCGCAGTACGCCTTATGGGTCGCAAGCGGTGAGATCGCTCCGGAGTGCGGGCAGACGAGTCCCGATTACGACGAGGCCAACCGAAACTTGACCGGTCAAGACGCGGGATAGCGATCACCAAGGAAGTGACTAGGCGCTGGTACGCCCGAAGGACAGGGAGAGGGAGATATGAAGGCTGAATGGCACGACGCCCCGGACTACATCAGAAGGCGCCCGCGCAAGGGAGCCGTAGCATGGCTGATACCAGGGCTGATCGGCACCGCGATCATGCTAGCCGGCCTACAGATGGCGAGTTCGTCATTCCTCAAAGGCACCGCCCAGGGCATCGCCGATAAGCGCATCCAACCCAAGCCAGCCCCCGTGGCCGAAATCAAGCGAGCAGAGCCAGCAGCGACCAAGGATTGGGACAGGGTAGTAGAAGAAGTGGCCGCGAGAGGTGCAACGCCTCAGCCGCAAACACCCCAGCCCCAAGCTGCTACGACAGAGACACCACCCAAGCAAACCGTATTCAACGACAAGAACTACGTTCCCCAGGGGGCGGCGAATATCGTTCCTGCCACACGGGTTATCCCGGAGCCGGCTGTAACGATCCCAGCCCGCCAAAAAGAAATTGTGGTTGTAGGCAAAGAGTCACGGATAAGCGACTTCTGCCCTGGTGGGGAAGGAAGTATTGAACGCCGAAATTGCAAAGCCAGCGTAAACCTAAATACTAGAAATTAGCATTGGGTTTTCAACCAGCTAGCTAAAAAACGTTTCCTAGGCAGCACCAGGAGGCGTGAAGTCGTCTTCAGGATGGGGCGGACTAAATTCAGATCCTGCCATTTTTTCTAAAGTATCAGCTACGACCTTAGTCTCGATCATTTGATAGGGGTCGAGATACTTGATTGCTATATGTTTGGCGTCGCCTTTAATTATATCTACGGCATGTCCTTTATCGTCTTTTCTTTTGCCTTTTGCTAAGAAGAACGAGGCATAGCGTGCGGGAGAAACACCGCTAAAGTTTTCAAAGAGGGTCATATCAGTACGGCCTTCTTCGAGGGTTATCGCGTCATCATGTAAATCTAAAGCTAGGCTTTTTTCGTAGGGCTCGATATAAACAACTCTTTTTATTCCCGCAGCAATAATGTGCCGGGCGCAATTGTGACAGGGGAAAGTTGTTGTATATAGCGTGGAGGACTCAGTCGAGCCACCTTGAGCGCGTGCTAGCCCCAAAATAGCTTCCATTTCTGCGTGAATGGCTCGCGAATATTCGATAATGGAGCCGGCGCGGGTTTCTTTCTGAATTAGATCAGCTAATTTGTCTTTTATTTCCGGGGTTACGCTTAATTGCGCGCCTACGATGTCAACGATGCTCGAAATGAGGCGATCTTTATGAAAGTCGTTGTAGCAAAATCCACGATGATGAAAGCAACGCTGATCATTAGGAGAGTCTGATGTATAAAGCCCGCCGCCCGACCGTGGAACATCGTTCCAACCAACGGATATGATGTTGCCATCCTTGTTCGCGATGGCCGCGCCGACTTGCCGGCTTAGGCAGGCAGATTTCAGCGACGCAGAGTAAGCCGCGTACATCCCCGCTTCATCTTTAGTAGGGGTTATGCCATTTTTTCCGTGGACTAAACCTAAAAAACGCTGAGCGGGTTCAACTAAGTTAGAGGAGTTATCTTGCCCGTTGCAAACAAAATAATCCGAAAGCTGAATAGTTTTTTCAAGCTTTTGACCGTGCGTTGACGCAGACTCGTTTCTGTCTCGCTCAATTAAGGAGAGCGCATCCGGGCCTGACATTTGCTCAATCTTAGTTAAATGATTGAACCTAACCCGTTGGGGGCTGAAAACCCCTATAAGATAAAATAGATCTTCGTATACAAGCCTGAAAAGCTCAACCTCATGGTGATGCTTGAGCTGATCTATGATGTATACAGTTTTTGGGGCTTTTATCTTGCCGTCTTTAGTTTGTATATTCCGATGCGTGGCAATTCTAGACATTGCGAGAGCTGCAAGGACTCTCGTTCCATGTTTCTGCCGCAAGTGATTACCCAGGTCTTGCAGGACAGAATAGCGCTTGATTCCAGTTAAGGAGCTAAGGTCTTCTGATGCAAGGTCAGGCGGTAAAGGATTGTCTTGGAAGTGCTGCTTTATGATGTCGCTAATTTTGATGTGTTCGACGACATATCCATAGTCCTCGAACTGGTGTCTCATGTTTCTAATAACATCTGAGAGATTACATCCGACCGCGCCACAGAATGCAGCAACTATTTCGTCGCTACGGCGCCCTTCGACTCGTTCTAGAATATCTCCCTTGGCGCTGCCAAGACTGGTGAGTGTTCTTGCAGCTGTGCTTACATTGGCCATGCTCAACATCCTTTTAGGAGCAGGTTGTAACTATTTACCAATCCAGCTCTTGTGCTCTGGCAAGAATATTATTCAATGCTTTTTTGTGTTCATCTTCTTTCTTTCGCTCTCTGAGCGAAGAAAATGCAACAACATTTGCATCTAAACCGTTGCGGTTTTTAGATGATGCCCTTTCACATTTGGACTTATGAAAATCTACGATTTTCACCTTGCTCTCCTTCCTCCATGAAGCTGGAGGCGCAAAATTGGGCGCATTCTACAGCTTGAAACATAAAAAAAAACGGCTTGACAGTCTTTAACATAGAGCACCTAAAGCTGTGTCTATAATTAATTTTCTATCGGCCGGTGTATCTTAATAGCATTAAACCTATTGGTGCGCTGCTATCATGGTTGAGCTTAGCATTTGGCTGGTTGTAGAAGCTGGCCATTAGTCGCACCAATTGCACCAGCTGAGCTGTTTAGCAGCATTCTCATGGTGTCGAAAAAGTGTCGAAAGCTATGGCCATCAATCGCCAACATAGACCGCAACGAGTCGCTCAAAATTCGCAGAACACCGGTTTTGACCAACGTAGTCCATTGATGACTCACGCTAAACAGGATTTGAAGCCCGGCCGCACCACCGGGTGCGATTGCCTTCCTTATCTTGTCGAGACGCCGAAGAGGAAGCGGCGACCAGCCTAACCCAGGGCTGACTGGATCGCCAAGGCGCTGTCGGGGCGGACTTTGCGTTCGTTGCCGAAGCGGCGGGTGAGGCCGATGCGGTCGAAGTGTTCGAGCAGTTGGATGCTGCGTTTGCGGCCGAGCTGGATGCGGTCGCGGAAGGCGGCGGCGCGGATCACGCCGCTTTGTGCTTCCAGTTGCAGTACATGCCCCGCGAGTTGGCGAATGGTGAACTCGGGGTAGAACAAATCTTTCACCACCTGTTGCAGCAGGCCGAGGCGGGCGAGTTTGCGTAGCAGGTTGCGCATCTGCGTTTCGTCGACGCCGAGGTCGCGGGCCAGGTCGCGGACCCAGGGTGGGTCGAACTGGCCGGCTTCGAGCAGCGGCCACAGGCGTTCCTTCAAACCTTCTTCCGCATCGCTCAGGCGCACCCGGTGATCGGGGCGGTGCAGCCACGGGCCGCTGGTTTCGATGCGGCCGGCGGCCAGTGCCTGTTCCAGCAGGGCGATAAATACCGGTCGTTCCAGCTGCGGCAGGGCGTAGCGCCGCAGGCGGTCGCGGTCGGGGCCGAGTTCGTCGGGTTGTTCTTCGTGAAAACGTTGCAGGGCCGCGAGCAGGGTGGTGTCGAGTTCGCTCCAGCGGGCCTGATCGAACATGCGCGGGCCGAGCCGGGTGCCGACTTCCACTACGCCGTGCGGCAGCTGCCAGCCTTCGCGTGGGCGGTTGAACTGGCGTGCCAGGCTTTGTGGGTCAATGCCGTTGGTGGCGCTGGCGAGCAGTTGCGGCAACGCCTGCTCCAGGCTCGGCTGGTCGAGGGCGCGAAGTTGTTCCAGCCGTGCGGCGCGGCGGCGATTGCGCGGTGGTGCGTACGGATCGAGCACGCGGCCGCCACCAAGGGTGCGCTGGGCGGATTGATCGCGCAGGACGATGCGATCGCCATGCACGGCGTGGCTCGGTGCGTTCAGCAGGAGCTGCGCAAAGGCGTGTTCGCCCGGCGCCAGGCTCGCATCTTCGAGCAGGGCGACGCGCGCGGTGACGTCCTGGGCGCCGAGATGCACGTGCACCGGCGCCCAGTGCTTGAGCTCGTGGGCTTCGCCGGGCAGCAGCTTGAAGTCGATATCGATGCGTTGGGTTGGGGTATGCAGCAGGGGGTGCAGTAGCCAGTCGCCGCGATGGATCTGCTCGACGGCCAGTCGCTCGCCGGCAAGATTCAGCGCCACGCGCTGGCCGGCATGGGCTTCGTCCGCTTCCCGGTTCTGCGCGTGCAGGCCGCGTACGCGCACGCGTTTGCCGGTGGGACCGAGTAATAGTTCGTCGCCGATTCGCACGCGCCCGGCAAAGGCGGTGCCGGTAACCACCACCCCGGCGCCAGTGACACTGAAGGCGCGGTCGATGGCCAGCCTGAAGTGGCCGCTGGCGCTGCGTGCGGCGGTGCGGGCGGCTTCTTCGATCAGCGCGGTGCGCAGGGCGTCGACGCCATCGCCGCGAATGCTGGAGACCGGGAAGATCGGCGCGCCGGCCAGTGGCCCGGTGACCAGCAGGTTTTCGATCTGCCGCTGCACTTCAGCGATGCGCGCCGTCTCGACGCGGTCGATCTTGGTCAGCGCTACCAGCGCGCGGCGGATGCCGAGCAGCTCGACGATGGCCAGGTGCTCGCGAGTCTGCGGCATCACGCCATCGTCAGCGGCGACCACCAGCAGCACGCAATCGATGCCGCTGGCGCCGGCCAGCATGTTGTGTACGAAACGCTCATGGCCCGGCACGTCGATAAAGCCGGTGAGGCTGCCTTCACCGAGGTCGGCGTAGACGTAGCCGAGGTCGATGGTGATGCCGCGCTCGCGCTCCTCGCGGCGGCGGTCGCCCTGTTGCCCGGTAAGGGCTTGCAGCAGTGCGGTCTTGCCATGGTCGATATGGCCGGCGGTACCGACGATCAACGGGCGAGTTCCTCTTGCAGATGTGGCAGCAATTCGAGGAAGGTCGGCTCGTCGTCGAGCTGGCGCAGGTCGAGCCAGAAGGCGTCGTCGTCGATGCGCCCGAGCACCGGAATCGGCAGGCAGCGCAGGGCTTCTTCCAGTTGGCGCAGGCTGCGGCCGCGCAAGCGCTTGGGCTGCTGCGGACGGATGCACAGCGCGGCGCTGGGCAGGCGTGCCACCGGCTGCGCGCCGCTGCCGATCATGCCCAGCGCATCGGTTACGGCGACTTGCCAGGTTTCGCCGAGCACGGCGGTCAGCGCCGGGGCGATACGTTCGGCCTGGGTGCGGATCTCCGCCTGCGGGCGGCTGAGCAGGCGCAGGCTGGTGAGGCGCTCGGCCAGGCGGTCGGGGTCGCGATAGAGGTTGAGTACCGCTTCCAGCGCGGCGAGGGTCAGCTTGTCGACGCGCAGGGTGCGCTTGAGCGGGTTGTTCTTGATCTTCTGGATCAGTGCCTTGCTGCCGACGATCAGCCCGGCCTGCGGGCCGCCGAGCAGCTTGTCGCCGCTGAAGGTGACGATATCGGCGCCATCGCGCAGGGCTTCCTGCACGGTCGGCTCCTTCGGCAGACCCCAACGCGAGAGGTCGAGCAGGCTGCCGCTGCCGAGGTCTTCCAGTAGCGGCAGATCGTGGGCATGGGCGATGCGCGCCAGTTCGGCGGTGGCGACGCTGGCGGTGAAGCCCTGCACGCTGTAGTTGCTGGTGTGCACGCGCATCAGCAGGCCCGAGCGCGGGTTGATCGCCGCTTCGTAATCCTTGGCGTGGGTGCGATTGGTGGTGCCGACTTCATGCAGCTTCACGCCGGCGCGGGCCATGATGTCGGGGATGCGGAAGGCACCGCCGATCTCGATCAGCTCGCCGCGGGAAATGATGCCTTCCTTGCGTGCGCCGAGGCTGTTCAAGGCCAGCAGCACGGCGGCGGCATTGTTGTTGACCACGGTGACGGCCTCGGCGCCGGTCAGCTCGCGGATCAGCCCTTCGATGAGGTCGTCGCGATCGCCGCGCTTGCCGGTGGCGAGATCGAATTCCAGATTGAGCGGATAGCGCGCGGCAAGGGTGATCGCCTCGATGGCTTCATCCGGCAGCAGAGCGCGCCCGAGGTTGGTGTGCAGCACCGTGCCGGTGAGGTTGAACACCCGGCGTACGCGGCTGCGGTGCTGGTTGGCCAGGCGTTCGCCGGCGCGCCCGGCGAGCACCGCTTCGGACAGTTCCAGCGCGGCCAGCTGGCCATGGCGGGCCGGTTCGCGCAATTCATCGAGCAGGTCGCGCAGGGTGCTCAGCAATGCCTGGCGGCCGTAGCGCTGCTGCAGCGGTTGGCAGGCCGGGTCACGCAGCAGCTTGTCGACCGAGGGCAGGTGGCTGCTGCTCATGCATCGTCCCCCGGTGCCAGCAGCAGATTGGGCGCGTGACGCTGGAAGCCCTGCTCGGCCAGCAGCATGTCCAGGTCCAGAGTGGCGAGGTCGGCCGAGAGGCTTTCACCATCCGGCGCCAGGTCGAGATAGAGCTGCTTGAGGTAGCTGTTGCACTCGGGGCAGACCTCGGCCTTGACGCCCTGAGGCGAGCCTTCGAAGTGCAGGTAGTCGAGCTTCTTGGTGCTGCGGCATTGGCTGCATTTGACCCGCACGTAATGCCACTCGCAGGCACACAGCGAGCAGACCAGATAGCGCAGGCCGTTGAGTTGGCCGCGATGGCGGATGATGCCGGCCATGGGCGGCGCGCCGCAGCAGGGGCAGTGGGTCTGGTCTTCGCGCTCGCGCAGGTCGGAGAGGTCGAGCTGCAGCAGCTGGTGGCTCCAGGCCAGTTGCAGGGCGGCGCCGAGAAAAGGCACCAGCGCCGGCGGCAGGCTGTCGTACTGGCCGCTGACCAGTGCCACGGCCCAGGCCTTGCGCTGGCCGTTCTCGGCGTCGCGCAGTTGCCTGATGGCCGCGACTACCGCGGGATTTTCCGGCGCCACGAAGGCATCCAGCCAGGCATCCAGCATCGTCAGCCAGGCATCGTCGCGGACCAGGGTGTCGGCAGCCAGCGGCGGCAGGTTGTGTTTGAGGCTTTCACGGGTGCGGTGTTCGTCCAGCGGCGGCATTGCCGGCGGGTTGTCCAGCACCTGCTGTTGCGCCTGGCAGACCGCGGCCAGCAGGCGCAGGTAGTCGGCGAATGGGTGGCCTTCAGCGAGCTTGCTGAAACGTTCGCTGCGCAGAGCGAACAGATCGCGCGGCGGCAGGTTGGTGAAGGGTGGTTTGCTGGCCGCGGCTTCGATCTGCCCGGGCTCTAGAATGGTGCCTGCCACGCAGGACTCCTTTTCTTGTGGTTATGCCGAACAGCATAGTCCGTCAGCGGTTGTCGCTCGGCTTTCGATGGTGCGCGTCGCCGAAGATTCCCGCGCGGCGCGGGAATCTCCGGTTGAACAGCAGTGCCGCTTATTTGCGTTCGGTGATCTCCCGGTACCAGGCTGGATGGTGCTTGCGTGCCCAAGCGCGGCTGACGGTGCCGTAGAGCATCGAACCCATCGAACCCTTGATCCAGATGGCGGCGTAGATGTGCACGATGATGCTGACGATCAGCACGAAGGCGGCGATGGCATGCAGCAGGCTGGCCCAGCGCAGCGAGACGATGCCGAAGAAGCTGCTGAAGTACTCGCGCCAGATGACGATGCCGCTGAGCAGCAGCACCAGCATGCTGAGGATCAGCACCCAGAACAGCACCTTCTGCCCGGCGTTGTAGCGGCCGACTTCCGGTAGTCTGTCTTCGCGGTTGTGCACCACGTCGTTGATCTGCCTGAGCCACTGGCGATCCCGCGCCTCGATGCGGTTGTGCCCGGCGAAGCGGATCGCCAGCCAGAGGAAGAAGACGAACATCGCGACCCCGATGAAGGGGTGCAGGATGCGCGTCCAGGTGCCGCCGCCGAACAGCCCGGAGAGGCCGAAAAGCGCCGGATGGAACAGCGCCAGGCCGGACAGCGCGGCGAGCACGAAGAGAATCGCAACGATCCAGTGGTTGGTCCGTTGCGAGGGGTTGTAGCGTTCGATCTCGTTGTTGTTCATCGTTGACTCCTTGAGCGAGCGGACTCCGAGGGCGGCCCCGCGAACGGGGCCGCTCGGTCAGGGTCGCGGCTCCTTGGGATCGACCACATGCACCGAAGGATCGACCTGGTGCACCACGGGCTCGCTGAGTTCGGTCTTGTTCTCGTCTTCCTCGACGCGGATCGGGCCGACCCGCGTGTAATGGAAGAAGCCGGCCAGCACCGCCGCGCCCATGCCCAGCAGGGCGAGGGGCTTGGTCACGCCTTTCCACAGGCTGACCAGCGGGCTGATGGTCGGCTCGTTCGGCAGGTCGCTGTACAGCGAGGGCTGATCGGCATGGTGCAGCACGTACATCACGTGCGTACCGCCGACGCCATCGGGGTCGTACAGGCCGGCCTGGTCGAAACCGCGCTCCTTGAGATCGGCAATGCGCCCGGCGGCATGCTCCTTCATGTCCTCCTTGCTGCCGAAGACGATCGCCCCGGTGGGGCAGGTCTTCACGCAGGCCGGCTCCAACCCGACTGAAACACGGTCGGAACAGAGCGTGCACTTGTAGGCTTTCTTGTCCTTCTCGGAGATGCGCGGGATGTCGAACGGGCAACCGGTGATGCAGTAGCCGCAGCCGATACAGTGGTCCTGGTTGAAGTCGACGATGCCGTTGGCGTACTTCACGATCGCCCCCGGCGCTGGGCAGGCCTTTAGGCAGCCCGGATCGGCGCAGTGCATGCAGCCGTCTTTGCGGATCAGCCATTCGAGGTTGCCGCTGCCGGGGTTCTCGTACTCGGCGAACTTCATCACCGTCCAGGACTCGGCGGTGAGGTCGATCGGGTTGTCGTAGGTCCCATTGCTGGTGCCGACATCGTCACGCAGGTCGTTCCATTCCGAGCACGCCACCTGGCACGCCTTGCAGCCGATGCACTTGGAGGTGTCGATCAGTTTCGCCACTTCGCCGATCTCGCGGATCGACGGCCGCTCGGTGGTTGTGGCGGAGCGGGCAATCACGTCTTGAGTAGCCATCATGCCTTCTCCACGTTGACCAGGAACGACTTGAACTCCGGCGTCTGGGTGTTGGCGTCACCGACGAACGGCGTCAGCGTGTTGGTCAGGTAGCCATTGCGCGCCACCCCGGCGAAGCCCCAGTGCAGCGGGATGCCGATCTGGTGCACCGTTTGCCCGTCCACCGTCAGCGGCTTGATGCGCTTGGTCACCACCGCTACCGCCTTGATATAGCCGCGGTTGGACGACACCTTGACCCGCTCGCCGGCGACGATGCCCAGTTCCTTGGCCAGCACCTCGCCAATCTCGACGAACTGCTCGGGTTGGGTGATCGCGTTGAGCCGGCAATGCTTGGTCCAGAAGTGGAAGTGCTCGGTGAGCCGGTAGGTGGTGGCGGCGTAGGGGAAGTCCTCCGCCGTGCCGAACAGCTCCATGTCGTTCTTGAACACTCGCGCCGCGGGGTTGCTGATCGCCAGCGCGTTGCCTGGGTGCAGCGGGTTGCGCCCGATCGGCGTCTCGAACGGCTCGTAGTGCTCGGGGAATGGCCCCTCGTTCATCTTGTCCACGGCGAACAGCCGCGCCACCCCTTCGGGGTTCATGATGAACGGGTTCATGCCGTCCTCGGGCCGCGAGTCGACCTTGAAGTCCGGCACGTCGGTGCCGCCCCACTTGCCGCCGTCCCACCAGACCAGGCGTTTCTTCTGCTTATCCCACGGATTGCCCGCGGGGTCGGCCGAGGCGCGGTTGTAGAGGATGCGCCGGTTGGCCGGCCAGGCCCAGGCCCAACCCAGCGTCTGGCCCATGCCGTAGGGGTCGGCGTTGTCGCGCCGGGCCATCTGGTTGCCGGCCTGGGTCCAGGAGCCGCAGAAGATCCAGCAACCGCTGGAGGTCGTGCCGTCGGCGCGCAGCAGGCCGAAGCCGGGTAGCAGCTCGCCGGCCTTGGCCACCTGTGCGCCGGTTTGCAGATCGAAGACGTCGCTCAGGGCCTTGCCGTTGTACTCCTGGGCAATTTCCTCGGCGCTCGGTTCTTCCGGCTGACGATAGCCCCAGTCAATGTTGAGCAGCGGTTCGGCATAGGCGCCACCTTCCTTGCGGTACAGCTCGCGCAGCCGATGGAACAGCCCGCCCATGATCACCACGTCGGTCTGCGCCTGCCCTGGCGGCTCGGCGGCCTTCCAGTGCCATTGCAGCCAGCGCCCGCTGTTGACCAGCGAGCCATCCTCCTCGGCGAAGCAGGTGGTCGGTAGGCGGAACACCGTGGTCTGGATGCTGGCGGTGTCGACGTCGTTGTACTCGCCGGCATTGCGCCAGAACTCCGAGGTCTCGGTGGCCAGCGGGTCCATGATCACCAGGTACTTGAGCTTGGCCAGCGCGGCGCTGACCTTGGCCTTGTTGGGGAACGAGGCGATGGGGTTGAAGCCCTGGCAGAAATAGCCGTTCACCTGCCCCTGATACATCATGTCGAACACCTTGAGCACGTCGTAGCCAGGGATATCCAGCTTCGGCAGCCAGTCGTAGCCCCAGTTGTTCTCCGCCGTGGCGTTCCTGCCGTACCAGGCCTTCATCAGGCTGACGTGGAATTTCTCGTAGTGCTGCCAGTAGGACAGCTGCCCCGGCCGTAGCGGCTTGGCGGTGCGCTTGGTGATGTAAGCGGTGTAATCCTGCTCGGCTTCCAGCGGCAGGGTCATGTAGCCCGGCAGCAGGTTGGAGAGCAGGCCCAGGTCGGTCAGCCCCTGGATGTTGGAGTGCCCGCGCAGGGCGTTCATGCCGCCGCCAGGCATGCCGATGTTGCCGAGCAGCAGCTGCACCATGGCGCCGGTGCGGATCATCTGCGAACCGACCGAATGCTGCGTCCAGCCCAGGGCGTACATGATGGTCATGACCTTGCCCGGCGCCGAGGTCTCGGCAATGGTTTCCCAGACCTGCAACATCTTGTCCTGCGGCGTGCCGCAGATGTTGCTGACCACCTCCGGTGTATAGCGGCTGTAGTGCTGCTTGAGCAGATTGAACACGCAGCGCGGGTGGGTGAGGCTCTTGTCGACGCGGGCAAAGCCGTCCTCGTCCAGCTCGTAGCTCCAGGCGGACTTGTCTGGATAGCTGCGTTTCTCGGCGTCGTAGCCGTTGAACAGGCCATCCTCGAAGCCGAAGCCTTCCTTCACGATGAACGAGACGTCGGTGTAGTTGACCACGTACTCGTGCTGGATCTTGTCGTTTTCCAGCAGGTAGTTGATCAGCCCGCCGAGAAAGGCGATGTCGGTGCCGGTGCGGATCGGTGCATACATGTCGGCCACCGAGGCCGAACGGGTGAAGCGCGGATCGACCACCACCAACCGCGCCTTGTTGCGCGCCTTGGCTTCGGTGACCCACTTGAAGCCGCACGGGTGCGCTTCGGCGGCGTTACCGCCCATGATCAGGACCAGATCGGCGTTCTGGATATCACTCCAGTGATTGGTCATGGCTCCACGGCCAAACGTCGGGGCAAGACTTGCCACCGTCGGGCCGTGTCAGACACGTGCCTGGTTGTCGAACGCCAGTATGCCGAGTGATCGAACCACCTTGTGGGTGATATAGCCGGCCTCATTGGATGAAGCCGAGGCGGCGAGGAAACCGGTAGTCAGCCAGCGATTGACCGTCTGGCCCTTGTCGTTGCGCTCGATGAAGTTGGCATCGCGGTCGTCCTTCATCAGTCGGGCGATGCGGTCGAGGGCTTCGCTCCACTCGATGCGCTTCCACTCGTTGGTGCCGGCTTCGCGGACTTCCGGATGGGTCAGGCGGTTGGGGCTGTGGACGAAGTCGAGCAGGCCCGCGCCTTTCGGGCAGAGGGTGCCGCGGTTGACCGGGTGATCGGAGTCGCCTTCGATGTGGATGATGTTCTGCGCGACATTCTTGCCGCCGCTGCCCTGGCTGTAGAGGATCAGCCCGCAACCGACGGAGCAGTAGGGGCAGGTGTTGCGGGTTTCACGGGTGTTGGTCAGTTTGAAATGCCGGATTGATTCGGCATACGCCGTCGGTGGGGCCATGCCCAATGCCGCCATGCTCGACGCCCCAAGGCCCACACCGCAGACCTTGAAGAACTGTCGACGGTTCATATCCATCGGTGGTTCTCCTTTCTTATCAGGCTGGAACGCCGATGCTTTGCCGGCGTCTGCCAAGGAGCTTAGTCAACATTGGAAGAAGCGAAGGATTAATTCGGTCTTTCGCTTCTAGCCACTCCGCGCGGAGTTTGGTTCGGCGCGAGGTCCTGCTGTCAGGGGTTGGCCGGCATGGACAACTGGTTCTTCCAGTCCCGCGGCGACAGGCCGGAGTGCGCCTTGAACGCCCGCGAGAACGCAGCTTCGCTGCCGTAGCCGACCTCGGCCGAGATCATCTTCAGTGGGCGGCCACGGCGCAGTGCCTTCTGCGCCAGCCGCACGCGCCAGCCCTGCAGGTACTGTCCCGGCGTGGTGCCGACCGTCTCGCGAAAGGCCGTGGCGAACACGCTGCGCGACATCCCGGCGACACTGGCCAGTTCCTCGAGCGTCCAGTCCTGCGCTGGCGCCTCGTGCATCGCCACCAAGGCATTGCGCAGCCGCGGGTGCGCCAGCCCGGAGAGCAGGCCGCCATTCACCGCGTCGCTTTCCATCAGCTGGCGCAACACCTGGATCATCACCACTTCGAGCAGGCGCTCGACCATCGCCACACGCCCGCAGCGCTGCTCGAAGGCTTCTTCGAACAGCAGCGTCAGCACCGGCTCGGTGCCCCAGACCTCGTCGAGCGGCAGGCAGACGACATCGGCCAGGCCTGACGCGATTGGGTTGCTGGCGCCGCCCTCGAACGACAGGTTCGCGCAGACCATGTCTGCCTGCTGCCCGGCGGCGACAACGAAGCGATGCGTCAGTGGTCGCGGAAACAGCAGCAGGCTGGGGCGCTCGACTTGCAGCTTGTCCCTGCCGTAATGCACCTCGACGGCACCGCTGCGCACCAGATGCAGCTGCCCATGCACACCATCGCTTTGCAGCGTGTTGATGCCGCACAGCGGCCCGGTATTGAACACCTGTGCGCTCATCGGGAAATGCGTCATCAGAGCGGCGAGCCTGTCAGCCATCTTCGTACTCCTGATCATGTTTTCCGGATTTTACGTCACCAATAGTTTTCCGTGGTGAGCAGAATAGCTCTCACCGGGCAACAACGCCCTGGCCTACCGACAGAACAGGAACCGTAGCCATGACCATCGAAAAGATTCTCTACACCGCCACTGCAACCGCCACCGGCGGCCGTGAAGGTCGCGCCAGCTCCTCCGACCAGGCGCTCGACGTACAGCTGTCCACGCCGCGTGAACTGGGTGGCGCCGGCGGCCCCGGCACCAACCCCGAGCAGCTCTTCGCTGCCGGCTACTCAGCCTGCTTCCTCGGTGCTTTGAAGTTCGTCGCCGGCAAGCAGAAGGTCGCACTGCCGGCCGACACCCGCATCACCGGCAAGGTCGGCATTGGCCAGATCCCTACCGGCTTCGGCATCGAGGCCGAGCTGACCATCGCCGCGCCCGGCATTGCCCGCGACGTGTTGCAGGGGCTGGTCGAACAGGCCCACGTGGTCTGCCCGTACTCCAACGCCACCCGCGGCAACATCGACGTAACGCTGCTCATCGCTGACTGATCCAGACCGCCCCCAAACCTACGAACAGGAGACTCACGCCATGAATGCCATCATTCGCACCTTCACCCTCCCGCTGCTGGCCATCGCGATGCAGCCAGTTTTCGCCGCACAACCGGAACAGGCCACGCAACCGACATCCGGTGTCGCCAGTGCCCGCACTGCCAGCACCATCACCACGGCCGACGGCGTGCAGCTCTACTACAAGGACTGGGGTCCGAAGGACGGTCCGGTGGTGACCTTCAGCCACGGCTGGCCGCTCAACTCGGACAGCTGGGAATCGCAGATGCTGTTCCTCGCATCCGAGGGCTATCGGGTGGTCGCCCATGACCGCCGCGGTCATGGCCGTTCCAGTCAGCCGTGGGAAGGCAACGACATGGATCACTACGCCGACGACCTAGCCGCGGTGATCGAAGCGCTCGATTTGAAGGACGTCACCCTGGTGGGCTTCTCCACCGGTGGTGGCGAGGTGGCCCGCTACATCGGCCGCCAAGGCACCGAACGGATAAAGAAGGCCGTGCTGGTCAGCGCCGTGCCACCGATGATGCTGAAAACGGCGGATAACCCGGGTGGCCTGCCGCTGGAAGTCTTCGACGGCATCCGCAAGGCCTCGCTGGAGGATCGCGCGCAGCTGTATCTGGACCTCGCCTCCGGCCCGTTCTACGGCTTCAATCGTTCAGGCGCCAAGGTTTCCCAGGGGCTGATCGACAACTGGCGTGCCCAGGGCCTGCAGGCCGGGCACAAGAACACCTACGACTCCATCGCTGCATTCTCGGCCACGGACTTTCGCGGCGACCTGAAGAAGTTCGATGTGCCGACGCTGGTGATCCACGGCGACGATGACCAGATCGTGCCGCTGGACAGCTCGGGCAAGGCGTCTGCCGCACTGGTTAAGGGCGCGAAGCTGATCGTCTATCCCGGTGCACCGCACGGCCTGACCGACACCCACAAGGAGCGCTTCAACAACGATCTGCTGGCCTTTCTCAAGGAGTGATGTGGAGCGGCTCGCAGCACCGCGCCGCTTGCCGCTCAGAAACGACAAACCCCGCCGAGTGGCGGGGTTTGTCTGTGGTCTGCCGGGGCAGACCGTTTCCTGCGTTACGTCGATCAGGCGTTCTGGCGGATACCAGCGACCAGCCAGGGCTGGTTCTCGCCCTGGGCACGTTCCATGCGCCAGCTTTCGCTGAACGGCTCGCCCTGGTCGAAGCGCGAGGTCTTCGACACACCGCTGAAGGTCAGGGTGGCAGTGGTCTTCTCGGCATCATCGTCGACGCCGTCGAGCTGGATCTGCAGATCGTCGATGTAGGTCGACTGATAGGCATCACCGATCTCGGCGCGTTCCTGCTTGAGGAAGCCCAACAGCTGCGGAGTGACGAACTCGGAGATCTTGTCCATCTCGTTGGCGTCCCAGTGCTGCTGCAGCGAGAGGAAGTGCTCGCGGGCCGCAGCGACGAAGCTCTGCTCGTTGAACCAGGCCGGGGCGTTGATCACCGGAGCGGCGGCAACCGGGGCGGCGCTGCCACCGAAGATGGAGGTTGCCGGCTGCTGCGGCATTTCACGTTGCATCGGCGCATGGCCGGCCATGGCCGGCTGCTGCTGGCGACGGCGAGCGGCGAGGAAGCGGAACAGCAGGAACGCGATCACGCCGAAGATCAGGATATCCATGAACTGGATGCCTTCGAAGCCGTCGCCCATGAACATCGAGGCGAGCAGGCCACCGGCGGCCAGACCGGCCAACGGACCGAGCCAGCGCGAAGCACCGCTGGCGGCGGCGGGCGTCTGACGGCCTGCCTGATTCGGCGCGGCCTGAGTCTGCTGGGGCGCCTGGCGGGTTTGGTGGCTGGGCGCCGAGCCGAAGCTCTTGCCGCCGCCGAAGCGCTTGGCGTGGGCGTCGAGCGCGAAGGTCAGGCTGATACACAGCGCCATGAAAATGCTAAGCACACGTTGCATTGAGTGTTCCCGCTGAAAAGAGTGGAGTACGCGCGCCATCCTGCCGAGGCGGGCAGGGGTTGGCCAGGGGCAGTATGTTACCGGCTTTTGCTTGCGACCGTTGGTCGCGCCTGGAATGGCCAGATGGGGTGGTGCGGTTGCGAAAACGGAGCCTCGCGGCTCCGTTCTTCCGGCCGCTGGATCAACGCCAGTTGTACAGCTCCTTCTCGGAGATCTCGTGCATCGGCTTGACTTGCTCCTGGAAGGCCTTCATCGAGGCCCAGATGCGACCGTTCAGCTCGCTCTGCGCGGCCAGCTCGCCAAGCACCAGTTCCGATTGCTCCTGCATGGCGTCGAGCACTTCGTCGGGGAAGCGCTTGAGCTCGACGCCCTGCTGCTTGAGCTGCTCCAGTGCCAGGGCGTTGTTGTAGACATAGTCATCCATCATGTCGCGGCTGGCCGCGCGGGTCGCCTCGGTGAGGATGGCCTGCAGGTCCTCGGGCAGGGTGTCCATCGCCTTCTGGTTGACCAGCAGCTCCAGCACCGCCTGCGGTTCCTGCCAGCCCGGGTAGTAGTAGTACTTGGCTGCCTTGTGCAGACCGAAGGCCAAGTCGTTGTACGGGCTGACCCAGTCGGTGGCGTCGATGGCGCCGGTCTGCAGTGCAGTGAACACTTCGCCGCCGGGCAGGTTCACGGTGGTGGCACCGAGGCGCGCCAGCACTTCGCCGCCCAGGCCCGGCATACGAATCTTCAGCCCGCGCAGGTCGCCCAGCGCATTGATTTCCTTGTTGTACCAGCCGCCCATCTGCATCCCGGTGTTGCCGACCACCATCGGCTTCACGCCGAAGGGTGCATAGGCCTCTTCCCAGAACTTCTGGCCTTCGCCGCGGCTCAACCAGGCGTTCATCTCGATGGCCGACAGGCCGAACGGTACCGAAGTGAAGAACTGTGCGGTCGGCACCTTGCCTTTCCAGTAATAGGCGGCGCCGTGGCCCAGTTCTGCGGTGCCGCGGGAGACGGCATCGAACACTTCCAGCGCCGGGACCAGCTCGCCGGCGGCATAGACCTTGATGGTCAGGCGGCCGTCGCTCATCACCTTGACGCGGTCGGCCAGGCGTTCGGCGGCGGTGCCCAGGCCCGGGTAGTTCTTCGGCCAGGCGGTGACCATTTTCCAGGTGTAGGTCTTGGCGGGTTCGCTGGCGGCTTGTTGGCCGGCGTTTTCGACTTTCTTGTCGTCATTGCAGCCGGCAAGGCCGAGGGTCGCAAGCAAGGCAGCGGCAGCACCGAACAGATGGCGGCGTTTCATGGGTCGGTTTCCTTGGTCTTTCTTGTTGGTATGAGGCGTTGACGTTAGCGTCAACCTCATAGGGCTTCAAGTTTTGCGTAACTGAGCATCAGCCATTTGCTGCCCTCATCCTCGAAATTCACCTGCACCCGCGCCTGGGCGCCGGAGCCTTCGAAGTTGAGGATGGTGCCTTCGCCGAACAGCGAATGACGCACGCGCTGGCCGAGGCTGAACGGTGTTTCCGGCACGCCGGCACCGTCGAACAGCGACGAGCCGCTCATGCTCTTGCCGTTGAAGGAGCGCGTTACGGTGTTGCTCAGGCGGACTTCCTGCACCAGCGCCGGCGGGATTTCGCGGACGAAGCGCGAGATCTTGTTATAGGTCTCGCTGCCGTAGAGCCGGCGGGTCTCGGCGTAGGTGATCACCAGCTGCTGCATGGCGCGGGTGATGCCGACATAGGCCAGGCGACGTTCTTCTTCCAGACGGCCGGACTCCTCCAGGCTCATCTTGTGCGGGAACAGGCCTTCTTCCATGCCGACCAGGAACACCAGCGGAAACTCCAGACCCTTGGCACTGTGCAGGGTCATCAGCTGCACGCTGTCCTCGTGGTCGCCGGCCTGCTGTTCGCCGGCCTCCAGCGAGGCGTGGTCGAGAAAGGCGGCCAGCGGTGACTGGATGTCGTCATCCTCTTCGCTGTAGCTGTCGAAGGCGCGTGCAGCGGAGACCAGTTCCTCAAGGTTTTCCACCCGCGCCTGGGCTTTTTCACCCTTTTCGTCGCGGTGGTAGGCCAGCAGCCCGGACTGCTCGATGACCAGCTGTGCCATGTTGTGCAGCTGCATGCCTTCGACTTTCAGCGCCAGGGTATCGACCAGCTCGACGAAGCCGTTCAGCGCGCTGGCTGCGCGGCCGGAAACCGCCTTGGTGCCGACCGCCTGATGCAGCGCCGCCCACATCGACAAGCCTTGCTCGCGCGCCAGCTGGCGCAGGCATTCGACGGTCTTTTCACCGATGCCACGGGCCGGCACGTTGATCACCCGCTCCAGCGCCGCGTCGTTGTCGCGGGTCTGGATCAGGCGCAGGTAGGCCATGGCGTTCTTGATTTCGGCGCGCTCGAAGAAGCGCTGGCCGCCATAGATGCGGTAGGGAATCTTCTCGCGCAGCAGCGCCTCTTCCAGCACCCGCGACTGGGCGTTGGAGCGGTAGAGGATGGCGATCTCGCTGCGGCTCATGCCGTCGCGAATGGCCTTCTCGATGCTCTCGACCACGTAGCGCGCTTCGTCGTGCTCGTTGAAGGCGGCATACAGGCTGATCGGCTCGCCCTCGCAACCGGAGGTCCAGAGTTCCTTGCCGAGACGGCCCTGGTTGTTGGCGATCAGCGCGTTGGCGGCCTTGAGGATGCAGGCGGTGGAGCGGTAGTTCTGCTCCAGGCGGATGGTTTCGGCGTCGGGGAAGTCCTGGCTGAACTGATGCAGGTTCTCGATGCGCGCGCCACGCCAGCCGTAGATCGACTGGTCGTCGTCGCCGACCACCATCAGGCTTTCGCCGCCCTTGGCCAGCAGGCGCAGCCAGGCGTACTGCACGGCGTTGGTGTCCTGAAACTCGTCGACCAGCACATGGCGGAAGCGCCGCTGATAGTGCTCGAGCAGGCCGGGGTGGTCGCGCCACAGATCCAGCGCACGCAGCAGCAGCTCGGAGAAGTCGATGACGCCAGCGCGGGCGCAGGCCTCTTCATAGGCTTCGTAGATCTTCAGCTGTGTGGCGAGGAACAGATCACCGCCGGGCTGGATGTTGCGTGGGCGCAGGCCTTCGTCCTTCTGCGCGTTGATCCACCACTGCGCCTGGCGTGCCGGCCAGCGCTGCTCGTCGAGGCCGAGTTCGCGGATCACCCGCTTGACCAGGCGTTGCTGGTCGTCGGAGTCGAGAATCTGGAAGTTCTGCGCCAGCTTGGCTTCCTGCCAGTGCGCGCGCAACAGGCGGTGGGCCAGGCCGTGGAAGGTGCCGACCCACATGCCCTGCGGGTTCACGTGCAGCAACTGCTCAATACGCTGGCGCATTTCGGCGGCAGCCTTGTTGGTGAAGGTCACCGACAGGATCGAGTGCAGCGAGGCGCGTTCGACCTGATTCAGCCAGGCGATCCGGTGCACCAGCACGCGGGTCTTGCCCGAGCCAGCGCCAGCCAATACCAGTTGACGTCCCAGCGGCGCGGCCACGGCCTGGCGCTGAGCATCGTTGAGGGAATTCAGGAGGAGAGAGAGATCGTCGTGCATCGCGGCATTCTATTGGAAATGCCTGCGCTGCGCTCGCCCTGTGGTCTGTTGTCACGCCGTTTTCAGGTCTGCAGAGCGCACTCTTTGGGCGGCTGAGAGGCATGCATCGGCCTGCGTCCGCCGGTCGGCGAATGTGATGTTCAACACTTTTTCCGACGTGTCGCCGTATGACGCAACGCTAGCAACGTGCCATTATCGCTCGTGGTTCCGAGGAGCTTCATTCGGGTGCAGTCACTATTAGAACAACAGTCATGACCGATTCCATTCGAGCCGCTTGCCCTGCATCGGCCCAGCCTTTGCCAGATGCGCAAGCCCTCTGCGACCAGACCGCCGAGCGTACGCGTCTGCTCTATCGCGGTTCCCGCATCCCCGCCGTACTGCTGTTGCTGACCACTCTGGTCTGCGGCGTCGTGTTGTGGGGCGAGCAGGCCGGTGTCGAGCTAGGTGTCTGGCTGGTATGGATGCTCGGCTTGGGTCTGTTGCGACTGCAGCAGGTCATGGCGTTCAACCGCGCCAGCCCCGAGCTGCAGGCCGCGCCGCACTGGCGCTGGCGCTTCATGCTGGGCAGTGCGGCGTCTGCCCTGAGTCTCTGTTACGCCATGGTCGCGCTGGTTCCAGCCGATGCGTTCGTTACCCAGGCATTGCTCTATGGTCTGATCGGCTCGGTGGTGGTGGCTGCCAGTGTCGCTTATGGCGTCAGCCTGCCGGCTTTCTTCAGTTTCGCCGTGCCGAGCCTGTTGCCGACCGGTTTGCTGCTGATCAACAGCGGTCATCCGCTACAGCAGGGTTGGGGCCTTTTTGCGCTGATCGTGCTGGCGACGCTCAGCCTGATTGCCTGGCAGATCAGCCGTCTGCTCAGCGACGGCCTGGAGCAGCGCTGGGACAAGCTGCAGCTGATCGAGCGGCTGGAGAAGGTCGGGCGCGATTCCGAGCGGCTGAACGTCAGGCTGGCCAATGAGGTCGAGCAGCGTCGTCGCGCCGAGCAGCAACTGCAACGTGCTTATGATGGCCTCGAGCAACGGGTTGTCGAGCGAACCGCAGAGCTGGCCCGGGCCGCCGAAGAGCTCGGCGAGAGCGAGGCCCGGCTGAATCTGGCGTTGGATGCGAGCGGGCTGGGCTTGTGGGACTGGGACCTGCAACACAACCGCGTACATCACTCCCGGCTCGAGGTGGTGTTTGGCGTGGGGCTGGAGAAACGCCACGCCGAGGACGGCTCGCTGCTGCCGGACATTCACCCGCAGGATCTGCCGATCGTGCACGCCACGCTGATCGCGCACCTGAAGGGCGAAAGCGAACAGTTCGCCGTCGAGTACCGGGCGGTGCGTGCCGACGGCAGTGAGATCTGTATCGAGGACCGCGGTCGAGTGATCCAGCGCGATGCCTCCGGCCGCGCGCTGCGCATGATCGGCACCCGTCGCGACATCAGTGACGTCCGCCGCCAGGCCGAGCAGCAACGCCTGGCCGCCACGGTGTTCGAGGCGGCCAGCGAAGGCATGGTGATCATGGACGCCACTTACCGGGTGCTGGCCGTCAATGACGCGTGCTGCGCGCTCTCCGGCTATGAGCGCGAGGAACTGCTCGGCCGCAGCATCGCGCGAATCGCCGGCACGCCGGAAAGCCAGCGCCAGTACGAGGCGATGCGCGACGCGCTGGAGCGCCATGGCCACTGGCAGGGCGAGCTGATCGAGAAGCGCAAGAGCGGCGAGGTCTACCCGCAGTGGGTGCAGCTGCGCGAGGTGCGTGATAGCGACGACAGCGTGACCCACGTGGTCGCCTTCATCTCCGATCTCAGCGTACGGCGCAAGATCGAGGAACGCCTGCGCTACCTGACCCACTACGACGACCTCACCGGACTGGCCAACCGCGGTCTGTTCAAGGAGCGTCTGCACGAGGCCTGCCAGCGCGTACGGCGTAACGGACGCAACATGGCGGTGCTGTACATCGACCTGGATCGTTTCAAGTTGCTCAATGAGAGCCTTGGTCATGAGGCGGCGGATGCGTTGTTGCGCGAAGTCTCGCGCCGACTTTCCACGACCCTGGCTGAAGCCGACACCATCGCACGGCTTTCTGGTGACGAGTTCGTCGTACTGCTGGATGCCTATGGCAGCCTCAGCAGCCTGGCGCACCTGGGTAGCCGGCTGCTGCAGCGAATCCGCAAGCCGATGGTCATTGATGAGCAGGAGCTGGTGATCAGTGCGTCCATCGGCGTCAGCCTTTTGCCGGATAACAGCCGCGACGCCGAGGCGCTGCTGCGCCAGGCGAATATCGCCATGCAGCAGGCCAAGCACCTGGGCGGCAACACCTTGCAGTTCTTCACCGATCGGCCACAGGCCTCGAGCATGCACTACCTGCAGCTGGAAAATCAGCTGCGCAAGGCGCTGGAGGTCGGGCAGCTGGAGGTCTTCTACCAGCCGCGGCTGAGTCTTGCCGACGACAGTCTGGAAGCGGCCGAGGCGCTGGTGCGCTGGCGTCACCCGGAGCTGGGGCTGGTGGCGCCGGCGCAATTCATTCCGCTGGCCGAAGAAACCGGGCTGATCATTCCGCTTGGCGAGTTCGTGTTGCGCGAGGCCTGCCGTCAGGCGCGCCAGTGGCAGCAGGACGGGCTGGCCGCGATCCGCGTATCGGTGAATCTGTCGGTCAAGCAGCTACGCCAGGGCAACTTCGTCAGCCTGGTGCGTCAGGTGCTGGAGGAAACCGGGCTGCCGGCGACGATGCTGGAACTGGAGCTGACCGAGAGCCAGCTGCTCGACGACATCGACAATGCCATCAGCATCAGCGAACAGCTGCGCGCGCTGGGTGTGAAGTTGGCCATCGACGACTTCGGCACCGGTTTCTCGTCGCTGAGCTACCTCAAGCGCTTCCCGGTGGACTACGTGAAGATCGACCGTTCCTTCATCAGCGAGCTGGAGCATTCCAGCCAGGACGCAGCGATTACCCGGGCGATCATCGCCATGGTTCACAGCCTGGAACGCAAGGTGGTGGCCGAGGGGGTTGAAACCCAGGCGCAGATGGACTTCCTCAAGGCCAACCACTGCGACGAGATTCAGGGCTACCTGCTCAGCCCGCCGGTGCCGGCCCTGCAGTTCGCCGAGTTGCTGCGCTAGCGGCGACGCGGTAACGCGCCGCCCGTAGCGGCGTCAGCCGCGGGTGGTGCTGCCTTCCAGCTCGCGCATCAGCAGCGCGTAGCGCAGGTCCACATCTTCCGGCACCGCCAGGTAGACGGTGTGACCGTCGCCCGGGGCTACCTCGATGGCTTCGCCGCGCTTGTTCTCCAGTTGCTCCAGGCGCAGGTTCAGGTTGCCCTGCGGCGTCATCAGCTCCAGCTTGTCGCCAACGGCGAAACGGTTCTTCACCGTCACTTCAGCCAGGCCGTTGCGCCGCTCGCCGGTCAGCTCGCCAACGAACTGCTGGCGCTCGGAGAGCGAGAAGCCGCGTTCGTAGTTCTGGTATTCGTCATGCACATGGCGGCGCAGGAAGCCCTCGGTGTAGCCACGGTGGGCGAGGGATTCGAGGGTATCCATCAGCGACTTGTCGAATGGCCGGCCGGCGAGCGCATCGTCGATGGCCTTGCGGTAGACCTGCGCGGTGCGCGCCACGTAGTAGTGGCTCTTGGTGCGGCCCTCGATCTTCAGCGAGTGCACGCCCATCTGCACCAGGCGCTCGACGTGCTGCACGGCGCGCAGGTCCTTGGAATTCATGATGTAGGTGCCGTGCTCGTCCTCGAAGGCGGACATGAATTCGCCCGGACGGCTGCTGTCCTCGAGCAGGAACACTTCATCGGTCGGCGCGCCGACGCCGAGAGTCGGTTCGCTGCGGACCGGCTCGGCTGGCTGCACGGCGATCGGCTCGTACTTGTGCACGATGTCGCCGATCTCGTTCTCCTTCGCTTCGTGGGTCTTGTACTCCCAGCGGCAGGCGTTGGTGCAGCTGCCCTGGTTGGGGTCGCGCTTGTTGATGTAGCCCGACAGCAGACAACGGCCGGAATAAGCCATGCACAGCGCGCCGTGGACGAACACTTCCAGCTCCATGCCCGGTACCTGCTCGCGGATCTCGCCGATCTCCTCCAGCGACAGCTCGCGGGAGAGGATCACGCGGCTGACGCCCTGGCTTTCCCAGAACTTCACCGTCGCCCAGTTCACCGCGTTGGCCTGCACCGAGAGGTGAATGGTCATCTGCGGGAAGTGCTGACGAACCAGCATGATCAGGCCGGGATCGGACATGATCAGCGCATCCGGCCCCATCGCCACCACGGGCTCCAGATCCTTGATGAAGGTCTTCAGCTTGGCGTTGTGCGGGGCGATGTTGACCACTACATAGAACTGCTTGCCCAGCGCATGCGCTTCGTCGATGCCGAGCTTGAGGTTGGCGTGGTCGAACTCGTTGTTGCGCACGCGCAGGCTGTAGCGCGGCTGCCCGGCGTATACCGCATCGGCGCCGTAGGCGAAGGCGTAGCGCATGGATTTCAGCGTGCCGGCGGGCGACAGCAGCTCGGTGCGGTAGGGGGTGCTCATGGCGCGTGACTCGCAGGAGGGCATCGGAGAAGCGCGGCATTTTACTGCGCTTGCCAACCGATTGCGCGTCGTCCGCGATATTTGGAACGCGGCGAGGGTGCCCCGCCTGGGCGGGGCACCGAGGGTCAGGCGGCAGACGCTTCCTTGAGCATCTGATAGAGACGGTCCTTGAGCTGCAGTTTCTCCTTCTTCAGGTTTTCCACCTCGCTGTCGGTGCCGGGCACGATGTGCGCTTCGATGTTCTTGACGCGTTGGTCGAGCTCGTTGTGCTCATCGAACAGGCGGGCAAAGGTCTTGTTGTCGGCCTTTAGACGGGTGATCAGGTCGCGGTACTCGGGAAACATGGCAACTCCTGTTTTATGGATGAGCCGGTGAGCAGATCAGGCGTAAAGCGTGACCTGCTTCTTGTCTCCATAGTCATTCTGCGCGGGCGCTGCGGTATTGATCGGCGTCATGCGCCGGACAGCAAAACGCCGGGACGAGCCCGGCGTTTCGGGTGACGCTGCGCTTAGGCTGCGGCGATCACGTCGCCGTGGTTTTCCGGCTCGATCAGCGCGCGGTGCAGCGCGGCGATGGCGGCATCGTAGTCCTCTTCATTGACCACGCACTGCATCTCCACCTGACGGATCGACTGGTGGATCGCCTGGATGCTGATGCCGGCCTCGGCCAGGGCGGCCACGGTCTTGGCGAGGATGCCCTTGACCTTGAGGTCCGAGCCGATCGCCGAGACGATGGCCAGGTTGTGCACCGTGACCTCGGCGGCCGGGTAGTGCTCCTCGATCAGCCGGGCGGCGCGGTTGATCAGCTTGCGCGAGCCGGAGGCGTAGTAGGTGATGCTGTTGGCGTCGGAGTCCTTGTTCACCACGTAGAGCTTGAGCTGCTTGAGCAGCTTGCTGATTTCCATGTCGTGGCTGATGTCGCCGAGCATGTCCTGGTCGAACACCTCGATGCCAAAGACGTCCTTGCGCCCGGCGATGATTTCCACGCAGGGCTTCTCGGACTTGTAGTCCTGGCTGATCAGCGTGCCGCCGTGCTCGGGCTCGAAGGCATTCTTGATGCGCAGCTCGACACCGGCACGGCGCAGGGTCTTGGCCGCACGCGGGTGGATCGCTTCCATGCCGAGGTTCGACAGCTGGTCGGCGACGTCGTAGTTGGTGCGGCCGATGGTCACCACCTTGTCGGCACCGACCAGGTTCGGGTCGGCGGAAGAGAGGTGGAATTCCTTGTGGATGATCGCTTCATGGGCGCCGGTGGCGGCGGCGATCTGGGCGAAGGTGATCTCGCTGTAGCCGCGATCGTAGGTGTTCATCAGGCCTTCGGCACAATGCGTATAGCCGGTGGCGACCACCAGTTCGCGGCTCAGATCGAAGCCGGCGAAATGGCTGGCGATCATCTCCTCGAACGGCAGCGGTGCTTCCTGCTGCCAACCGGTAAGGTCGGCCAGGCGCGCGTTGACGCCGCGCTGCTTGAGCGCCAGCACCGAGTTGAAGGCGCTGTGTGCTTCACCAAGGGAGGCAAGCATCTCGCGCACCTTCATCAGGTGCTCGGAGAGCTGGAAGTGGCCGTAGGCACAGAGCTTCTGCAGGCTGTGCATGCACTCGCTGGCATCGTCGATGCGCGAGTTGATGAACTGGTTGGCGGCGTGCAGTTCGTACTCGGAGCTGAACAGCTCGGCGTTCTTTTCCAGCATGCGCTGGCGCACCTGTTCCAGCGCTTCGCGCCAGGCGCCTTCGTTCTGCGCATCGGCAAAGCGCTGGTAGACACCGGGCTCGCCGGTCTTCTTGTGTTCCAGCAGCAGGTTGGTCATGCCACTGTAGGCCGACACGACGAAGATGCGCTGATACAGCGCCGCGCCTTCCCGGCGGCCAATGAAGATATTGTCGAGGACTTCCTCGAAGCGGCTCATCGACGTGCCGCCGATCTTTTCTACGGTATGCATCGTTATATTGCGTCCGAATCTGGCAGGCCGTTGACGGGCCCGGCGCGGCTGGCGCACCTGTCGATCAACGAGCTGAAAATGAATTCATCCCTGGGCCGGTATGAGCGTCGGCCTAACCGGGGAAACGGGCCCGTCATCAGACGCGCCCGATCGCCTCAGAGATACTGTTGCGGCTGAATTTCCAGCGGCTTGAATTTCTCGCGCTCGGCGACGAAGGCCGGACGGGGTTTCTGCTCGCAGAATGGCGCCAGCACGGCATTATCCACGTGGTTGTAGACGTAGAACAGATTGCTGCGGGCGCTGGGAGTGATGTTGCCGTTAGAGCCGTGCATGGTGTTGCAGTCGAAGAACACCACGCTGCCGGCCGGGCCGGTGGCGCAGTCGATGCCGAAGCGGCTGGCCAGCTCGCTCAGGCTGTTCTGGTCGGGGATGCCGATCTCCTGCTTGCGCAGGGATTTCTCGTAGTGATTTTCCGGCGTGGCACCGACGCAGCGCACGTAGTGCTTGTGCGAACCGGGCATGAGCATCAGCGGGCCGTTGTGCGGCTCGTTGTCGGTCAAGAGGATCGAGCAGGACAGGCAGCGCATGCGCGGCATGCCGTCCTCGACGTGCCAGGTCTCGAAGTCCGAGTGCCAGTAGAACTCCTTGCCGGTGAAGCCGGGTTTGAAGTTCATCCGCGACTGATGCACGTAAAGGTCGCCGCCGAGGATGAAGCGGGCGATGCCGGCGGTGCGCTCGTCAGCGGCCACGCGGGCAAACAGTTCGTTGTCGCTGTGGATGTCGAACACCGAGCGGATCGCGCCGCTGTCGGGTTCCTTGATGGTCTTGCCGGAGCCGGCGACGGCCGGGTCCTGGCGCATGCGCTCGAGTTCGGCGCGAAACAGCGCGACTTCGTCGGCGCTGAACAGATTGGGGATGACCAGGTAGCCGTCGCGCTCGAAACGCTCGATCAGCTCTGCCGCGATCGGCGCATTCTCCAGGTCGCTGCGGTAGACGACCGGATCCAGGCGTTCCTGCCAGCTGGGCTGGTCTTCCTGGCGCGAGGGATACAGGTCGGCTTGCATAGGGTTCACGCATACCTCCTTTTCTTGTAATGGCGGGGCGGCGCGGCGGCCGCCCCGGTTGACCGCTATCAGACGATTTCGGCCTCCAGCGGATAGACGCCGCTTTCGTCATGCACTTCGCGGCCGTTGAGCGGCGGGTTGAACACGCAGGCCAGCTTCATGTCTTCGCTGCCGCCACGCAGCAGGTGCTCGTCGTGCTTGTCCAGCACATACAGCGTGCCGGGCTCGATCTTGTAGATCTTGCCGTCGGCAATGGTCTCGATCTCGCCATTGCCGCTGATGCAGTACACCGACTCGAAGTGGTTCTGGTAGTGGATGTGCGTCTCGCTGCCGGCGTAGATGGTGGTGATGTGGAACGAGAAGCCCACCTTGTCGTCCTTGAGCAGCATGCGCGTGCTGTCCCAGGTGCCGGTCTGGCTGTGGACCTTGCGGTCGGTCTTTTCGCACTCGGCGAGGGTTCTGACAATCATTGCGAATACCTCAGGAAGCCTGGTTTTCGGTCTGCTCGCTCATCACGGCGGCGAAGGCCTTGTCGAGGATGGCGAGCGCCTTGTCGATCTGTTCTTCGCTGATGATCAGCGGGCAGAGACACTTGACCACTTCGCTGTGGGCGCCGCTGGTCTCGATCACCAGGCCGTTTTCGAAGGCGTGGCGGCAGACCGCGGCGGCGATCTCGCCATCCGGGCAGCTGATGCCGATCATCATTCCGCGGCCCTTGAGGTACAGCGAATCCGGGCCGTGGCGACGGATGATGCGCTGCATGCCGTCGGCGATGCGCTTGCCCTTGGCCTTCACGCTGTTGGCGAACGCGTCGTTCTGCCAGAAGTGCTCGACGGCCGCGGCCGCGGTGACGAAGGCATGGTTGTTACCCCGGAAGGTGCCGTTGTGCTCGCCCGGCTTCCACTGGTCCAGCTCCTGGCGCAGCAGCACCATGGCGAACGGCAGGCCGTAGCCGGACAGCGACTTGGACAGGGTGACGATGTCCGGCTGGATGCCCATCTCCTCGAAGCTGAAGAAGGTGCCGGTGCGGCCGCAACCGGCCTGGATGTCATCGACGATCAGCAGCATTTCGTGCTTGCGGCAGAGCTTCTCGAGCTTGCGCATCCACTCGGTCGACGCGGTGTTCAGGCCGCCTTCGCCCTGCACCACCTCGACGATCACCGCGGCCGGCTTGTCGATGCCGCTGGACGGGTCGGAGAGCAGCTTGTCCATCATGCCGATGGTGTTGGTCTTGTCGCCGAAATAGTTGGCGTAGGGCATGCGGCTGACATCGGTGAGGCTGATGCCGGAGCCACCACGGTGATGCTGGTTGCCGGTCGCGGCCAGCGCGCCGATGCTGCAGCCGTGGAAGCCGTTGGTGAAGCTGATGATGTTGTTGCGCCCGGTGACCTTGCGCGCCAGCTTCATCGCCGCTTCCACCGCGTTGGTGCCGGTCGGGCCGGTGAACTGCATGCGGTAGTCGCCCATGCCGCGCGGTTCGAGGATCAGGCGGTTGAAGGTTTCGAGGAAACGCTCCTTGGCCGCGGTGTACATGTCCAGGCCATGGGTGATGCCGTCGTTCTCGATGTACTCGAGCAGCGCCTGCTTGAGTACCGGGTGGTTGTGCCCGTAGTTGAGCGTGCCGGCACCGGCGAGGAAGTCGATGTATCGCTTGCCGTCCTGGGTGACCAGTTCGGCGCCCTGGGCCTGGTTGAAGACCACGGGGAAGGAACGGCAGTAGCTACGAACCTTGGATTCGTTCAGTTCAAAAGTTTTCATGCGTGCTCCTTGAGCTCTTCTTCTAGATGGGAAACGGTGAACGGGCCGGCGCGGTAGAGCACCTCGTCCTCGTGCTGGCCGCCAAAATGCGCGGCGCGGGAAAACAGCGTGCGCGTGGTGCACTCGGCATGCAGGCGATCGAAGGCCCGCTTGAACAGCGCCTGGGATGCCGCGTTGTCCGGCGAGATGGTGGTTTCCATGAAGCGCACGTCGTGCTCACGGGCGACCCGAGCGGTCAGCGCCAGCAGCATGCGCAGGGCCAGGCCCTGACCGCGCATCGAACTGTCGACGGCGACCTGCCAGACGAACAGGGTGTCCGGGCGGGCAGGGGGGCGGTAACCCGAGATGAAACCAACCAGTTCGCCCTGAGCGTTCTCCGCGGCGATGGCGGTATCGGCGAAATCCGAACACTGCAGCAGGTTGCAGTAGACCGAATTGGTATCGAGGGGCTGGCAGCGCGCCACCAGCTGATGCAGGTTGTAACCGTCGCCGTCGGTTGGGCGACGGAGCACTACGGTAGGGAAACTCAAAACAATGCCTTTGGGGTTGTTGATTGAATTCCTTTTTAGGGTAGGCATATCACGGAAATATTCTCAACCCGAACTTCCCAATATGCGAAGTGCGAAGGCGTGTATATATCGCTGCAGCCCGCGTGATAGCGGCGATGGCGAGGAGACTGTTTCAGTCTGTTTCTTTTTGCTGCATCGGAGTTGCTCTGATACTTGCTGGGATGGCCCGGGAAGTTCGATGGCGGAGAACTGCAGAAGTTCTTCGAAAAACGAGCTGATGCCGCTGGAGGCTGCATTCTTGCTGGGTTTCGCCTTCAGGCTGGCGCCGCGAATGTCCCGTCGGTACGAGCAGTCATTGGTAGCTCGAGAGCGACGGAGTGCAGTGCTCTATATCGGTGAGTAATCGGCTCCTGAGCGCTGCTAATTACGCACGGTGCGCGGCCGATTATATTCAGGAGATATGTCGTGAATATGAAGGCCGATAATGACGCGGCAATGCTAGTTGCTCAGGCTAGTTGCCGCTGTCATATTCACCGGCTTTCGGAAAGTGCCTATATCCGCTCTATCCCGCGTAATACGGGCGCTGTGGCGAAGTTGCGAGCGAGTTGCTCAGGCCGCCTTCACTGCCACCAGCGATGACCCTGCCGCTCGATGAACTGATGGGCCTGTTCCGGGCCGTCTTCGCCAGCGGGATACGGCCGCGGTTTGCGGTAGTAGCTGCCCCAGCCGCGCAGAATCGGGTCGACCCAATTCCAGGCCGCCTCAACCTCGTCGCGACGCATGAACAGCGTCGAATCGCCTTCGATCACATCCAGCAGCAGCCGCTCGTAGGCTTCCCAGCGCCGCGTGCTGCTGAAGGCATGCGCCAGGTTCAGGTCCAGCTCCACCGGCTCAAGCTGCATGCCTTTGCCTGGCGCCTTGGCCATGAGCTGCAGGCTGATGCTTTCTTCCGGTTGCAGACTGATCACCAGGCGATTCACTTCGCCCTTGCTGAACAGCAGATGTGGCACCTGCTTGAAGGTGATGATGATTTCCGAGCGCTTGCGCGCCATGCGCTTGCCGGTACGCAGGTAGAAGGGCACGCCGGCCCAGCGCCAGTTGTCGATCTCGGCCTTCACCGCGACGAAGGTTTCGGTGTCACTGTCGTTGTCGATGTTGGGCTCGAAGTAGTAGGCCTGCACGTCGTGGCCGCCGATGCGACCGGCGCCGTATTGGCCGCGCACGGTCTTGTCCAGCACGTCGTTGCCGGTGATCGGCTTGAGCGCTTCGAGCACCTTCACCTTCTCGCCACGGATGTGTTTGGCGTCGAAACGCACCGGCGCTTCCATCGCCACCAGGCAGAGCAGCTGCAAGAGGTGGTTCTGCAGCATGTCGCGCATGGCGCCGGCGTTGTCGTAGTAGCCGCCGCGGTTCTCCACGCCGAGGGTTTCGGCGACGGTGATCTGCACGTGGTCGATATGCCCGGCGCGCCAGATCGGCTCGAACAGCGCGTTGGCGAAGCGCAGCGCCATGAGGTTCTGCACCGTCTCCTTGCCCAGGTAGTGGTCGATCCGGTAGATGCGCGACTCGGGGAACACCGCACCGATCGCTTCGTTGATCTCCAGCGCCGAATCCAGCGAGTGGCCGATGGGTTTTTCCAGCACGATGCGTGCATTGTCGCCGGCCAGCCCTGCGCTTTCCAGATTGGCGGCAATCGGTTCGAACAGATCCGGCGCGGTGGCCAGGTAATACACGCGGACACGACCTTCAGCCTTGCCCAGGTACTGGGCCAGGCGCACGTAGTCGCCGCGCTGGGAGGCGTCCATGGCGAAATAGTCGAGGCGCTGGGCGAAGGCCTGCCAGGTGTCCGGGCTGAAGTCGGCACGAGCGACCTGGGCGCGGCAGTGGCGTTCGGCCAGGGCCAGGTAGCCGTCGCGATCGAGCTTCTTGCGCGCCAGGGCGAGGATGCGCACGTCGGCGTGCAGGCGGCCGTCGCGGTGCAGGTGGTAGAGCGCCGGCAGCAGTTTGTGCAGAGTCAGGTCACCGGTTCCGCCGAACACGAGCATGTCACAGGAAATCGACACAGAAGCACTCCTAGAGGCCAAAAAATGGGCGGCATGGCGAGGCTTGTAGTATAACTACCGCCCCACTACAACCCGCTGACGACCGAGCGGCGCCTGTCGCGCCTGAATCGGCCCTCAGAGTGAGCATAGCGAGTCCGCAACGTGAATCTGCTGCAACACATCGCCCAGTCGAGAAGCCTGCTACGGAAGTCGGAGCTGAAGGTGGCCGACCATGTCCTGCTCGATCCGGCGTCGGTGATGCACAGTTCCATGGCTGACCTGGCCCATGTGGTCGGGGTCAGCGAGCCGACCATCGTGCGCTTCTGCCGCGCCATCGGTTGTCTGGGCTTCCAGGATCTGAAACTCAAGCTGGCGCAAAGCCTGGCTGCCGGTGCCAGTTTCGGTCAGTTCGCCATCAGCGAGAACGACTCGGTGGCCGACTTTGCCTTGAAGATCTTCGACACCACCCTGCACACGCTGATGGAAGTGCGCGAGCGGCTCGACCCCGAAGCGCTGCAGCGCGCCATTGCGGCGATGGCCAAGGCCGAGCGTGTCGAGTTCTACGGCTTCGGCGCATCCGGCGCGGTGGCCACCGATGCCCAGCACAAATTCTTCCGCCTGCTGCTGTCGGCCGCCGCCTATTCCGACCCGCACATGCAGGCCATGTCGGCGGTGACGCTCAAGCCCACCGATGTGGCGATCTGCATCTCGCAGTCGGGGCGCTCGAAGGATCTGCTGATCACCGCCAACGTGGTGCGTGAGTCCGGTGCGACGCTGATCACCCTCTGCCCGAGCCAGACACCGCTGGCCGAGCTGGCCACCATCAACCTGGCCATCGATGTGCAGGAAGACACCGAGATCTACACCCCGCTGACCTCGCGTATCGCCCATCTGGTGGTGATCGACGTGCTGGCGATGGGGGTCGCGATGGCGCGCGGGCCGAGCCTGGTCAACCACCTCAAGAGCGTGAAGCGCAGCCTGCGCAGCCTTCGTCTGTCGCCGCAGAAGGTCAAGTCGCACGACGACTGAGCGGCGCCGCGCTTTTTCATCGGCGCGTCATGGCGCTGACTTCAGGCTGTCATTCCTGGCGTCGATGCTGATCTCCCGTTACCTGTTCTGGGAGATCACTCATGCTCCGGCACACCGACGACACCAGCCAGCTCGACAGCAAGTCCCGCCGCAAGCAGCAGGATGAACGCCGCATGCGGTTTCGCCGCGCCATCGAGAGCTATACCGAGCAACGCCAGCTGCATGCCGAGCTGAACGACTACGCCGATGCGCTGGTGCTCAGCTCGTTGCGGCAGTCGTCGGCGAGCCGGCGAAGCGCTCCGCCAGCACACTGATCTGCGCGCGCTCTTCACGGAGGAAGGTGAAGAACGCCTGAGCTACCGGGCTCAGGCGTTTGCTGCGCGGATGCACCACGCACCAGCTGCGATACAGCGGCAGCTCCGCCACCGGCAGCTCGCGCAACAGCCCGCTGGCCAGTTCGAGGTGCACGGCGTGCCGCGGCAACAGTGCTAGGCCAAGGCCTGCCACCACGCACTCACGCAGCGCGTCCAGCGACGCGACCTGGATGGTCTGGGCGAAATGCGCGCGCTTCTGGCGCAGATAGTCTTCGCCGGCCCGCCGTGTGCCTGAGCCAGGCTCGCGCACCAGCAGCGGATAGCCGGTGAGGTCCTGCAGGGAAAGCGTGGCGGCGTGGCACAGCGGATGTCCGGGTGGCGCCACGGCGATGATCGGGTTGTTCAGAAAGGGCATGAACTCCAGATCCATGTCGGTGGGCACCTGGGACATGATCAGCAGGTCGTCACGGCTGACCGACAGGCGCTTGACCGCCTGAGCATGGTTCACCACCACCAGTTGCAGGCTTACCTCCGGGTGCAGGCGCTTGAAGGCGGCGAACAGATGCGGCGTGACGTACTTGGCGCTGGACTCCACGGCGAGGTTGAGCTGGCCCTGCAACGAACCCTGCAGATCCGACAGCTGCATGTCGAGGCTGTCCAGCCGGCCGAAGATATCGGTGCTGGCCCGCTGCAGCGCGTCGGCGGCATCGGTGAGGTAGAGCTTCTTGCCGACGTACTCGAACAGCGGTTGCCCAACCAGTTCTTCCAGCTGTCTGATCTGCAGGCTGACGGCCGGCTGGGTCAGTGCCATTTCTTCGGCGGCGCGACTGTAGGAGAGCGTCTCACAGACGGCGCGGAATACCTGAAGCTGGCGCAATGTCATGCGCATCAGTGATTTTCGCATCACGCTCTCTGCGTTTTATTGAATTTCCAAACGGCGCCCGGTCGCTGCGGGAGTGTTGACCGCTCGGCCAGGTAAAGGCTTGTGTGTCGCTATGTATAAGTAATTACTTATTATCAGGCAAACAATTATTCATTTTCAGTAATCACCCCCTGGGGCGTAGGGTGAAGCGGCTCGTTGCAAATGCGAGTGATCATGACCCGCACGCGGGTCGCCTGCTCAACGATCCGAGGGAAGACAGCGTGATCAAGAAGCTGCTGATCGCCAACCGCGGGGAAATCGCGGTGCGCATCGTTCGCGCCTGTGCCGAAATGGGTGTCCGCTCGGTGGCGGTATTTTCCGAAGCCGACCGCCATGCCCTGCATGTCAAACGTGCCGATGAGGCACATTTCATCGGCGAGGACCCGCTGGCCGGTTACCTGAACCCGCGCAAGCTGGTGAACCTAGCGGTGGAAACCGGCTGTGATGCACTGCATCCGGGCTACGGTTTCCTCTCCGAAAACGCCGAACTTGCAGATATCTGCGCCGAACGTGGAATCAAGTTCGTCGGTCCTTCGGCAGAAGTCATCCGCCGCATGGGCGACAAGACCGAGGCGCGGCGCAGCATGATCAAGGCCGGCGTGCCGGTCACGCCGGGCACCGAAGGCAACGTCAGGGACCTCGCCGAGGCGTTGCGCGAAGCCGAGCGCATCGGCTATCCGGTGATGCTCAAGGCCACCTCGGGCGGCGGCGGTCGTGGTATTCGCCGCTGCAACTCTCAAGCGGAGCTGGAATCGGCCTACCCGCGAGTCATTTCCGAGGCGACCAAGGCCTTCGGCAGCGCGGAAGTGTTCCTCGAGAAGTGCATCGTCGAGCCCAAGCATATCGAGGCGCAGATTCTCGCCGACTCGTTCGGCAACACCGTGCACCTGTTCGAGCGCGACTGCTCGATCCAGCGGCGCAACCAGAAGCTCATCGAGATCGCTCCCAGCCCGCAGCTGACCCCCGAACAGCGCGCCTACATCGGCGATCTGGCGGTGCGCGCGGCCAAGGCGGTCGGCTACGAGAACGCCGGCACCGTGGAGTTCCTGCTCGCCGATGGCGAGGTGTACTTCATGGAGATGAACACCCGGGTGCAGGTGGAGCACACCATCACCGAGGAAATCACCGGCATCGACATCGTCCGCGAGCAGATCCGCATCGCTTCCGGCCAGCCGCTGTCGGTCAAGCAGGAAGACATCCAGCATCGCGGCTTCTCCCTGCAGTTCCGCATCAATGCCGAGGACCCGCGCAACAACTTCCTGCCCTGCTTCGGCAAGATCACCCGCTACTACGCCCCCGGCGGCCCCGGCGTGCGCACCGACACGGCGATCTACACCGGCTACACCATTCCGCCGTACTACGACTCGATGTGCCTGAAGCTGGTGGTCTGGGCGCTGACCTGGGAGGAGGCGCTGGCCCGCGGCTCACGCGCGCTGGACGACATGCGCGTGCAGGGCGTGAAGACCACCGCCACCTACTACCAGCAGATTCTCGCCAACCCGGATTTCCGCAGCGGCCAGTTCAACACCAGCTTCGTCGACAACCATCCGGAACTGCTGAACTACTCGATCAAACGCAAGCCGGGCGAACTGGCCCTGGCCATCGCCGCCGCCATCGCTGCCCACGCAGGCCTGTGAGGAACGCACCATGACTGCCCAGAAGAAAATCACCGTTACCGACACCATCCTGCGTGACGCCCACCAGTCCCTGCTGGCCACCCGCATGCGTACCGAAGACATGCTGCCGATCTGCGACAAGCTCGACCGCGTCGGCTACTGGTCGCTGGAAGTCTGGGGCGGCGCCACCTTCGACGCCTGTGTGCGCTTTCTCAAGGAAGATCCCTGGGAGCGTCTGCGCCAGCTCAAGGCCGCACTGCCCAATACCCGCCTGCAGATGCTGCTGCGCGGACAGAACCTGCTCGGCTACCGTCACTACAGCGATGATGTGGTTGAAGCCTTCGTCGCCAAGGCGGCGGCGAATGGCATCGACGTGTTCCGCATCTTCGATGCGATGAACGATGTGCGTAACCTGGAAACTGCGATCCGTGCGGTGAAGAAAAGCGGCAAGCACGCCCAGGGCACCATTGCCTACACCACCAGCCCGGTGCACACCGTCGAGCTGTTCGTCGAGCAGGCGCGGGCCATGCGCGACATGGGCGTCGACTCCATCGCGATCAAGGACATGGCCGGCCTGCTGACCCCGTTCGCCACCGGCGATCTGGTCCGTGCACTGAAGGCCGAGATCGACCTGCCGGTGTTCATTCATTCCCACGACACCGCCGGTGTCGCCAGCATGTGTCAGCTCAAGGCCATCGAGAGCGGCGCCGACCATATCGACACCGCCATTTCCTCCATGGCCTGGGGCACCAGCCATCCTGGCACCGAGTCGATGGTCGCCGCGCTGCGCGGTACGCCCTACGACACGGGCCTGGACCTTGAGTTGCTGCAGGAGATCGGCCTGTACTTCTATGCCGTGCGCAAGAAGTACCACCAGTTCGAAAGCGAATTCACCGGCGTCGACACTCGCGTGCAGGTCAACCAGGTGCCGGGCGGGATGATTTCCAACCTCGCCAACCAGCTCAAGGAACAAGGCGCGCTGCACCGCATGGACGAAGTGCTGGCGGAGATTCCCAAGGTGCGCAAGGACCTCGGCTACCCGCCGCTGGTCACGCCGACTTCGCAGATCGTCGGCACCCAGGCGTTCTTCAACGTGCTCGCCGGCGAGCGCTACAAGACCATCACCACCGAGGTGAAGTACTACCTGCAGGGCCGTTACGGCAAGGCGCCGGCCGCGGTCAGCGAGCACCTGCGCTTCCAGGCCATCGGCAGTGAGGAAGTGATCGAATGCCGTCCGGCTGATCTGATCGCGCCCGAGCTGGACAAGCTGCGCAACGAGGTTGGCGCGCTGGCCAAGAATGAAGAGGACGTACTGACCTACGCGATGTTCCCGGACATCGGGCGCAAATTCCTCGAGGAGCGTGAAGCCGGTACGCTGCAGCCCGAGGTGCTGTTGCCGATTCCCGGCACCGCCGCGGCGCCGGCTCAGGGTGGTGTGCCCACCGAGTTCGTCATCGATGTCCATGGTGAGACCTATCGGGTCGACATCACCGGTGTCGGCGTCAAGGCCGAGGGCAAGCGACACTTCTACCTGTCCATCGACGGTATGCCGGAAGAGGTGGTCTTCGAGCCACTCAACGCCTTCGTCGGTGGCGGCGGCAGTCAGCGCAAACAGGCCAGTGCGCCCGGTGATGTGAGCACCACCATGCCCGGCAACGTGGTCGATGTGCTGGTCGCCGTTGGCGATCAGGTGAAGGCCGGGCAGACGGTGCTGGTCAGCGAGGCGATGAAGATGGAAACCGAGATCCAGGCACCGATCGCCGGCACGGTGAAGGCGATTCACGTCGCCAAAGGTGACCGGGTGAACCCGGGAGAAGTCTTGATAGAGATCGAGGCCTGAATGAAGGGTTGCCTGGCGTTGCGATCGCGCCAGGTCAGGGCTGATCCGGGCTATCGAGCCGTGCCGTGCGAGCCGCACGGCGCGACGAGCTGATCGGCGCTGGCAGCAGGTCCCCTTTGGGAGCCCGGGTGGCTCCTTTTTTTCGAGCCAATGTCTACCAGGGAGCGGTTCAATTTCCGAGCTGTGGAGAATGTAGATGGGTATCGACCCGGTAGTGCTGTTCTTCGTCTTCGGCCTGTTCGCCGGGCTGGTGAAGAGCGAGTTGAAATTGCCCCCGGCGCTCTACGAGACGCTGTCTATCGTGCTCTTGCTGGCCATCGGTCTGCACGGCGGGGTGGAACTGGCCGAGCAGGCCAGTGCCGCGTTGCTCGGCCAGTCGCTGCTGGTGCTGGCGCTCGGTGTGCTGTTGCCGATCCTGGCCTTCGTCCTGCTGCGCGGCCTGCGCTTCGACCGGGTCAACGCAGCGGCGGTAGCGGCGCACTATGGTTCGGTGAGTGCCGGTACCTTCGCGGTGGTGGTGGCCTATCTGGCTGCGCGGGAGATCTTCTTCGAGAGCTATATGCCGCTGTTCGTGGCGATCCTCGAAATCCCGGCGATCCTGGTCGGCATCCTGCTGGCCAAGGGCGTCTCGCGCGAAACCGACTGGAAGGAGCTGGGCCGCGAAATCTTCCTTGGCAAGAGCATCATGCTGCTGCTTGGCGGCCTGCTGATCGGCGCGATTGCCGGCAAGGAGGCGATCAAGCCGCTCGAACCCCTGTACACCAGCATGTTCAAACCGGTGCTGGCGTTCTTCCTGCTGGAGATGGGCCTGATCGCTTCTGGCCAGCTGGGTTCGCTCAAGCGTTACGGCATCAAGCTCGCCGCTTTCGCCCTGATCATGCCGCTGATCGGCGCGCTGATCGGTGCCATGCTGGCGCGCTTCATGGGCCTGTCGCTCGGCGGTACGGCGATGCTCGCCACCCTGGCGGCGAGTGCGTCCTACATCGCGGTGCCGGCGGCGATGCGTCTGGCGGTGCCGGAGGCCAATCCGTCTCTGTCGCTGACTGCTTCGCTGGGCATCACCTTTCCGTTCAACATCCTGATCGGCATACCGCTCTACCTGGCCCTGGCCGAGCGGCTGATCGCCTGGGGGTTCTGAGATGAACGCGCACAATCGAACGCTGCTGACCGTGATCTGCGAAGCCGCGCTGGAACACAAACTGGTCGCCGACCTGAAAACCCTTGGCGCGCCCGGCTGGACGCTGTCGGATGCCCGCGGTAGCGGCAGCCGCGGCGTGCGCAGTGCAGGCTGGGACACCGACGGCAATATCCGCGTGGAGGTGATCTGCAGCCGCGAGATCGCCGAGCGCATTGCCGAGCACCTGCAGGCCCGCTACTACGAACATTTCGCCATGGTCTGCTACCTCGCCGAGGTTGCCGTTTTGCGCCCCGAGAAGTTCTGAATCGTCTGTGATGCCCCTCGACCGGCGGACGTCCACCTTCGACCCAGGACCGATGGAGCTGCCGATGCAAGCCCTGCTGCAGGAGATTCTCGACGAGGTGCGCCCGCTGCTCGGGCAGGGGCGCGTGGCCAGTTACATCCCGGCGCTGGCGGACGTCCCGGCCGAGCAGCTCGGTATCGCCGTGTGCAGTGCCGATGGCGAAGTGTTCGAGGCCGGCGACGCGCAAACGCCGTTTTCGATCCAGAGCATCTCCAAGGTCTTCAGCCTGGTGCAGGCCATCGGACACCGCGGTGAATCACTGTGGGAACGCCTCGGCCACGAGCCGTCCGGCCAGCCGTTCAATTCGCTGGTGCAGCTTGAGTTCGAACGCGGCCGGCCGCGCAATCCGTTCATCAACGCCGGTGCGCTGGTGATCTGCGACGTCAATCAGTCGCGCTTCGCCACCCCTGAACTGTCGATGCGCGATTTCGTCCGGCATCTGTCCGGCAACCGGCAGATCGTCTCGGACACACGCGTTGCCGAGTCCGAATACCAGCACCGTGCACGCAACGCCGCCATGGCTTACCTGATGCAGGCCTTCGGCAATTTCCACAACGACGTGGAGGCGGTGCTGCGCAGCTACTTTCATCATTGTGCGCTGCGCATGAACTGCATCGACCTGGCCCGGGCCTTCGCCTTCCTCGCCCGCGAGGGCAGCTGCCCGCAGAGCGGTGAGGTGATCCTGGCGCCGCGTCAGGCCAAGCAGGTCAACGCCATCATGGCCACCAGCGGTCTGTACGACGAGGCCGGCAACTTTGCCTACCGCGTCGGCCTGCCCGGCAAGAGCGGCGTTGGTGGCGGCATCGTTGCGGTGGTGCCGGGGCGCTTCACCGTTTGTGTGTGGTCGCCGGAGCTGAACGCTGCCGGCAATTCGCTGATCGGCATGGCCGCGCTCGAGGCGCTTTCGCAGCGCATCGGCTGGTCGGTGTTCTGATGCGCCGCAACCCGTTAACCCTATGGAGAGAACCGAGCAATGAGTGACGACAGGAGGAGCGAAACCGCTCAGGAGGCCCTGGAGCAGATCGTTTCCGGAGTCCGACGGTTTCGTGAAGAGGTCTACCCCGAGCAGCGCGAGCTGTTCAAGAAGCTCGCCCACGAACAGACGCCCAGGGCCATGTTCATTACCTGTGCCGATTCACGGATCATCCCCGAGCTGATCACCCAGAGTTCGCCTGGCGACCTGTTCGTCACGCGCAATGTCGGCAATGTGGTGCCGCCCTACGGGCAGATGAACGGCGGTGTTTCGACGGCCATCGAGTTCGCCGTGATGGCCCTCGGCGTGCAGCACATCATTGTCTGTGGCCATTCCGATTGCGGCGCGATGAAGGCCGTGCTCAACCCCGCCGAGCTGAAGCGCATGCCGACCGTGAAGGCCTGGCTGCGCCATGCCGAGGTGGCGAAGATCGTCGTCGAGCAGAACTGTGGCTGCGCCGACCACAACACTCTCGGCATCCTCACCGCGGAGAACGTGGTGGCCCAGCTCGATCATCTGCGCACCCATCCGTCAGTAGCGGCGCGGCTGGCCAGTGGTCAGCTGTTCATCCACGGCTGGCTGTACGACATCGAAACCAGCGCCATCCGTGCCTACGATGCCGAGCGCGGCGAATGGCGCGTGATCGGTGACGGTCCGTTGCCAATGGCCACGCCGCGGCCGCGCTACCAGCAGAGCTGAGGCGCAGCCGCAGGCCTCAGCGGCTGCCGGCGAGGGTTTTGCTGCGGTTCTGGATCAGGTAACACAGATCCGGTGTCTTGCTGCAGCCGGCGTAGCCTTCGGCGATCACTTCGTCGAGCGCCTGCTGCAGGCGACTGACGACCTCGTCCGGTGTATCAGGGCTCAGCGCCAGATACAGCGGCTCGCTGCGATAGCTCAGCGCTATGCGCAGCTGGCTTTCATCGACGCCCTGCAACCGCGCGTAATGGCGCCACACCGGATCGGCCACCGCCCACAGGTCGATGCGCCCGGTCAGCAGTTTGCGCAGGTTTTCGGCGTCGTTGAGGCTGTTGCTGGTGCGGATGCCCTGGCTTTTCAGGAACAGGCTGACACTGCCGTTGGCGTGGCCGCCGATCTGGTAGCCCTGCGCCTGTGCCAGGCTGTCGAACTTCAAGCCACTGTCGGCCGGTGCCAGCAGCACGCTGGCGTGGTGGGCCAAGGGCCCGACCCACTTGAACTGGCCGGCGTTCTGCGGCGTGCGCGCCACCGAAAACAGGCCGTGGGCCGGCTGCTGCTGGGTCTGCTCGTAGAGCCGGTTCCACGGGCCGCGCAGGGTCAGGTTGTAGGCGATGCCGGCGCGGCGAAAGATATCGCGCACCGTATCGGCATCGATGCCTTGCACATCGTCGCCGCGGGCGAAACCCTTGCTGTTGGGACCCATGTTGAAGGGCGGGAAGCTGTCGGTTTGTAGGGTGATCTGGTAGTTGGCAGGCAGGTCAGCCTGGGCGGTGCATACAGCGCTGATGAGCAGGGCGAACAGCGCCCCGGCAGTTCGGGATCTGGCCATGGCATCGGCTCCTTGACGCTTTTTTTATTGTTGGCGTATGCAAGGGTAGCGGTGCCAGGCGCCTGCCGCCAGTTGGCAGAACCCGCGCTGCGGGACAGCGCGCATTCTGCCGCGGCGGAGGGTTTCAGTTGGCCATTTCGCCGCAGAGGTCGCGGCAGAACCAGTGTTCCACCTGGGCCTGGTTCAGCCCCGCCGTGAGCAGCGCAAACAGCTTGCCCAGTGCCGCTTCGCGGGTCATGCCACCGCCGGAGACCAGGCCGGCATCGCGCAGGCCGCTGCCGGTGGCATATACCCCAAAGTCGACATGGCCGCCCGGGCACTGGCTGATCGCCGCCAGCACCACGCCCTGTCGATGCGCCTGGCGCAGCGCTTCGATGAACGGGGCGTCGCCGGCCGGACCGGTACCGCTGCCATAGCATTCCAGCAGCAGCGCCTGAGCTCCACTGGCGACCAGCGCCTGGACCTGCGCGGCGCCGACGCCGGGATACAGTGGCAATACCACGACCTGGGCCGGCTGCTGCGGCAGCAGCATGGGCGGGCGTTCGCCGACCACTGTAGCCGAGCGTTTGCGCGGTGCTTCGGCAAAGGCATCGAACGCATCGCTGCGCAGTTTGCTGACTCGCGCGCCGTGCAGCAGGACGCCGTTGAAGAACAGCCGCACGCCCTCAACGCGACCCGCCTGCAATGCGCGCATGGCACCGAACAGGTTGGGCCAGGCATCGCTGCCCGGGCTTCCCGCCGGCAGCATGGCGCCGGTAAGCAGAACGGGTATCTCAAGATCGAGCAGCAGGAAGGACAACGCAGCGGCGCTGTAGGCCAGGGTATCGGTGCCGTGCAGCAACAGCACCGCATCGCAGTCGCTCTGCGCCACGGCTTCGCGGACGGCGGTCGCCATCTGCAGCCAGTGACTCGGTTGCATGTTGGCGCTGTCCAGCAGTGGCTGCAGTTCGCGGAAGGTCCAGCTCGGCAGCGGCCCGGTTTCCAGCGCTTGCTGCGCCCGCAGGCGGGCTTCGAAACCGGAGGCCGGCATCAAGCCGGCGGCGCTCTGTTGCATGCCGATGGTGCCCCCGGTGTAGAGCACCAGCAGGCGTTCGATTGGTTGGTTCACACGCGTACCTCGCTCGTTCGGCGCAGGCCATCAGGAAATCAGGCGGATGGGCCAGCCCGTACGCAGTTGCGCACGGGGCTGGCCGGTCGCGGCGGAGCGTTTAGCGGCGCTCGGTGGCGTCGGGCGCGGCAGGCATGTTCGCCTTCCACACGGCCGGGTCGAGATCCAGGTCGGCGAAGTCCTTCGGATCGAGCACGGGCTGTTCGATACCGGCGCGGATCTGCCGGTCGTAGTCGCGCATCAGACGCAGGCCGACCTTGAACAGCAGGGCCACTGCGATCAGGTTGGCGATCGCCAGCAGGCCCATGGTCACGTCGGCGAAGGCGAACACCGTGCCCAGGTCCTGCACCGAACCCCAGAGCACGAGGATGACCACCAGGATGCGATAGATCACCACCGGCATGCGCTTCTCGGTGAAGAAGCCCAGCGCGTTCTCGCCGAGGTAGTAGTTGTAGATCAGCGTAGTGAACACGAACAGCAGCAGCGCGACGCTGACGAACACCCGGCCCCATTCGCCGACTACGGCGGCCACGGCGGTCTGGGTCAGCACCACGCCGGCCTGGTCCATGCCCGGCTCGTAGACACCGGAGAGCAGGATGATCAGCGCGGTGCAGCTGCACAGGATGATGGTGTCGATGAACACCGAGAGCGACTGCACGATGCCCTGCGCCACCGGGTGCTTGACCTCGGCGACCGCGGCGACGTTTGGCGCGCTGCCCAGGCCCGCCTCGTTGGAGAACAGGCCACGCTTGACGCCCATCAGGATCGCCGCGCCAATGCCGCCGGCGAACGCCTGCTCCAGACCGAAGGCGCTACGGAAGATCAGGCCGAAGGTTTCCGGAATCGCGCTGAAATTGCTGCCGATGACGAACAGCGCCATGGCCAGGTAGGAGAACGCCATGACGGGTACCAGCACGTCCGCCCACTTGGCGATACGGCGGATGCCGCCGAAGATGATGCCGGCGATCACCAGCGTCAGCGCGATGCCGCTGGCCACGGTCGGTACGCCGAAGGTGTCATGCAGCGAGCTGGCGACGGTGAACGACTGCACGGCGTTGAAGCCGAAGCCGAAGGTCATCAGCAGCAGGATCGACACCACGATGCCCAACCAGCGCTGACCGAGGCCATGCTGGATGTAGAACGCCGGGCCGCCGCGGTAGGTGCCGTCCGGCTCGCGACGCTTGTACAGCTGCGCCAGCGAACACTCGAAGTAGCTGGTCGCCATGCCCACCAGCGCCACCACCCACATCCAGAAGATCGCGCCCGGGCCGCCGAGCATGATCGCCACGGAGACGCCGGCGATGTTGCCCGCACCGACCCGGCCGGCCACCGAGAGCATCAGGGCCTGGAAGGAGGAGAGCTGTCCCGGCTGACGCTCGAAGGCGTGGCCGAAGATCGTGAACATGTTGCCGAAATAGCGGAACTGGACGAAGCCAGAGCGAATCGTGAAGAGCAGACCGAGGCCAATCAGCATGACGATCAGCAGCTTGCTCCAAATGAGGTCATTCAGAAGGTCGAGCATGGCAATGTTCACCTTGTTGTCGTTGTTTGAGTGCCGGCGCACGCCGCTGCGCCGTGCAAGCGGGGGATGTTTCAACAGTGTGGCGTGTAGGGCAATTTCGCGGTTGGCCGCGATGTGACGCGACCTGATGCTAGAATGGCTGCACTCGCGCCAATCTCCAGGGGCAACCGTGACCTCCCATCTCGCCGAAAATCTCAAGTTGCTCTGCAGTCATTACCGTTCGATTGCCGAGGTGTGCCGCAAGCTGGCCATCAATCGAGCGCAGTTCAACAAGTACCTGGGTGGGCAAAGCCGGCCGACACCGTTCAATCTCAAGCGCATCGGCGACTTCTTCGGAGTCGAGGGCTACGAGCTGGAAATGCCGCCGGAACAGTTCGCCCGGCTGGTCGGCGCGCGCCATCCAGAGGCGCAGGCGGTGCCGCGTACCGATCCACTGCTGGCGTTGCTGCAGCCGCTTCGCGAGCACGCGACCAGCTTGGCGCGCTATTGCGGCTACTACTTCGAATACGCCAACTGCATGTCGGTACCGGGCAGCATCCTCATCTCGCTGGTGCACCTGCGTGAAGAAAATGGCCTGTACCTGTTCGAGCGTCAGGAGCGCCAGGAGCGTGCCAGCCCCACCCTTGGCCAGGCCGAGGACTGGGTGCGTTGTCGCTACCTCGGCGCCGCGTTCGGCCTGCAGGACCGGCTGTTTCTGATCGACTACGAGTCGCTGACGCTCAACGAGATGAGCCAGACCATCCTCATTCCCAGCTTCAAGAGCCGCATCACCCGCCTCAACGGCCTTAAGACCGGCGTTTCCTCGGGCGACCGGCGAACGCCGGCGTGCACCTCGGTGGTGTGGGAATACCTGGGCCGCGAGATCAACCGGGTCAGTGCCTATCGCCAGGTGATGCTCTACAGCCCGGACGACCCGCGCATTGACCCGGAAATCCGTGAGCGGCTGGCGACGCCGCATCTGGAGAACGGCCTGTTCGGCATCGAGTGACACGCGCCTTCACTCCTTGTTGCTGCTGTCGTAGATCGCTCGGTCGAGTTCCTGTTCGCTGCGACCGACCAGCGTGGTGGTCATCAGGTCGCCGGCGACGTTCACCGTGGTGCGGGCCATGTCGAGGATGCGGTCGATACCGGCGATCAGCGCCACGCCTTCGAGCGGCAGGCCGGCGGCGGTGAGCACCAGCCCGAGCATGATCAGCCCGGCGCCGGGGATGCCGGCGGTGCCGATCGACGCCAGCGTCGCGGTGAGGATGATCATCGCGTACTGCCCGGCACTGAGGTCGATGCCGAAGGCCTGGGCGATGAACAGCGCGAGCACGCCCTGATAGATCGCGGTGCCGTCCATGTTGATGGTCGCGCCCACCGGCAGCACGAAGCCGGCCACACCTTCCGATACGCCGAGGTTCTTGCGTGCGCATTCGATGGACACCGGCAGCGTGCCGGAGCTGCTGGAAGTGCTGAACGCGACCGCCAGCGCCGGGGCGATGCCCTGGAAGAAACGCAGCGGGTTGAGCCGCGCCAGCAGGCCGAGCAGGCCGCCGTAGACCAGCAGTACATGGGCGATGCTGGCCAGGTAGATCACGCCGATCACACCCGCCAGCGGCAGCAGCACTTCTGCACCATGGCTGCCGACCACGCCGGCGGTCAGCGCGAAGACGCCGATGGGCGCGACGCGCATCACCAGGTCGGTGAGCTTGTAGAAGGTTTCGGCCAGCGCATCGAACAGGCGCACCGCCGGCGCGCCGCGCTCGCCGATCAGGTTGATGCTCACGCCCAGCGCGATAGCGAAAACGATGATCTGCAGGATGTTGCCTTCGGCAAAGGCGGTGACCGGATTGGCCGGCACCAGGCCGACCAGGATCGACACCAGCGAGGGCGCCTGCTTGGCCTGTTCGTTGCCACTGGCGACCATGTTCATCCCTTCGCCGGGGCTGAACAGCGCGCCGAACAGCAGGCCGATGCTGACCGCGAAGGCGGTGGTCACCAGATAGATGGCGATGGTTTTCAGGCTGATACGGCCAAGCTTGGCGCTGTCCTGCATCGAGGTGATGCCGGCCACCAGCGAGACGAACACCAGCGGCACGATGAGCATCTTGATCGCATTGAGAAACAGCGTGCCGATGGGTGCCAGCAGCTGCGCGTCTGCGCCGAAGGCCATGCCGGCGGCGACGCCGAGGGCGAGGCCAATGAGGATCTGCTGCCAGAGCGGCAGGCGGACGAGCAGGCGCAGGGGAGCGGAGAGGGTCGTACTCTGAGTCATGGGTTTTCCTGTTGTTTTTATTGTGCGAACGGGCCGGACTGGCGGCCCGTAAAGCAAGCGCCCGGCTATGTGCCGGGCGCAGGGATGATCAGACCGCCAGCGGTGCCAGGCGTGGCGCGATCATGTTTTCCGGGCGCAGGATCTCGGCCAGCATGGCGTCGTCCAGCAACCGCTCTTCGCGCACCAGCTCCAGCACGCTGCGGCCGCCGAGCAGCGCCTCGCGGGCCAGGCGGGTGCTGTTGTCGTAGCCGATGTAGGGGTTCAGCGCGGTGATCAGGCCGATGGAGCTTTCCATCAGCTCGCGGCAACGGTCTTCGTTGGCGGTGATGCCTTCGATGCAATGCTCGCGCAGCATGTCCATGGCGCGCTGCAGTAGACGGATCGAATCGAACAGCTTGTAGGCAATCAGCGGCTCCATGACGTTGAGCTGCAGCTGCCCGCCTTCGGCCGCCATGGTCAGCGCCAGGTCGTTGCCGATCACTTCGAAGGCGACCTGGTTGACCGCTTCCGGAATCACCGGATTGACCTTGCCCGGCATGATCGAGCTGCCCGGCTGGCGCGGTGGCAGGTTGATCTCGTTAAAGCCGGTGCGCGGGCCGCTGGAGAGCAGGCGCAGGTCGTTGCAGATCTTCGACAGCTTCACCGCCAGGCGCTTGAGCATGCCGGAGAACAGCACGAACGAGCCCATGTCCGACGTGGCTTCGATCAGGTCCGCGGCCTGGCGCAGCGGCTGGCCGCTGATCTGGGCCAGGCGCTGCACGGCGATGGCTTGGTAGCGCGGGTCGGCATTGATGCCGGTGCCGATCGCGGTGCCGCCGAGGTTCACTTCCAGCAGCAGTTGCGGGGCGAAACCGCGCAGATGCTGCAGGTCCTCGCCGAGGGTGGTGGCGAAGGCGTGGAATTCCTGGCCGAGGGTCATCGGCACGGCGTCCTGCAGCTGGGTACGGCCCATCTTCAGCACGTGGGCGAAGGCATGGCCCTTGCCGGTCAGCGACTGGCAGAGGCTTTCCAGGCTGGCCAGAAGGGTGTCGTGGCCGAGCAGCAGGCCGAGGCGGATCGCGGTGGGGTAGGCGTCGTTGGTCGACTGCGCCATGTTCACGTCGTTGTTCGGGTGCAAGTACTGGTACTCGCCTTTGGCGTGGCCCATGGCTTCCAGGCCGAGGTTGGCGATCACCTCGTTGGCATTCATGTTGGTCGAAGTGCCGGCGCCGCCCTGGATCATGTCCACTACGAACTGCTCGTGGAATTCGCCGCGGATCAGCCGCGCACAGCCCTGGCTGATCGCCACGTGCTTGGTCTCGGGCAGGTAGCCCAGCTCGCGGTTGGCGTCTGCCGCCGCCTGCTTGACCATCGCCAGAGCGACGATCAGTTTGGGGTAATGCGACAGCGGCACGCCGGAGAGGCGGAAGTTGTGCAGTGCGCGCAGGGTCTGGATGCCGTAATAGGCGTCGGAAGGAACGGGGAGGGTGCCAAGCAGGTCTTTTTCGACTCGCGATGATGCAACTTCGGACATGATGGTAATGTGGCTTCGGTAGGCGCAGGCAGTGCTGCAGTGCGCCTAAAGTAAGGCTTTCAGAGGTTTTGCGGCCAATGCCGTTGCTGGCTGCCCTATGCCGAAACGGCATAATGTGGCTGTGACTTTGTACTGGCCGCAATCGTATCGAGGGATGTTCAGTTGAATCTGGAAACCAAGTGGCTGGAGGACTTCATCGCCCTGGCAGCGACCCGCAGCTTCTCCCAGGCCGCGCAACGCCGCTTCGTCACCCAGCCTGCCTTCAGCCGGCGGATCCGTTCGCTGGAAGAGGCTCTCGGTCTGCAGTTGATCAATCGTTCGCGCACGCCGATCGAGCTGACCGAGGCCGGTCAGCTGTTTCTTGTCAGTGCGCGCAACATGGTCGAACAGCTCGGCGAAGTGGTGCGCCATCTGCACCACGTCGAGGGCCAGCAGGGCGAGGTGCTGCAGATTTCCGCCGCGCACTCACTGGCGCTGGGCTTCTTCCCCGCCTGGATCGCCGGGCTGCGCCACGAAGGACTGAACCTCGCCACCCGGCTGATCGCCACCAACGTCGGCGAAGCCGTGCATGTGCTGCGCGAAGGTGGCTGCGACCTGATCCTCGCCTACTACGACCCGGACGCCGCGCTGCAGCTCGACCCGGAGCTGTTTCCCTCGCTGCACCTGGGCCGCACCGAGATGCTGCCGGTTTGCGCGGCGGGTGCCGACGGCGTCCCGCTGTACGACGTCGACAGCGGGCAGACGGTGCCGCTGCTGGCCTACAGCGCCGGCGCCTTTCTCGGTCGTTCGGTGAACCTGCTGCTGCGCCAGCGCGCGCTGCGTTCGACCACCGTTTACGAGACGGCCATGGCCGACAGCCTGAAAAGCATGGCGCTGCAGGGGCTGGGCATTGCCTGGGTGCCGCGGCTCAGTGTCGAACCCGAACTGCAGCGCGGCGAGCTGGCGGTCTGCGGTAGCGAGCAATGGCGCGTGCCACTGGAGATCCGCCTGTATCGCTGCTCGCTGATGCGCAAGGGCGCGGTGCGATTGCTCTGGCGAAGGTTGGAAAACCGTGCCGCGGAAGCCCAGCGACAGGCGGGCGAAGCGGCGGGTTAAAGCGTTCTGCGCAGCCAAATGAGCGTATCAAGCGGCTAATTGCACACATTTTGTTGCGTCGTGCAGGGCAACTTTTTCTGGCGGCACTGTCTTAGCTGAGCAATCCGAGCCGTGGCCAGGCCGGACCCAGCCTAGGACAGACAGCCGTGAACCACGACTCCGACGCCACCGTGCCCGCTACGGACGCGGTCTTTGCTATACCCGACCCGGCGACCGGCAGCATCGCGCCCGTCACGCTGCATGCCGCGCTGACCCGAATTGCGCAAGGCGCGCCCGATCGACTGGCGGTGCTTTCGACCCGCTTCGCGCCGCTGGACCATCGCGGCCTGCAGCAGATGATCGAGCAGACCCGTCGCCAGTTGCGCCTGGCCGGCTTCGGCCGCGATGCGCGGATCGGTGTATTGCTGCCGGAAGCCCCGCAGGCGGCGGTCGCGATCATTGCCATCGCCTGTTCGGCGGTTGCCGTACCGCTCGATCCGCGCCTCGGCCCGGCCGAGCTGGACCAGTTTCTCAAGCAGTTGCCGCTCGATGCCCTGCTGATCGGCAGCGATGGCGATCAGCAGGGCCGAGCCGCAGCCGAGCGCCATGGGCTGACGCTGATCAGCGCCGAAGCGGCCGAAGACGGCACGCCGGCGTTGCTGCTCGACATGCCGGTCGCCGCGCAGCCGGCCGCCGACGAGCTGCCGCTGCCTGACGCTCCGGCATTCATCCTGCGCAGCTCCGGCACCACCGCCCTGCCCAAGCTGATTCCCTTCACCCATCGCAACATGCTGACCGCTGCGCGCAAGTGGCAGCGCTGGTTCGGCCTGGATGCCGGCGACCGCTGCCTGTGCGTGTCGGCGCCCTATTATTCCCACGGGCTGAAGGTCACCATCCTGACACCCTTGCTCGCAGGCGGCAGTGTCGCCTTTCCGCTCAGCCCTGCGGTGGTGGACCTGCACGAGTGGTTCGAAGCCCTGCGCCCGAGCTGGTATTCCGCCGGCCCGGCGCTGCATCGCGCAGTCCTCGAGGCCGCCACTACCCATCCCGAAGGCCTTGGCGCGCACCGACCGCGCTTCGCCTCTTCCGGCGGCGCGCCGCTGGGACAGGACATCATCGACGCCTTCGAGCAGGCCATGGGCTTCCCGCTGCTGGAGCATTACGGTTCCAGCGAGGCAGCGCAGATCGCCGTCAATACCCCCGGGGAGCGCAAGAATGGCAGCGTAGGCCGACCCTGGCCGGAAACGCTGAGCATCGTCGATGAGGATGGCCTGCCGGTGCCGACCGGCCAGCGCGGTGAAATCCGCGTCCGCGGCGCAACGGTCATGCCCGGCTATCTCGGCGATCCCGCGCTGAATGAGGTGCTGCGAGAGGGTTGGTTCCACACCGGCGACATCGGCAGCCTCGACGAGCACGGCTTCCTCTACCTGCACGGGCGCCTGCGCGAAGTCATCAACCGCGGTGGTGAAAAGGTCAGCCTGCCGGAAGTCGACGCCGCCTTGCTGCGCCATCCGGCGGTGGCGGATGCCGCCGCGTTCGCCGTGCCGCATCCGCGTCTCGGCCAGGACGTAGCCGCGGCGGTCGTGCTGCATCCGCAGATGAGCGTCTCGCCCAGTGAATTGCAGAACTTCCTGCGTGGTGAGCTGGTGTATTTCAAGGTGCCGCGGCGCGTACAGGTCGTCGACGCCTTGCCGCGCGGGCTGACGGGCAAGGTACTGCGCCATCACCTGGCGGATGCGTATGTCGAGCAGCGCAGCGAGCGAGCCCGTCAGGCCGAGGCCAGCGAGGCCGCCTCGCCGCTGGAGCAGCAAGTGCTGGCGCTCTGGCGCCGCCTGCTGAAAACCGAAGCGGTAGGCCCGCAGGACAACTTCCTCGATTGCGGCGGCGATTCGCTGCTGGCCACCGAGATGCTGACCGAACTGGAGCAGATGCTCGGCCGGGTGATTCCCGAGTCAGTACTGGTGGAGGCCGAGACCGCACGTGAGCTGGCCGAGCGCCTGGAAAATCTCGCGGCGCACGTCATCCCCGTCATCGACTTTAACGCGCAGCCGGGGCGGACGGCGTTGTTCTGGTTCCACGGCGATTTCGCCCATGGCGGTTACTACATCCGCCGCCTGGCCAGGCTGCTCGGCTCTCAGCAGCCGCTGACCGCCATTGCGCCGCACGGCATGGGCGACGAGCCGATTCCCGAATCGGTGCAACAGATGGCCCGCGAGCGCCTGCCGCTGATCCTCGAGCGTCAGCCCGAAGGGCCGTATCGCATTGGCGGCTACTGCAACGGCGCGCTGGTGGCCTTCGAAGCGGCTCGCCTGCTCGTGGAAGCCGGACACCGCGTGGAAATCGTCGCGCTGATCGACCCGCCCACCGCCAATGTGCGGCCCTGGTCGCGAGCGATCCTGCGCACCCTCGACCGCGTGTTGCCGGATAGCTATCTCGCCCGTGCCTACGAGGCGCTGAGCCGCTTCGGCGAAACCAGCAAATGGCCCTACCCGAAGCGCCTGGCCAACCTGGCCTGGAAGCTCACGCACCGCGGTACGCGCATGGTGCAGCAGCGGCTGGCCGGCGAGGTGGCACCGCCCCCCACGGCGCGGGACCGCGAAGTGCGCGTGCGCTTCCTGCAGTACTCGCTGGTGATGGCGCGCTACCTGCCGCAGCGCATCGATGCGCCGGTGGTCTATTTCTCTGCCGATTACACCAGCCGGGCCTGGCGCAACATGGGCGCGAGCTTCGAAAGCTACGACGTCCTCGGCGGTCACCACCGCTGCGTCAAGGATTACACCGCCTCGATCGCCACTCCGCTGCGCGCACTGCTGGAGGATTCGGCAGCGCCGATGCCAGCCCAGAGCGGTCTGAGGCTGCCGCTGACCGATCCGGTCAAGCGTGACGGCCTGGTGCCCTGACATGACCCTGGCCTCGCATATCCGTCGGCGGCCTGCACGGCCGAAGCCCCCGGTAACAGGATTAACCGCATGAAGCGCTCCATCGCCACCGTGTCTCTCAGCGGTACTCTGCCGGAAAAGCTCGAGGCCGCAGCGGCCGCGGGGTTCGACGGTATCGAACTGTTCGAGAACGATCTGCTGTACCACTCCGGCAGCCCGCTGGACGTCCGCCGGCGCTGCGAGGAGCTGGGGCTGGCCGTGACGCTGTTCCAGCCATTCCGAGACTTCGAGGGCTGCCCGCGCGAGCGGCTGCAGCGCAATCTCGACCGTGCCGAACGCAAGTTCGATCTGATGCAGGAACTTGGCGCCGAGCTGATGCTGTTGTGCAGCAACGTGCAGGCCGATGCGCTGGGCGATCGCGAGACGCTGCTCGGCGACCTCGGCCTCATCGCCGAGCGGGCTGGCGCACGTGGTCTGCGGGTCGGCTACGAGGCGCTGGCCTGGGGTCGCCACGTGAAGACCTGGCGTGATGTCTGGACGCTGGTGCAGCAGGTCGACCATCCGGCACTGGGCGTGATTCTCGACAGCTTCCATACCCTGGCCCTGGGCGACGATCCGAGCGGTATCGTCGAGATTCCCGGTGAGCGGATCTTCTTCGTGCAGCTGGCTGATGCGCCGGTGCTGGCCATGGACGTGCTGGAGTGGAGCCGGCATTTCCGCTGCTTCCCCGGCCAGGGCGAGTTCGATCTGGCGGGCTTCCTCGCGCCGGTGCTGCAGGCCGGCTACAGCGGTCCGTTGTCGTTGGAGGTATTCAACGACGGCTTCCGTGCCGCACCGCCGCGTGGCATCGCGGCCGATGGCTTGCGTGCGCTGCGGCACCTGGAAGAAAAGACCGGCCAGCGACTGAGCGCTTCGGCGCCGTCCGCAGCCGTCGTACCGTCGCTGTTCACGGCGCCAGCGGCACCGCGCTACGAGGGCATCGATTTTCTCGAGTTCGCGGTGGACGAACCGCACGCGGTGCGCCTCGGCAGTTGGCTGCAGCAGCTCGGCTTTGCCCACGTCGGCCAGCACCGCTCGAAAGATGTGCAGCTGTTTCGTCAGGGCGAAATCAACATCGTGCTCAACGCTGAACCCTATTCCTTCGCGCACAACTACTTCGAGGCACACGGTCCTTCGGTGTGCGCCATGGCGCTGAAGATCGATGACGAAGCATCGGCGCTGGCGCGTGCCTGCGCCTTCGGCGGGCAGCCCTATCGCGGGCTTATCGGGCCGAACGAGCGGCAGATTCCGGCGGTGCGCGCGCCGGACGGCGGACTGATCTACCTGCTCGAATCCGGGGCGCCAGGACAGAGCAACTACGATATCGATTTCCGCCTGCACGCCGTGACCCCAGCGGGCGCCGGCCTGCAGCGGATCGATCACATGGCCACCGCACTGCCGGCCGAGAGCCTGGCCAGCTGGGTGCTGTTCTACCGTAGCCTGTTCGATTTCGAGGCCGACGACGAGCTGCTGCTGCCCGATCCCTATGGCCTGATGAAATGCCGTGCCATGCGCAGCCCTTGCGGCCGGGTCCGCCTGCCGCTGAACACGTCGCAGGATCGCGACACGGTGATCGCCCAGGCGCTATCCAGCTACCGCGGCGCCGGCGTGCACCATGTGGCGTTCGCCTGTGACGACATCTTTGCCGAGGTGGCCCGCGCACAGGCGGCCGGCGTGCCGCTGTTGCAGATTCCGCGCAACTATTACGACGATCTGGCCGCGCGTTTCGACTTCGATGACTCGCTGCTCGCCGAACTGGCGCGCTACAACGTGCTGTACGACCGCGACGCCGAGGGTGGCGAGCTGTTCCACGTCTATACCGAGCCGTTCGAGGGGCGCTTCTTCTTCGAGATTCTGCAGCGCTGCAACGGCTACGCCGGCTACGGCACGCCCAACGTGGCGGTACGCCTGGCCGCCATGGCCAAGCAGTGTCGCCGCACTGCGCCCGCCGCGACCGCTCTGGCCAGCGCCTCCTGAATCGCGGCGGTGCATGCGGCTAAGGTGATGGTTTGCCGCCGCGACTGGGGTGCTATGATCGCGACCCTGCCGCGCCTACTGCTGATGGCGTGCCTTGCGCGGTTGCTGGAGCCCGATCGTGCCCATCCCAAAACCAATCGGCTTGCGTCAATGGATCTGGCGAGCCTTCGTTCGCAGCGCGCTGATTCCGCTGGTCTTGGTGGAAACCGCGCTGATCGCGATCTATCTGCTGACCAACGGCGCGATCCGCGACGCGCAGATCGACCATCTACGCCAGACCGCGCTCAATGACCTGCAGGCCTCGGCCAGCCTGGAGTCGCGCCTGATCAGCGAGCAGCTTGCCCAGGTCGGCTCGCTGACCCAGCTGTATCGCAACCTCACTGCTCAGGCGCTGCAGGGTGGCGACCCGGTCGCGCTGCCGGAGCTGGCACTGAGCGCCGACGGCGTGCGCTACAGCCCCGACGACGATGGCGGCGCAGCGGTGTTCTACTCCGGTGCGACGCCGGCTGAGCAGCATGATCTGCAGAAGATCGCCAGGCTGCGCCAGCTGGAGCCGTTGATGAAGGAGATCGAGGCGCGCAATCCGTTGATTGCCAGCCTGTATTTCAACAGCTGGGACAGCTTCAACCACATCTATCCATGGTTCTTCACCCTCGATCAGTACCCGGCGGATATGGATATTCCTCGGTACAACTTCTATTACCTGGCTGACGCCGAGCACAACCCGTCACGCGGCGTGGTGTGGACCGATGTCTACCTCGATCCGGCCGGTCATGGCTGGATGATGTCGGCGATTGCGCCGGTCTACCGTGATGACTTCCTCGAAGGGGTGGTCGGTATCGACATCACCGTCAGCGTCATCCTCGATCAGATCGGTCAGCTGCAGGTGCCCTGGGGTGGCTATGCCATGCTGGTCAGCGATGACCTGACGATCATGGCGCTGCCGGAGCCGGGCGAGGATGATTTCGGCCTCGCCGAGCTGACCGATCATTCCTACCAGCAGGCGATCCGCAGCGAGATGTTCAAGCCGGAAGATTTCCAGCTCGACAGCCGGGCTGAAACCGCGGAACTGGCCGCCGCCATTTCCAGCACCAGCAACGGCGTGCAACAGGTGATGCTCGGTGGCCGCCCGCAGCTGGTGGCCTGGACCACCGTGGCGCAGACCGGCTGGCATCTGCTGGCGGTGGTGGACGAAACGGCGGTGTTTCGTCAGACCAATATCCTGGCCAGCCGCTACCAGCAAATCGGTTATCTGCTGATCGCCGGCCTGGTGCTGTTCTACATCGGCTTCTTTGCCGTCATGTGGCTGCGCGCGCGGCAGCTTAGCCAGGCACTGCTGGCGCCTATCGCCGGCATCTCGCGGATGCTCGGCGATATCGGCTTGGGCCGCTGGCGTCCAGAGCCGGTGCGTGCGCAGATCCGCGAGCTCGACGAGATGTCTCGCCACACTCAGGACATCGGCAGCCGTCTGTCCCACAGTGAGTCCGAGCGCTGGGAAGCGCAACGGCGGCTGGAGCTGGTGCTGGAGAGCGCGACCGAGAGTCTCTGGGAATACGATATTCCCAATCACACGCTGCGCGTGCGAGGCAGCATGCTGGGCCGCTTCGGTCTGCCCACCGGCCAGCTCAGCGACCGCGAGTTCCGCCAGCGCATCCATCCGGACGACCTACCCCAGGCGGTGGCGCAGGTTGAGCGGATACAGCAGGGTCTGCAGCAGCGCTACGAAGCTGAATACCGTTTTGCCGATGCGCTAGGCGAGTACCACTGGCTGCTCAGCCGTGGCCGCGTTCTGGAGCAGGACCCAGAAACCGGCATGGCGCGGGTGCTGGCCGGCACTCATGTGGATATCGATGCGCTCAAGCGCGTCGAGGCCGAATTGCGCGCGGCAACGCTGCAGGCCCAGGCTGCCAGTGAAGCGAAGGGACGCCTGCTCTCGGGTATCAGCCACGAGTTGCGCACGCCGCTCAATGCGATCCTCGGCTTCGCCCAGCTGATGCGCATGGACTGTGATGACAGCAGTCAGTCCGAAGCGGCCGAGTACCTTGATGAAATCCTTCTGGCCAGCCGTCATCTCAACCAGCTGCTGGGCGAGATCCTCGAATGGTCCAGTCTGCAGAAAGAGCGCCCACAGCTGGAACTGCAGCCGGTGGATGTGTGCAGCCTGATGCGCGAATGCGCCGAGCTGATCGCGCTGGAAGTGCAGCAGCGGGGCCTGCAACTCGATCTGAGCCTGCCGGACGACGGCCTGCTGGTGCTCGCCGAACCGCGGCGCCTGCGCCAGGTGCTGCTGAACTTGCTGTCCAACGCGATGAAATACAACGTACCCAACGGCCACATCAGCCTGCGCGCCGAAACCAGCCCCGGTCATGTGCGCATCCTGGTCGAGGACACCGGCCTGGGCATCGATCAGGCGCAGCAGGCGCAGGTGTTCGAGCCGTTCCAGCGGCTCGGGCGCGAGAACAGCATGATCCAGGGCACCGGTATCGGTCTGTCGCTGTGCCTGGAGTTCGCCCGGCTGATGAACGGTCAGCTGGGGCTGCACAGCGAACCGGGCGTGGGCAGCCGTTTCTGGATCGAGCTGCCGCGGGTGGCGCCACTGCAACCGCAGTAGCGGCCCGACTGCTGGGGTACTGGCCGGTCACGCCTTGCGCTATACTGCGCGGCTTTCGCGCGAGCGGCCGAGGCCGTTTGCCGACCATCCAGGCCACGCTCTTTTGCGTGGTTTGTTGTTCTTGACGCGCCCGCGGGCGCCCGATGAGAGGCACGACGATGAGCGCACTGGTAGGCGTGATCATGGGCTCCAAGTCCGACTGGTCCACCCTGAGCCACACCGCCGATATGCTGGAAAAGCTGGGCATCCCCCACGAAGTGACGGTGGTTTCCGCCCACCGCACCCCGGACCTGCTCTTCCAGTACGCCGAACAGGCCGAAGCCCGCGGCCTGCGTGTGATCATCGCCGGCGCCGGCGGCGCTGCCCACCTGCCGGGCATGTGCGCGGCCAAGACGCACCTGCCGGTGCTTGGCGTGCCGGTGCAGTCGTCGATGCTCTCCGGTGTCGATTCGCTCTTGTCGATCGTGCAGATGCCGGCTGGTGTTCCGGTTGCCACGCTGGCCATCGGCAAGGCCGGCGCGATCAACGCCGCGCTGCTGTCGGCAAGCATCATCGGGCATGAATTCCCTGAGTATCACCAGGCGTTGAAGAAATTCCGCGACGAGCAGACCCAGACTGTACTGGACTGCCCAGACCCGCGCCTCTGAGCCGCCCTTCGCCAGTCCCGGCGACGCGGCTGGCGGGTATAAACTTGCTTTCCTGCGCCGTAACGCGCGCGCTTGATCTGCCGCCTACTGAAGGGCCGTTGATATGAAAATTGGTGTGATCGGTGGCGGCCAGCTCGGCCGCATGCTGGCGCTGGCGGGCACCCCGCTGGGCATGAACTTCGCCTTCCTCGACCCGGCCCCGGATGCCTGCGCCCAGGCCCTCGGCGAGCACATCCGCGCCGACTATGACGACAAGGATCACCTGCGCCGGCTGGCCGATGAAGTGGATCTGGTGACCTTCGAGTTCGAGAGCGTGCCGGCCGAGACGGTGGCCTTTCTCTCGCAGTTCGTGCCGGTCTACCCGAGCGCCGAATCGCTGCGCATCGCCCGTGATCGCTGGTTCGAGAAATCCATGTTCAAGGAGCTCGGCATTCCCACCCCGGAGTTCGCCGATATCCAGTCCCAGGCCGACCTCGACGCCGCGGTGGCCAGCATCGGCCTGCCAGCCGTGCTCAAGACCCGCACCCTGGGTTACGACGGCAAGGGCCAGAAGCTGCTGCGCAAGCCGGCCGATGTGAGCAACGCCTTCGCCGAGCTGGGTAGCGTGCCGTGCATCCTCGAGGGCTTCGTACCCTTCACCGGCGAAGTCTCGCTGATCGCCGTGCGCGGGCGTGATGGCGAGACCTGCTTCTATCCGCTGGTACACAACAGCCACGAGAGCGGCATCCTGCGGCTGTCGGTTGCCAGCAGCAACCATCCGCTGCAGGCGCTGGCCGAGGACTACGTCGGTCGCGTGCTCAAGCAACTCGACTATGTCGGCGTGCTGGCCTTCGAGTTCTTCGAAGTCGATGGTGGCCTGAAGGCCAACGAGATCGCGCCGCGCGTGCACAACTCCGGGCACTGGACCATCGAAGGCGCCGAGTGCAGCCAGTTCGAGAACCACTTGCGTGCCGTCGCCGGTCTGCCGCTGGGCTCGACTGCCAAGCTGGGCGAAAGCGCGATGCTCAACTTCATCGGTGAAGTGCCGCCGGTGGAGAAGGTGATCGCCATTCAGGACTGCCACCTGCACCACTACGGCAAGGCCTTCAAGGCCGGACGCAAGGTCGGCCACGCGACCTTGCGCTGCCCTGACCGCGCCACGCTGGACCGTCAGATCACCGCGGTCGAGACGCTGATCCCGCATTCCTGACGCCCGGCCGTCAGGCTTCGGCGAACCGCCGCAGAGCCCTCGGGTCCATTGGTTACCCACCTTTCGGACCTGAGGAGATTATCCATGGGCATCATCGGCACCATCATCATCGGCTTGATCGTCGGCCTGATCGCACGCTTCCTGAAACCCGGCGACGACAGCATGGGCTGGATCATGACCATCCTGCTGGGTATCGGCGGCTCGCTGCTGGCGACCTACGGTGGCCAGGCGCTCGGCCTCTACCAGGCGGGTGAGGGCGCAGGCTTTATCGGCGCCGTGGTCGGTGCGATCATCCTGCTGGTCATCTACGGCATGGTCACCAGTCGCAAGCATTGATGCACCGCGGGGCCGCGCCCGGCGGCCCCGTTCTCTCTCATGTAGTTGCCCTATGCGCAAATCCCTCCTTTCACTGTTCTGCTGTCTTGCATTCGCGTCCACCGTTCATGCCGCACCGGCGGAGCTCGACTGGCTCGAACTGATGCCGCCCGAGGATCGCCAGGCGCTGGAGGAAATGCCCGAGATCGACCACGCGACGCCCGAGGATCTGGGCTTCAGCGACCAGGGAGGGCTCAAGCAGGAGGCCGGGTTGCCGGCGGTGATGTACTCCGCCAAGACCGTCGCTGAGCTGAACGGCCGCGAGATCCGCCTCGGTGGCTATCCGGTGCCGCTGGAGAGCGACGAGCGCGGGCGCAGTACTGAATTCTTCCTGGTGCCGTATCCGGGGGCCTGCATCCACGTACCGCCGCCGCCGCCGAATCAGATCGTGCTGGTGCGCTACCCGAAGGGCATCGCCTTGGAGGACATCTACGCGCCGCTGTGGGTTGACGGTCGCCTGAACATCGAGCCGGTCAGCAACGATATGGCCGATGCCGCCTATGCGCTGGAAGCCGCGGCAGTCGAGCTGGTCGACGAAAGCGACTTCTGAGCCGCAGCGATGACGCTACCGACCGAGATACGCCAGGCGCTGCGCGAGCTCGCCGCGCACACCGATGGCATCGATCTGCCGATCTATCAGGCATTCGAGCGTGATCCACTGGAGCCAATCATCGGGCTTGGCGATGCCGATGCGCCGCTCTGCTTTTTCGGTCGTGACCCAGGCCGCGAGGAGGTCCGCCATGGCGAGCCCTTCATCGGCGCTGGCGGGCAGATCGTCCGGCGCGTGCTCTATCGCCATCTGCATGGCGAGGAGATGCCGGACTTCGCGGCCGGACGGGCGCTGGGCCGGCACTACTTCTGGATCAACACCGTGCCGTACAAGCCGGTTGGTAACAAGGCCTGGTCGATGGCGGTGAAGCGCCGTTTCCATCCGCTGGTGCGTCAGCTGCTGGTGGATAGCTGGCACGGCCGCCAGATCGTCACGCTCGGCCGCGAGGCATTTCTCTGGTTCGGCATCGACCAGCCGCCCGCGGAGCGCCGGCGCCTGGAGGCTTTCTGGCAGCGTGAGGATCGCTTCACGGCCAGCCTCGATGTCGAGCTGCAGGACGCGCAAGGCCATGCGCGAAGCTTCACCTTGCACCCGCTGCCGCATCCCTCGCCATTGAACCAGACCTGGTTCAAGCGCTTCCCCGCACTGCTCGAGGCGCGCCTGTGCCAACTCGACGGGCAGCTAAAACCTTAGTCGCTGACCTGATTGCTGGTCTGCCCGGCCTGCCAGGCCGCGACGTTGCCCAGCGTGGTCCCAGCGATGGCGGATAGTGCCTCCTCGGTAAGAAACGCCTGGTGCGCGGTGACGATCACGTTGGGGAACGACAGGAGCCGCGCCAGCACGTCGTCCTGCAGCGGCAGGCCGGAGTGATCCTCGAAGAACAGCCCGGCTTCTTCCTCGTAGACATCCAGACCCAGATAGCCGAGCTGGCCGCTTTTCAGCGCGCCGATCAGTGCTGGTGTGTCGATCAGCGCGCCGCGGCCGGTGTTGATCAGCATGGCGCGTGGTTTCATGGTCGCCAGGCTTTGCTGATTGATCAGATGGTGGGTCTGCGCGGTGAGAGGGCAGTGCAGGCTGACGATATCACTGCTGGCGAGCAGCTCGTCGAGCGCCACGTAACGCATGCCGAGGCGCTCCAGCTCCGGGTTCGGGTAGGGGTCGTAGAGCTGCACCTCGCAACCGAAACCAAGCATGATCCGCGCGAACACGGCGCCGATCTGCCCGCTGCCAACCACGCCGACACGCTTGCCCACCAGATCGAAACCGGTCAGCCCCTGCAGCGAGAAATTGCCTTCGCGGATACGGTTGTAGGCGCGTGGCAGGCGCCGATTGAGCGCCAGGATCAACGCTACGGTGTGCTCCGCCACCGCATGCGGCGAATAGGCGGGCACCCGCACCACCGGCAGGCCGAGGCGTTTGGCACACGGCAGGTCGACATGGTTGTAGCCGGCCGAACGCAGCGCGATCAGCCGCGTGCCGCCGGCCGCGAGCCTCTCCAGCACGGGGGCCGAGAGCACGTCATTGACGAACGGACAGACCACCTCGGCGCCCGCCGCCAGGGCGGCGGTATCCGGGTCGAGGCGCGTCTCGAGGAAATGCAGATCGAAGCCATGCGCCTGATTGGCGGCCAGGAAGCTGTCGCGGTCGTAGGCCTTGCTGCTGAACAGGGTGATGCGCATCGGGATGCCTCGCTGGGAAGGACGACTGCCGACAGGGTGCGGCAGTTGCCCATCAAGGCCAAGTAACTTCCGTCGCTCGGCCTGTTTCAGCTTGTGTAGCATCGCATCAGCCGGTCTGCTGTGCGGCAGCGGGTCGTACCGCCTGCCCCTTGGGTTGAAAGTACAGCGTCGCACCACGCTGCACACCGACCAGGCTGGCGTGGTCGTTGCCGACTTCCGCCTCGATTGGCTCGGCCTGACCGGCCACCTTGAGCGTGACCCGGGTCAGCGCACCAAGCGGGCGGATATCGCGTACCTCGCCAGCCAGGTGCTCGGCCACCGCTTCGCGACTCAGGGCAACCTCGTGCGGGCGGAACAGCACGCTGCGCTGATCGTCCAGCTGCAGCCGATTGGCGTCGCCGAGAAAGTCATAGACGAACTCGCTGGCCGGGTTGGCGTAGACCTCCGCCGGCGTGCCGATCTGCTCGATCACGCCCTTGTTCATCACCACGATGCGGTCGGCGACTTCCATCGCTTCTTCCTGATCGTGGGTGACGAAAACGCTGGTCAGATGCACGTCCTCGTGCAGGCGGGCCAGCCAGCGGCGCAGCTCCTTGCGCACCTTGGCATCCAGCGCACCGAAGGGTTCGTCGAGCAGCAGCACCTTGGGCTCGACCGCCAGCGCGCGGGCCAGGGCGATGCGCTGGCGCTGGCCGCCGGAGAGCTGCTCGGGATAGCGGTCGGCGAGCCAGTCGAGCTGCACCAGGCCGAGCAGTTCGTGCACCTTCTCGGCGATTACCGCTTCGCTCGGCCGCTGCTTTTTCGGCTTCATGCGCAGGCCGAAAGCGACGTTTTCGAATACCGTCATGTGGCGGAACAGCGCGTAGTGCTGGAAGACGAAGCCGACGTTGCGGTCGCGCACATCACGGCTTGAGACGTCTTCGCCATGGAAGACGATGCTGCCGCTGTCCGGCGTTTCCAGCCCGGCGATGATGCGCAGCAGGCTGGTCTTGCCGCAGCCGGACGGGCCGAGCAGGGCGACCAGCTCGCCGCTCTGGATATGCAGGTTGATCGTGTTCAATGCCTGGAACTGGCCGAAGCGCTTGTTGATGTGGCTGATTTCGATCGACATGGTCATTCCTCGGCTTTGGCGTGCAGGCGGGCGATACGCGACTCGCTCCACTGCTTGAGCAGCAGGATCACCAGCGCCAGGCCCAGCAGCAGGCTGGCCACGCTGAACGCGGCGACATGGTTGTATTCGTTGTAGAGAATCTCGACGTGCAGCGGCAGCGTGTTGGTCAGCCCGCGGATATGCCCGGAGACCACCGACACCGCGCCGAACTCGCCCATGGCTCGCGCGGTGCAGAGCACCACGCCGTAGATCAGCCCCCATTTGATGTTCGGCAGGGTGATATGCCAGAACATCTGCCAGCCGCTGGCGCCGAGCAGCCGCGCGGCTTCCTCCTCGGTGCTGCCCTGTTCCTGCATCAGCGGGATCAGCTCGCGGGCGACGAAGGGCACGGTGACGAACAGCGTCGCCAGCACGATGCCGGGCACGGCGAAGATGATCTGGATGTCGCGATCACTCAGCCATTCGCCGAAATAGCCCTGGGCGCCGAACAAGAGCACGTAGATCAGCCCGGCGATCACCGGCGAGACCGAGAACGGCAGGTCGATCAGCGTGACCAGCAGGCTCTTGCCGCGGAACTCGTACTTGCTCACGCACCAGGCGGCGGCGACGCCGAACACCAGGTTCAGCGGCACCGAGATGCCCACGGCGAGCAAGGTCAGCTTCAGCGCGGCGAACGCGTCGGGCTCGAAGATCGCGCTGAAAAAGGTACCGAAGCCCTGCTTCAATGCCTCGCTGACGACGATCAGCAGCGGCAGCAGCAAGAACAGCGCGAAGACCAGCCAGGCAGCGACGATCAATAGCCGACGGCCAAGGGCGTTGCCGCGTCGTGTGGCATTGGCCGTGCTGTTTGCGGTCACCGATAGGGAAGCGGTAGTCATGTTGGTGGCCTCTTCAGGAGCGCGCGATGCGGCGCTGCAGCAGGTTGATGAGCAGCAGCAGGACGAACGACACCACCAGCATCAGCACGCCGATGGCCGTGGCACCGGCGTAGTCGTACTGATCCAGCTTGACCATGATCAGCAGCGGCAGGATCTCGGTCTTCATCGGCATGTTGCCGGCGATGAAGATCACCGAGCCGTACTCGCCGACCCCGCGAGCAAAGGCCAGCGCGAAGCCGGTGAGCCAGGCGGGAAGCAACGCCGGTAGCAGCACGTGACGAACCACCTGTAGCGGACGCGCGCCGAGGCAGGCTGCGGCTTCCTCGACTTCACGCGGGATGTCGGCCAGCACCGGCTGGATGGTGCGCACCACGAAGGGCAGGGTGACGAAGGTCAGCGCGAGGGTGATGCCCAGCGGGGTGTAGGCAATCTTGAAGCCCAGGTCGGTAGCGAACTGACCGATCGGCCCGTTCGGTGCGTACAGCGCGGTCAGCGCAATGCCGGCCACCGCGGTGGGCAGGGCGAAGGGCAGGTCGATCATCGCCTCGATGATCTTGCGGCCGGCAAAGCGATAGCGCACCAGCACCCAGGCCAGCAGCGTGCCGATGATGCCGTTGAGTACAGCGGCGACGAAGGCGGTGCCGAAGCTCAGCTTCAGTGCCGCCAGTACACGCGGCGCACTGACGATGGCGATGAACTGCGCCCAGGAGAGTTCGGTGGTCTTGAGAAACAGCGCACCCAGGGGAATCAGCACCAACAGGCTGAGGTACACCAGGGTGTAGCCCAGCGTCAGCCCGAAGCCGGGTATGACGGAGGTAGATCGGGACATGGAAGTTGCCTTTATTCGAGCGACTGGCGTGACGAGCGCAGCCTGCAGGGTGCAAGTCGCCTTTCACTTCCACCATCGCCCTCCGGGTGGGAGCGATGGTGGATCGGTGAAGCGCGATCCACCCTACGAACTGCCGAGCAAGGTGTCAGCTGAAGCGAAGCGTGTAGGGTGGAAGTCGCTTTTCACTTCCACCAGCGGCGCCCTGGCGGGAGTCGATGGTGGATCGATGAAGCGCGATCCACCCTACGAAGCCACGGCTTACTGCGTCTGGTAGATCTGGTCGAAAACCCCGCCATCATTGAAGAACTTCGGCTGCGCGGTCTTCCAGCCGCCGAAGTCCCGGTCGATGGTGACCAGCTTCAGCGCCGGGAACTGGTCCTTGAACTCGGCGGCCACGCTCGCGTTGCGCGGCCGGTAGAAATTCTTCGCCGCGATGCGCTGGCCTTCCTCGCTGTACAGATAGTTCAGGTAGGCCTCGGCGACTTCACGGGTGCCCTTGCGCTCGACGTTCTTGTCGACCACGGCTACCGGCGGCTCGGCGAGGATCGACAGCGAAGGCGCGATGATCTCGAAGTTTTCGCCGCCCTGTTCCTTCAGGGCCAGGAAGGCTTCGTTTTCCCAGGCCAGCAGCACGTCGCCGATGCCGTTGTTGACGAAGGTGACGGTCGAGCCGCGGGCGCCGGTGTCCAGTACGGGCACGTTCTTGTACAGCGTCCCGACAAATTCTTGCGCCTGCTCTTCTGTGCCGAATTTCTGCTGCGCATAGGCCCAGGCGGCCAGGAAATTCCAGCGTGCGCCGCCGGAGGTCTTCGGGTTCGGCGTGATCACCTCGACGCCCGGCTTGACCAGATCATCCCAATCCTTGATGCCCTTCGGGTTGCCCTTGCGCACCAGGAACACGATGGTCGAGGTATAGGGCGTGCTGGCGTCCGGCAAGCGCGTCTGCCAGTCCTCGGGGATCAGTTTGCCGAGGCGGTGCAGTTCATCGATGTCGCCGGCCAGCGCCAGCGTCACCACGTCGGCACGCAGGCCATCGATTACCGCACGGGCCTGCTTGCCCGAGCCGCCGTGGGACTGTTGAACCTTGACCGGCTCATGGCCCTGGGCCTGCCAGTGCTTGTTGAAGGCTGCGTTGAATTCCACATAAAGCTCGCGCGTCGGGTCGTAGGACACGTTGAGCAGGGTGTCGGCGGCCAGCGCGTGGCTGCCGATCAGCGCGCTCGCCAGGGCGGCGAGGGCGAAGCGACGAATGGACATGGTGCAGCTCCTGAAAAAACTAAATTTGGTATTGGCGCTTCAGGTGCGGTCGCTGAAGTAACGCTGGGGGACAGGCAGGACGAGGCAGAAGCCAGCCTGAGCTGGTTGCTACGTGGATTGCCTGTGTCAGGTGGTTTTCAGCGATCCGATTAGCTCCGCATTCGCGGACGACAGCTGCAGTACCGGTGCGTGTTCATGGTCTCGGCTCGTTTCATGGTCACGCCCTCCGGTGGTCCAGTCGGGCTGATGGATGGGGTAGGTAGAGTCAGGCGTTCTTGGTGGTCGGCTGCAGGCGAAACTTCTCCTTGCGCTCGATCTGCACCACCTGGCCGTTGTGCACGGTGATTTCCACCGAGCCGAACTTGAGGCCGTGCAAGGCACTGTGGATCTCGCGCAGGATGCTGGCTTCGTCCTGCCCCTCGAGGTTGCGAATGGTCGCGGTCATTTCTGTTCTCCGTGAAAGCCTTTCGTGACGGCCGAAACGGCCGTAGCCAGCAAGGCGTGGAGCGGATAATAGGGATAGCCGAAATATTCTTAAAAATATTGTTTAAGAACATTTATAGATCTTTAAGGAATAAAGCGGGTGCAGCCGAGAGGCGTGCTCTATATGCTGATATAGAATAACTAAAGAATTTCTTATTCTTTTTCAGTTGGCTCTGCGTCTGCCTAGACTGGCCATCATGAATCACAGGAGGCGCCGATATGCGCAGCATCCGTTATCTGATCGTGCCGGGCTGGCACGGCTCGCCCGATGAGCACTGGCAGAGCCATTGGCATCGAACCCTGCCGGGCAGCGCACGGGTGGAGCAGCAGGACTGGCTCCTGCCGCGCCGCGAAGACTGGGTCGCTGAACTGCAACGCAGCATCGCTGCCAGTGCCGAGCCGGTCATTCTGGTGGCGCACAGCCTGGGCTGCATCACGGTTGCGCACTGGGCGGCGCAGGCGCCTGCGCCGCTGCTGCAACGGGTGCGCGGTGCCTTGCTGGTGGCACCCGCGGATGTCGAACGCAGCGGCTGCCCGGAAGCGTTGCGCAACTTCGCGCCGATCCCCCGCCAGCCTTTGCCATTCGCCAGCCTGCTGATCGGCTCGGACAACGACACTGCCGCCAGTGCCGCGCGTGCCGTCGAGATGGGCCACGCCTGGGGCAGCGAGACCACGATCCTGGCCGGCGCCGGGCATATCAATGTGGCCTCCGGACATCGGCGCTGGGAGCAGGGCTTCGCCAGCCTGTACCGCTTGCAGAGCCGGATCGAGCGACAGGCGCAACGGCGCGCCTGAATCGCTATCAACCAACGCAGCAACCCACGCAAGACAGGAGAACGAAGATGAGCATCCGCCTCGGCGACATCGCGCCCGATTTTGAACAGGATTCCAGCGAAGGCCGCATCCGCTTCCACGAGTGGCTGGGTGACAGCTGGGGTGTGCTGTTCTCGCACCCGGCTGACTTCACCCCGGTGTGCACCACTGAACTGGGCTTCACCGCCAAGCTAAAGGACGAGTTCGCCAAGCGCAACGTCAAGGCCATCGCCTTGTCCGTGGACCCGGTGGATTCGCACATCAAGTGGATCGACGACATCAACGAGACGCAGAACACCCGCGTCAACTTCCCGATCCTGGCTGACGCCGACCGCAAGGTCTCCGAGCTGTATGACCTGATCCACCCGAACGCCAACGACACCCTGACGGTGCGTTCGCTGTTCGTCATCGACCCGAACAAGAAGGTGCGTCTGACCATCACCTACCCGGCGAGCACCGGGCGCAACTTCCACGAGATCCTGCGGGTTATCGATTCGCTGCAGCTGACCGACAACCACAAGGTTGCCACCCCGGCCAACTGGCAGGACGGCGATGAGGTGGTGATCGTGCCCTCGCTCAAGGACGAGGAGGAAATCAAGCAGCGCTTTCCCAAGGGCTATCGCGCGGTCAAGCCGTACCTGCGCCTGACGCCACAACCTAACCGCTGAGCGAGGATGACCCCCAATGATGGTCGTTTCCCTGGCCGGCAGCCCCAGCCAGCGCTCGCGCTCCGGCGTGCTGCTGGATGCGGCGGGTGACTGGCTGCAGCGCCACGGCGTGGAGGTGGTGCGCTACGCCGTACGCGATTTCGAGCCGGCCGACCTGATCCACGCCCGCTTCGACAGCCCGGTGGTGCAGCGTTTCGCCGAGCACGTCGAGCAGGCCGATGGTCTGCTGGTGGCCACGCCGGTGTACAAGGCATCGTTCGCCGGCGCGCTCAAGACGCTGCTGGACCTGCTGCCGGAGCGGGCGCTGGCGAACAAGGCGGTGCTGCCGCTGGCCAGCGGTGGCAGCGCGGCGCACATGCTGGCGCTGGACTACGCGCTCAAGCCCGTGCTGGCGGCGCTCAAGGCGCAGGAGATCCTGCAGGGCGTGTACGCCGTGGACCGGCAGATCGCCTATGCCGAGGGCAACCAGCCGGCGCGGCTGGAGGACGAGCTGCGTGAGCGCCTCGAAGCCGCCGCGTCGCAGCTGCTCGCGGCGCTGGCGCGATGTCCGCGCCCTCGATCCGCGGCTGTTGAACGACCGGCTGGCCAACGCCCGCTGGAGTATCTGAAAACCCTGGCTCCGGCCCCCTGAACGCAACACCCCCGCCTTACTCCCCCGCCAACGGGTGAGCAGGTCGCTTCCCAATCCGATCGCAGAGGAGCGTGCCCATGAGCACTCGCAACCTGCGTCGAGGACTGGTCGCCCTGCTTGCCGCGACCCTGTCCATCGGCGCTTTCCATGTCCAGGCCGAAACCTTACGGATCGGCTACCAGAAATACGGCACCCTGGTGCTGCTCAAGGCCCGCGGCACGCTGGAACAGCGGCTGGCGGGGCAGGGCTTCGCCGTCCAGTGGACGGAGTTTCCCGGTGGCCCGCAGCTGCTCGAGGGGCTCAACGTCGGCTCCATCGACTTTGGCGTGACCGGCGAGACGCCGCCGGTCTTCGCCCAGGCGGCCGGCGCCGACCTGCTCTACGTCGCCCATGAGCCGCCGGCGCCCAGCGGCGAGGCGATTCTGGTTCCCGAGGACTCACCGATCCGCTCGCTGACCGAACTCAATGGCAAGAAGATCGCGCTGAACAAGGGCTCCAACGTGCACTACCTGCTGGTCCGCGCGCTGGAATCGGCCGGCTTGCAATACAGCGACATCCAGCCGGTGTACCTGCCACCGGCCGATGCCCGCGCCGCCTTCGAGCGCGGCAGCGTCGATGCCTGGGTGATCTGGGACCCGTTCCAGGCCGCCGCCGAGGAACAGCTACAGGCGCGCACCCTGCGCGATGGCCAGGGACTGGTCAGCAACCATCAGTTCTACCTCGCGGCGCGCCCGTTCGCCGACCGCAATCCCGCGGTGATCAGCACCCTGATCGGCGAAATCCGCGACATCGGTCGCTGGGTCGAGGCCAATCCGGATCAGGCCACCAAGCAGGTGGCGCCGCTGCTCGGCCTGTCCCGCGAAATCACCCGCAAGGCAGTGATCCGCCAGGGCTACGGCGCCCGGCCGATCACGCCTGAGGTGGTCCGTGCCCAGCAGCGCATCGCCGACACCTTCGCCGAACTCAGGCTGATTCCACGAAAGCTGGTCATCCAGGACGCGGTCTGGGCGGCGCCGAAGAGCATCGCCCAGTACCCGGAATAACCCTCATTGCATGCAGTCCGCTTGGCGGACAAACGGAGTTCTACCCATGAGTCTGAATATCTTCTGGTTCCTGCCCACCCATGGCGACGGCAAGTACCTCGGCACCAGCGAAGGCGCCCGCGCCGTCGACCACAGCTACCTCGGCCAGATCGCCCAGGCCGCCGACCGCCTCGGCTATGGCGGCGTGCTGATTCCCACCGGCCGCTCCTGCGAGGACTCCTGGCTGGTGGCCGCCTCGCTGATTCCGCTCACCCAGCGCCTGAAATTCCTCGTCGCACTGCGCCCGGGCATCATTTCGCCGACCGTGGCGGCACGCCAGGCGGCGACGCTGGATCGGCTCTCGGGTGGTCGCGCGCTGTTCAACCTGGTCACCGGCGGCGACCCGGACGAACTGGCCGGCGACGGCCTGCACCTGAGCCATGCCGAGCGCTACGAGGCTTCGGTGGAATTCACCCGCATCTGGCGCCGCGTGCTGGAAGGCGGCACCGTCGACTATGACGGCAAGCACCTGCAGGTCAAAGGCGCCAAGCTGCTCTACCCGCCGATCCAGCAGCCACGCCCAGCGCTGTATTTCGGCGGTTCATCCGACGCGGCGCAGGATCTGGCTGCCGAGCAGGTCGAGCTGTACCTGACCTGGGGCGAGCCGCTGGACGCGGTCGCGGAAAAGATCGCTCAGGTGCGCGAGAAGGCTGCTCAGTACGGGCGCCAGGTGCGCTTCGGCATCCGCCTGCATGTGATCGTGCGGGAAACGGATGACCAGGCCTGGGCCGCCGCCGACCGGCTGATCAGCCACCTGGACGACGACACCATCGCTCGCGCCCAGGCCTCCCTGGCGCGTTTCGACTCGGTGGGGCAGCAGCGGATGAGCGCGCTGCATGGCGGACGCAAGGACAATCTGGAGGTCGCCCCCAATCTCTGGGCAGGCGTCGGACTGGTGCGTGGCGGCGCGGGCACCGCACTGGTCGGCGATGGCCCGACCGTGGCGGCAAGGGTCAAGGAATACGCGGACCTTGGTATCGACACCTTCATCTTTTCCGGCTACCCGCATCTGGAGGAGAGCTACCGGGTCGCCGAGCTGCTGTTCCCGCACCTGGATATCGCCCAGCCCGAGCGCCCGGCGAGCCGCGGCTATGTCAGCCCGTTCGGCGAGATGATCTCCAGTGACATCCTGCCGAAGGCGGCTGCGGCGAGCTGATTACGCAGGGTGGGCGAAAGCCCGCGGGGTGGATGCCCCGTCCGTTGCCGTCGGTCCGGTGAGACCGACTGCAAACGTTACGTCAGCGGAATTCGAAATAGCGGAGCAAAAAAACATGACCTTCAATTCTCTTGGGCAACGCCTGGCACCGTGGGCCTTGCCGGTCGCGCTGCTGGCGGCCTGGCAGGGCGCGGTGGTCTTCGGGCTGCTGTCCACCCGCATCCTGCCGGGCCCAGCGCTGTGCTTGCGGCCGGCTGGGACTTGCTCGGCAGCGGCGAGCTCTGGACACATTTGACCATCAGCGGCTGGCGCGCCGGCATCGGCTTCGCCATTGGCGGTGGCATCGGCCTGCTGCTCGGTTTCATCACCGGGTTGTCGACCTGGGGCGAACGCCTGCTCGACAGCTCGGTGCAGATGATCCGCAACGTGCCGCACCTGGCGCTGATTCCGCTGGTGATCCTCTGGTTCGGCATCGATGAGAGCGCGAAGATCTTTCTCGTCGCGCTGGGCACGCTGTTTCCCATCTATCTGAACACCTACCACGGCATCCGCAACGTCGACCCGGCGCTGGTGGAAATGGCACGCAGCTACGGACTCAGCGGCTTCGCCCTGTTTCGCCAGGTGATCCTGCCCGGCGCGCTGCCCTCGATTCTGGTTGGCGTGCGCTTCGCCCTCGGCTTCATGTGGCTGACCCTGATCGTCGCCGAGACGATCTCCGCGAGTGCCGGCATCGGCTACCTGGCGATGAACGCCCGCGAGTTCCTGCAGACCGACGTGGTGGTGCTGGCGATCCTGCTTTATGCGCTGCTCGGCAAGTTGGCCGACCTTGCTGCGCGAAGCCTGGAGCGTGCCTGGCTGCGCTGGCATCCGGCCTATCAGGTCAAGGCAGGTGCGCAATGACGCTGCTGAAGACCATTCCCCATGGCGTTCCGCTAACTATCGAAGGTGTCACCAAGTCCTTCGCCCGGCGCGAGGTACTCAAGGGCATCGACTTGCAGATTCCAGAAGGGCAATTCGTCGCCGTAGTCGGCCGCAGCGGCTGCGGCAAGAGCACCCTGCTGCGTCTGCTGGCAGGGCTGGATCAACCGAGCCGCGGCGGGATTGCCAGCGCCGGTGTGCGCCTGGCGGATCACCGCGACGAGGTGAGATTGATGTTCCAGGATGCGCGTCTGCTGCCGTGGAAGCGCGTGATCGACAACGTCGGCCTGGGCCTTTCCGGCAACTGGCGAGCGCGGGCCGAACAGGCACTGGCCGCAGTGGGGCTGGCCGAGCGCGCCCATGAGTGGCCGGCAGCGCTGTCCGGCGGACAGAAGCAACGCGTCGCGCTGGCGCGCGCGCTGATACACCAACCACGGTTGTTGCTGCTCGACGAACCCCTGGGCGCGCTGGATGCGCTGACGCGCATAGAGATGCAGCAACTGATCGAGCGGCTCTGGCAGCGGCATGGTTTTACCGTGCTGCTGGTCACCCACGATGTCAGCGAAGCGGTGGCGGTGGCCGACCGGGTAATCCTCATCGAAGACGGTGCCATCGGCCTGGACCTCGCCGTGGAGCTGCCGCGACCGCGCAGTCGCGGTTCGGCTGCACTCGCCGCGCTGGAAGCCCAGGTACTCGACCGCGTATTGCAACGCCCGTCGCTAGCCGAGCGCCCCGAACCCATCAATCCCTTGCCCACGCAGTTGCGTTGGGCGCTTTAACCACACCCAGGAGCAACGCCATGACCATCAAAGCCATCAACGTGCGCAACCAGTTCAAGGGCACCATCAAGGAAATCGTCCAGGGCGACGTGCTCTCGGAGATCGACGTACAGACCGCCGCCGGCATCGTCACTTCGGTAATCACCACGCGCTCGGTACGCGAGCTGGAACTGCAGGTCGGCAGCGAGGTGATCGCCTTCGTCAAATCCACCGAAGTGTCGATCGCCAAGCTCTAGCGGCGGCTGCCCGCGGGAAAGCGGTGGCGATAAGCCGGGCCCGCTGCGAAACGGCGAAGCGTATCGCGTTGGCGGCATTGCCAGCAGCCATGTAGCAATGCCATCGCTGCTACGGTCGTCTCAGCCTTTGCTCTCATGAGGATCGGCGCTGCGCGGGTAGGTGCGCTCTTCCTGAATGCTGCCGTCCTTCTTGTGGATCTTCACCGACGCCATCTTGCCCTCAAGAAACGCAGCGGTCACTTGCAGCATTTCATCCTTGGTCGCGGCGCTCTTCGAGGCGCGCGTTGCCCCCTCCTTGCGCAGCTCCCAACCCGACTCGGTGGCACTGATGTGATAGTTGTTCATGTGCGGCTCCTCTGTATGGGTTGCGTTTTTAGAGTGCTGTGCAGAGGAGCGGTTCGGTGAGGCAGCTGATGCGTTGACCAGCGACGTGATGCTGACCAGCAGCTGATTCAATGGGCGTCTATCGCAGAGAGCGGGGGAGGGGACACAGCTGAAAACTGGCGGAACGACCCTTCGACTGAATCGTCCTGCCGCCCGCGGGTTATCGCGAGGCATCGGGTCGGCCTTGGATGGCTTGAACACCACCCCTGGCCGATGCGCCATCCTGCTCGGCTGACGCGCTAGATGAACGCCTGCCGCGATACGCCACGCGGCAGGCGATTGCGCCCCGGCAGCTGCTCCAGACGTTTCAGCCATTCGGCGCGCGCGGAGAGGACGGAAGTCGGCTTCGCCGCCGTTTCGGGCGCAGTCGGAGCGGCTTTGACTGCCGCTGGAGGTGTACGCGTTGCAATCTTCGCTACCGCTGCAGGAGCCATCGGTGCAGTTTTTGCCGCCACTTCGGGTGCGGCCGCCGCAGTTTTCGCCGCCTTTGCCGCAGCCCGCAGTTCAGCGAGGCTAGGGGTCTTGCGCACCGGCTCGCTTACCGCCTTTTCCACGCTGCGCAGGCAGAGCTTGCATGAAACCTGAGTGGCGTCCGCCGAACTGTTCAGGCTCGAACCCGTGCGCCCACATGCGACATTGCCATTGGAGGCGGAGTAATGAATCACCAACGTTCTGTCTCCTGAATTTCGGGGCGCGGGATTCTACACGCTCAGTTCACTCAGGCAACGCGCCGGGTGAAAACTTGCAGGAGGACGATGCCGAAGCACGGCGCAGAAACGAAAAAGGCCCGCATTTCTGCGAGCCTTTAAATCGTGGTGCCGGCACCAGGAATGAAACCAATCATAGTAGGCTATTGATTGTATTGGGTTGTTTAAAAATTTTAACGATTAGGGTACTCGCTAGGGTACTCAAATATCATGCCTTACAATCCGCTTGAGGGTGCTTCTGCAGAATGCGCGGTTCGTCAGTGCTTGAGGGCTCCGGCGTTCTTTAAAGCACAGCATGCAAACGTTTCTTTCCCGCGAAATAGACCCTTTACTGTGGCGACCACAGGGGCATGCTGTGTATCTTCCCGCGCACTATAACTGCCCAGCCTTTCGCGCGGCGCTGAGCACGCATTTCGCCGGAAGTGCCCTGCTGAAAGCCCGGGGCCTAGCTATTAGGGAATGATCAGATGAACCCCATCGAACAACAATTTTTTACCGAGCTTGAAAAGAAGCTCTGGACGGCCGCTGACAAGCTGCGTTCTGCGCTGGATGCATCGGTTTACAAGCATGTGGTGCTCGGTCTGATCTTTCTCAAGTATGTCTCCGATGCCTTCGAGGAACGCCAGCGCGAGCTGCGCGCGCAACTCACCAATCCCGCTGACGATTACTTTATGGACCCCGAGGATTATGGCGACCTCGGCAGCGAAGAGTACGAAGAAAATATCGCCGCCGAGCTAGAAGTACGCGACTACTACACTGAGAAAAACGTCTTCTGGGTGCCGATGGAAGCACGCTGGCAAACCCTGCGAGAGTTAGCGCAGCTGCCGCCCGGAGAGCCTTTGCCCTGGAACGCGCCGGGTAAAGACACGGCAGAAAAGATGCGTACCGTCGGCTGGCTGATCGACAATGCCATGGAGGCCATTGAGCGCGAGAACGTCAAACTCAAGAACGTGCTTAACAAGGAGTTTTCCCGCACCCAGCTCGACAGCCACAAGTTGGCTGATCTGATCGCCCACTTCTCTGACACCAACTTTAGCCAGCCTAGCTATAACGGTCAGCCGCTGAATCTAAAGAGCAAAGACATCCTCGGCCACGTCTACGAATACTTCCTCGGCCAGTTCGCACTGGCGGAGGGCAAAAAGGGCGGCCAGTACTACACGCCCAAAAGCATCGTCACGCTGATCGTCGAGATGCTGCAGCCCTTCAAGGGCCGCGTGTACGACCCCGCCATGGGTTCGGGTGGTTTCTTCGTGCAAAGCGAGGAATTTATCGCCGAGCACGGCGGCAAGGTGGTCAACGGTAAAACCGGCCAGATCAGCGTCTATGGCCAGGAAAGCAACCCCACCACCTGGAAACTGGCGGCCATGAACATGGCCATTCGTGGCCTTGACTTCAACTTTGGTGGCCAACCCGGCGACACCCTGCAAAACGACCTGCACCCCGATCTGCGCGCCGACTACGTGATGGCCAACCCGCCCTTCAATATGAAGGAGTGGTGGAACGCCAAGTTGGAACAAGACCCCCGCTGGCTGGTGGGCACGCCCCCGCAGGGCAACGCCAACTTCGCCTGGCTGCAGCATATGCTCTACCACCTGGCCCCCACTGGCAGTATGGCGCTGCTGCTGGCCAATGGTTCGATGAGCAGCAACACCAACAACGAAGGCGAAATCCGCAAGCAACTGATCGAGCAAGACTATGTGGAATGCATGGTGGCACTGCCCGGTCAGCTCTTTACCAACACGCAGATTCCGGCTTGCATCTGGTTCCTGACCAAAGATAAGGCCAACGGCTTCAACCTCGACAAGAAGAAGCGCGACCGCCGCGGCCAGTTCCTCTTCATCGACGCCCGCCAGCTCGGCTATATGAAAGACCGCGTACTGCGCGACTTCACCCTGAACGATATCAAGAAGGTGGCCGACACCTTCCATGCCTGGCAGCACGATGAGGGCTATGAAGACGTTGCGGGCTTCTGTTGTTCGACCTCGCTGAATGAAATCCGCAAGCACGAGCACGTGCTAACGCCGGGGCGCTATGTAGGTGCGAAGGAGCAGGAGGATGACGGCGAAGTCTTTGCGGACAAGATGACGCGGTTGACAGCGCAATTGGCGGAGCAGTTCGAGGAAAGCGCCAAACTGGAGGGGGAAATCAGGAAGAATTTGGCGGGGTTGGGATATGGCATCTGATTGGCTGGAAGTCCCACTTGGTTCGGTAACGACATGGTTGTCGGGCGGAACACCGAATAAGGCAACGACGTCGTATTGGAATGGTGACATCCCTTGGATTAGCGCGAATTCAATGTATGGGAGTCGCTTTTATGATTCTGGCCTTCGAATCACTGAAAGTGGGTTGAGCGCAGGCTCACGCTTGGCCCCAGCTTACAGCGTTATGCTTCTAGTACGAGGTGGAGCACTGCATAACCGACTTCCTGTTGGCATGGCTTGTCGCAATTTGGCCTTCAATCAGGATGTAAAGGCATTGATTGCTGATCCGAGCAAGTTGGACCCTTGGTTCTTGCTTTATTGGCTCATCGGCAATGAGCGTTTTCTCCTTAATGAAGTCGTCGAAGAGACGGGCATTGGTGCAGGTAAGCTTGACACCAAGAGAATGCAGGCGCTGCCAATGCAGCTACCGCCTATGCACCTACAAAAAGCGATTGCCCAAATAGCAAGATCGATTGACGACAAAGCCGATCTCAATCGCAGCATTAACCAAACCCTCGAAACCATGGCGCAAGCCCTCTTCAAATCGTGGTTTGTCGATTTCGATCCGGTCAAAGCCAAGATCGCTGCCCTCGCTGAAGGCAGCGACCCGCTGCGCGCCGCGATGAGCGCCATCAGCGGCAAGCTCGGCGCCGAACTCGATGCGCTGCCGCAGGAACAACTCGAACAACTTGCCGCCACTGCCGAACTATTCCCGGATGAAATGGAAAAATTGGAGTCAGGGGAGATCCCGAAGGGGTGGGAAGTATCGAATATGCGGTCACTTGCTGAGGTGATTTCGAAGGGGACGACACCCAGCAAATTGGATCTTGCCAATGCTGAGGACAAGCCAAAAATCCCATTTATCAAAGTCAAAGATATTTCGGTAAGTGGTGAAGTAAATCGCGGCGGACTGGAACTCATTGCAAAATCAATTCACGAGAGTTCACTCAAGAGATCAATATTAAAAGAGGATGATCTCTTGTTTTCCATCGCCGGAACTATTGGACGGACTGCCTTTGTTGACAACGACATGCATGGGGCTAACACCAACCAGGCTGTTGCCTTCATTCGGTTGCGTAATAAGCGCAGCCACTTCCCGTTGTGCTGGTTGGCATTACGTAGTTGCGAAACGCAAAATTTCATAGCCTCGAAGGTGGTGCAGGCAGTGCAGGCTAACGCAAGCCTGGCAAACATTGGCGATATACCAGTAACGTTGCCAGGGGATGACATTATTGGCAGATTTAATTTATTGGCCTTTCCATTGATTCGCGAGTACCGCGCTCTTCAAAGTGAAACTCGAGCGTTAGCGAGTGCCCGTGACATCCTCCTCCCCAAACTGCTCTCCGGCGAGTTGTCTGTCGAAGCGCTCGCCGAACAAGCAGGGACCGCTTGATGGATATAAAGAAGCTGCGCGAAAACAAGCTGATCGTGGACAAGGTCGAGGAAGCCTTGCAGGCGGCGTATTCATCGAACCAGGCGTTCAACGCGGTGCTGGATGAGGCCGAGCCGCTGTCATTTAAAAGCCTGCGCGACCCGGAGCATGAATATCTGGTGAAGGTAAGTGATGCCCTGTACTGGGTAGAGCGTGACGCCTATCTGGATGAGTTGGATCATTGGGAAGGCCAGTGCCAGGTCAATCAGCATGAAGCGGCGACGGCCTTTATCAAAGACTCAGACCAGCAAGCCGTTTTCCTTGACCTGGTAGATGCCATTCGCTTCGGGCGCATCGCTCCCTTTATTGGTGCGGGGCTTTCTAAGCCCTGCGGTTATCCAATGTGGGGCGAGGCGCTGCGCAAGATCGCACAAAAGCTGGGTGGCCTGGATGTGCAGGACATCGAGCCACTGATGGCGCGCTACGACTACCTACAAGCCGCGCAAGTACTACATGAGGCTGCGGCGGAGCAGGTGCAGCATTTTATCAAGACCGAGTTTCGCCAGCGGGGGGCGATCACCGGGCCGGTCACGCTGCTGCCCGAGCTCGCCATCGGCTGCATTGTCACCACCAACTTCGATACGGTCATCGAAGACCTGTTTCGAGAAAAGGCTCAGCCGCTGGATGGCTATATGCACGGTATGCAGGCGGGTAATAACTTCGTGCAGCGACTGTTGCGCGGCGAGCGTTGCATCCTCAAGCTGCATGGCGACGCCGGGCAGGCCAACACCCATGTCTTCACTCAGGGGCAATATCAGGAGGCCTACGGTGGCGCCGCCGGCGCGCCGTTCGCGTTCCAAAACCAGTTGCCTCGGGCGCTGCGGCAAATCTTTATCAGCCACTCACTGCTATTTCTAGGTTGCAGCCTGGAGCAAGACAAGACGCTCGATCTGTTTAAATCAGTGGTCGATGAAGCGGCATTTGAAATTCCGGATCACTTTGCCCTGCTCAATGAGCCCGCTACACAGCAAGAGCGAGCCCGCAAGGAAGCTCGCCTGTTACAGCTAAAAATTCGGCCGCTCTGGTACACAACGCCCCACGATGCTGAGGGTAAGCCGGATCACAGCCTGTTGGAGCAGATTCTCAGGCTGGCCATCGCAGTGGCGCGTAGACAGGTGGTATTTGCATGAGCACGTCAGCCGAACAAATCGATATCTGGCGCGGCATCGCCTCCGAAACCCAGAATCTCGAATTCAAAGAGGCTGGCAACCAGTACGACACGCGCAAGTTGTGCCGCTACTGCGTAGCCATTGCCAACGAAGGCGGCGGGCATCTGGTGCTCGGTATTGCTGATAAACCACCGCGCGCCGTGGTGGGCAGCCAAGCGTTCCCTGACACTCAGGATATCGCCGAGAAGCTGTTTCACTGGGTAGGTTTTCGCGTGGACGTCGAGGCCGTTGCTCACCCGGAGGGGCGGGTTGTGGTGTTCAGTATTCCGGCGCGGCCCAAGGGTACGGCCTACCACCATGATGGTGCCTACCTGATGCGCTCCGGTGAGGAGTTGGTGCCGATGAGCGAGGATCAGCTGCGCAAGATTTTCGCGGAAGGGCAGCCCAGCTGGCTGGAGAACCCCTCGCTCAAGGATGTGTCTGCGCAAGATGTGGTGCAGTTGCTCGATACCCAGACCTTCTTCGATTTGATGCGCTTGCCTTACCCCACCGATCAGGAGGGTGTGCTGACTCGCTTGCTGGATGAGCGCTTAATCGAGCGCACCTCGGCCGGCTTCAATATCCTGCATATTGGCGCTGTGCTGCTGGCCAAGAACATGCGGCAGTTCCCCGACATCAGCCGCAAGGCGGCGCGTGTGATCCTGTATGCCGGCGAATCCAAGATGCAAACTGTCTCGGATGTGACCGGCGAAAAGGGCTATGCCGTAGGCTTTGCCGGGCTAGTGCAGTATGTGATGGGTAAGTTGCCGCAGAACGAGGTGATCGAAGGGGCGATTCGCAAAGAGGTCAAGCTGCTGCCCGAAGTGGTGGTGCGAGAGCTGCTCGCCAATGCGCTGATCCACCAGGATTTTGATATGGGCGGCACCTCTCCCGTGGTGGAGGTTTTCAGCAACCGCGTGGAGATCTCCAACCCGGGAGAGCCCATCGTACCGGTTGAGCGCTTTATCGACGGCTACCAGTCCCGCAATGAGCGGTTGGCCGACTTGATGCGACGTTTCGGGATTTGCGAAGAAAAGAGTAGCGGCATTGATCGGGTGATCGAAGCAGCTGAGTTGATGCAGCTGCCGGCCCCCGAGTTTTTAACCAGCCACCGCCGCACGATTGTGGTGATTCACGGCCCCCGTTCTTTCCGTGAGATGAATGGCAGCGACCGCGTTCGCGCCTGCTTCCAGCACTGTGTTTTGCAGTATGTGCTGCGCAAGCAGATGACCAATCAGTCTCTGCGTGAGCGCTTTGGCTTGCCTGAGGGCAGTAGCAACACGATTTCGCAGATCATTACCGCAACCATGGAACAGGGGTTGGTCAAGAGCGACCCGAACGCGCCAGATTCAAGACGCTATGCGCGGTATATCCCGGCATGGGCATAGCCGCCATTTCATCGCAAATCGGCCTTGGTTGCCGGATTGCAATTAAATCATTGATTTATATGGGTTTTCTTATTTCATCACAAACCGGGGCGTTGGCCAGCTAGCCCAGGAAGGCGTAAGGGTTTCACATGTTGAACGAACAGCAACTCGAAGAACTGTGCCTGAACTGGTTCCAGCAGGTTGGCTGGCGATTCGCCCACGGCCCGGACATCGCACCGGATAGCAGCGCCCCCGAGCGGACCGACTACCGCCAGGTGGTTCTGCGAGAACGCCTGTTGGCCGCATTGGCACGGATTAATCCGCAGATTCCAGCTGCCGCCCTTGAACAGGCTGTGCACGCGCTGCAAACGGTGAGTGAGCCGCAGATGGTGGTGCGCAACCGCAGCGTGCACCGTTTGTTGCTCAGCGGTGTGGCGGTGCAGTTTGAAATCGGTGAGCAGAAGAAGCAGGACTGGGTGTACTTCATCGACTTTGCCCAACCTAGCAACAACGACTTTCTGGTGGTGAACCAGTTCACCATAACAGGCACAAGGCAGCCACGCCGGCCAGACTTGATCGCCTTCGTCAATGGCTTACCGCTGGCCGTGGTGGAGCTGAAGAACCCCGCCAACGAACAAACGGACGTCTGGGACGCTTTTAATCAGCTGCAAACATACAAGGACGAAATCAGCGACCTGTTCAACAGCAACGCCGCCTTGGTGGTGAGTGATGGCTGGACGGCGCGGGTCGGTTCGCTCACGGCGAATGCCGAACGTATGCTGCCCTGGCGCACCGTCCTCAACGAAGACGACCGACCGCGTCTGCAGATGGAGCTGGAGACGGTGGTGCGTGGCTTCTTCAAGCCTGAGCTGTTTCTGGATTACGTGCGGCACTTCGTGCTGTTCGAGCAGGATGGCGACAGCATCGTCAAAAAGATTGCCGGCTATCACCAGTTTCATGCGGTACGTGAGGCTGTGCGCGCCACGGTGATTGCCTCCCAACATGCGGATAAAGGCGTGCTGGCGATCCACGAAGAGCGTGCGACCTATGCCAAAGAGGTGAAGCCGGGCTCACGCAAAGCGGGTGTGGTGTGGCACACGCAGGGTTCGGGCAAGAGCATCACCATGGCCTGCTATGCGGGCAAGCTGTTGCAACAGTCCGAGATGAAGAACCCCACATTGGTCGTCGTGACCGACCGCAACGACCTAGACGGCCAGTTATTCGCCACCTTCTGCGCCGCCAGTGACTTGCTCAAGACAACCCCACAGCAAGCCGGTGACCGCGATGAGTTGCGCGAGATGCTGGCCTCACGCGAGGCGGGCGGCATCATCTTCACCACGGTGCAAAAATTCGCGCTGCAGGAGGATGAAGAGAAGCATCCGTTGCTCTCAGATCGCACCAATATCGTGGTGATTTCCGATGAGGCCCATCGCAGCCAGTACGGCAGCAAAGGCCGGTTGGACACCAAGACCGGCAAGTATGTGTTTGGCTATGCCAAACATCTGCACGATGCACTGAAAAACGCCACCTTCCTCGGCTTTACAGGCACACCCATTGCCTTGGAAGACCGTGATACCCGCGAAGTGTTTGGTGACTACGTCAGCATCTACGACATTCAAGATGCCGTGGACGATGGCGCAACAGTGCCTATTTTCTACGAAAGCCGGCTGGCCAAGCTGGATGTGAACCAAGCCGAAATCGACACGCTCAATGAGCAGGTTGAAGAGGTTGTTGAAGACGAAGAAGACATCGTCAGCCGAGAAAAAACCAAAGGCGAGTGGGCCGCGCTGGAAAAGCTTGTGGGTTCAGAACCTCGCCTGCAGCAGGTGGCGCGTGACCTGATCGAGCACTTTGAGGCGCGCGTATCTGTGGCAGACGGCAAGGCCATGATCGTGTGCATGAGTCGCGACATTTGCGCTCATCTCTATAACGCCATCGTAAGTTTGCGCCCGGACTGGCACAGCGATGACCCCGAGCAAGGGGCTATCAAGATCGTGATGACGGGCTCGGCTGCTGACAAGGCTCTGCTGCAGCCGCACCTTTACAGCAAGCAGGTGAAGAAACGGCTGGAAACTCGCTTTAAAGACGTGAAAGACCCGTTGAAGCTGGTGATTGTGCGCGACATGTGGCTGACAGGCTTTGACGCGCCGTGTTGCCACACCATGTACATCGATAAGCCCATGAAAGGGCACAACCTGATGCAGGCCATTGCTCGCGTCAACCGGGTGTTTAAGAACAAGCCTGGCGGGCTGGTGGTGGACTACATCGGCATCGCCAACGAGCTGAAAGCGGCGCTAAAGACTTATACCGACGCCAAAGGTAAGGGTGACCCCACGCACAACTCTGCTGAAGCATTGGCTGTGCTGTTAGAGAAGATGGATATCGTGCGAGGAATGATGCACGGCTTTGACTACAGCGCGTTTGAAACCCAGCCACTCGAACTACTGGTGCCCGTTTCCAACCATATTCTGGGCCTAAAGGACGGGAAAACGCGCTTCCTCGACACCATGTTGGCGGTGACGAAGGCTTTTTCCTTGTGCGGTACGTTGGACGAAGCAGCGCCACTGCGTAAGGAGATTGCTTTCTTCTCGGCCATCAAGGCGGCCATTACCAAGTTCACCACTGTCGATAAGAAGCGCAGCGATGCTGAGAAGAACAGCGCGCTCAAGCAGATTTTGGACAATGCCATCACCTCGGATGGCGTGGACGATATTTTTGCGTTGGCCGGGCTGGATAAGCCCAACATCGGCCTGCTCTCGGATGAGTTCCTGGAGGACGTGCGGCAGATGGAAAGCCGCAACCTTGCCGTGGAGCTGCTGGAAAAACTGTTGCGTGACGAAGTTAAGGCGCGCGCGCGCAATAACGTGGTCCAGGAGAAGAAGTACGGCGACCGCTTGCTGGAAACGTTGCGCAGGTATCACAACCGCGCGATCGAAACGGCACAGGTCATTGAAGAACTGATCCAGATGGCCAAGGAGTTCAAGGCCGCGCTTGAGCGGGAAGCCGCGCTGGGTCTGAGTCACGATGAAATTGCCTTCTACGATGCATTGGCCAACAACGAAAGCGCGGTGCGCGAGTTGGGTGACGAGACGCTGAAGAAAATCGCAGCGGAGCTTACCGAGAAGCTGCGCGCCAGTACGACTATCGATTGGCAGGTTCGTGAGAGCGTCCGGGCGAAACTGCGCATTTTGGTGCGTCGCTGTTTGCAGCGGTGGAAGTACCCGCCAGACCAGCAATCAGATGCAGTGGAGTTGGTGCTGAAGCAGGCAGAGTCGCTGTCGAATGAGTGGTCACTGTGAGTCGAGTGATCACTATGCAAATCGCATAGGGCTGCCACGCTGTTGGGTGGTCTTTTCCCAGCTGCGCGTCACTTCTCTTGCGTGATGCCACTCAATAAAGGCCCGCATTCTGCGGGCCTTTTTGCATGGGCCTATCCCAGTCAGCGGCTAGCAATATAAATCCAGTGCTATCCGCATAACGGTTGTTTTGCGGTCGCGGCCAGCTACCTCCCCGCAGCCCCGATAATCAGCGCTCACGATTGATTTAAATTCGTCTTTAAATCAAAATGCGCAAACCTTCCATGCTGACGAGAATTCGGACAAATGAAGATTGGGTATGCGCGAGTATCACGGGATGATCAGCAGCTCGATCTTCAGCATGACGCGCTGACTGCTGCCGGTTGCGAGCGGATCTTCAGCGACAAGATGAGTGGTGCCAAAGCATCGCGCCCGGGTCTTGATGAAGCGCTGGCATTTGCCAGGCCTGGCGATGTTCTGGTTGTCTGGCGGCTTGACCGCCTCGGCCGCTCAATGTCCGAGTTGCTGCGCCTCACTGCCAACCTCGAAGCCAGTGGCGTGGGCCTGGAAAGCCTGAAGGAACAGATTGACACCACCAGTGCTGCCGGCCGCCTGGTTTTTCATGTGTTCGCTGCGATGGCGGAGTTCGAAAGAAACCTGATTCGAGAACGCACATTTGCCGGTCTCGAAGCGGCGCGTGCCAGGGGGCGGCAAGGAGGGCGGCCTGGGGTGCCGCCAGAAACGATAGCTGCGATACAAGCTCTGGCAGGTGATCAGAATCGTACGCCCGACGAGATATGCAAGGCGCTGAAGATCAGCCGAAGCACCCTCTACAAGTATCGCTAACAGGCCAGCAAATCGTGATCGAAACCGAACTCGAAGTGCTCTACCTCGGCGCGCTGCTGCTCTTGGTTGACTGCATTTGTTGCCTCATCGCCGCGTCTCGCAGAACTCCTGTGCTTGGAGCTGTCGCTGGTGGCGGCACTGCCGGCGCACTCGCTCTTGTGCTGAGCACCAGAGTGATGCCGTTTGCTCTGGCCGCAATGGCCAGCATCGTCATCGGCGGGGTGATTGCCTGGATGAAAGCGAAATCTCTCGAACCCCGTGACCGCGAGACAGCCCATGGATAAGAACCCGAGTACTACAGAGGATGCAGCGGTGCTGCTGTTTGATGGGATGTCCAGGGCGGAGATTGAGGTGCACGTGGCCATAGCTAGCTATCTGATCCCCCGAATCGCCGGAACCCCAGCCGCACGCGAAGCTTTCGAGGCATTGGCCGGCAGGTTTCAGGGTCGCTACCCACACCACAAGCTGCTTACTCACCTGCTGATCATGCCTGAATACCTGGAGCACGCCCCTGACAGCCAGCGGTAACCGTGTAGCAACTCAACCAAGGCTCATATAGCGAGGGACTCATGCGAAACCGAGAGCGCACCTATAGCGGATGCCCTGTGCTGACCCTGGCGACACAGATTGCCCCCTACCTGGATCACGGGGCCGTCCCGGGCAACGCGGAATATCTGGAGGTTCCACCTGGCAAGGTAGTGCGCAAGCGTGGATTTTGGCTGAATTCTGGCTATCGCATGCACCACACGGCGATGCTCTTCTTGATCAGCACAGATGTGTACGCGATGAACGTAGACGACTTCTACGAGCACCGGGATCAGATTCATTGCTACCTCAGCCACAAGGCTGGCACAGCCTATATCGGAAGGGTCGAGCAGGCGGGTGAATCTCAACAGCTGATGCACCCGCTACTGCACGACTTGCACGAGCCTCTTGATATCCAGCTCAACGAGCTGGCTTACGTAGGACGCGTGATTTCTGCCATCTGAGGTGCTCCATGCTTGTAGGGAACCAAGCGGATGATTACCGCCGTCGCAGGGCGAGGCTGCTAGGCCTGCCCGAGAACGCAACTGATGCAGACATGCATACGCACATCATGAAAGGCATCCCTGTGGCTCAGTTGGCAAAGCTGCTCAGGCACGGGGACATCGATGCCCATGCGTGCGAGCAGATCACGCCAGGCCCTGCGCCGAAGGAGCACCTGGCTGACATGATGACTATTCCAGGCGTCTCACCTGGTGATCGACTGTCTGTGGATGAGAGCGACCGGCTCTTTCGGGTCGTGCATACCCTCGTGGTGGCCGAGCTTCTGTTTGGTTCTCATGAAAAAGCGAGACGCTGGCTCTCGAAGCCGAAGGATCGCCTCCACGGCAGCTCACCACTGCAAATGCTGACATCTACGGCAGGAGCCCGGCTCGTCGAGGAGCTGATGACTCAGCTGGCAGAGGGCTTCGTTCTTTAGTCATCGGGCTGCCGAACCGTGAGCGGGCACACCAACGATGTTCGGATTTCGCCTCGCTGTCGGCATCGCAAACTCTGGAGTCGGGCTCGACACGTAAACTTGATCTTATCGGCACGCCAAGCAGCCATTTTTAGGTCGCGGTGTATCACCCTATTCGTCTACCCGTAATAGTCTCGCACTGATTTTTAGGCGTGCAGCGTGTGATACAGGGTGGGCGTGCAGCGTGTGATACACGTAAAGCGTGCAACCTGTGATACAGAGGTATTTCTGCCAGAAAAATACGGCAAATACGCCACTATCGAGACTCGCTAGTACGGGCCTATACGGGAATTTCAGTCCAGATTCGCCAGACCAAGGCTTCGAAGCGCCAAAGCGGCTTAACCATGGCATTCCAGGCACTGAATGCCAAGTTATGCCAACTTATGCCACGTATTGCCACGCTATGCCATGGAATGCCACGTATTAACCGAGCGCAGCTATCGTGATTGCTCCATTCAGTGGCATTCCATGCCATTTAAAGGCATTAAATGGCATGGAATGCCGTTTGAATGCCCCATGGACCAGCCAGGATGGATGCACGCTGCATTAACCCATCATGAGGCGACTACTGTTCCTCGATTTCGACGGCGTACTACACCCCGACGCCGTATACCGGACACGACGTGGAGTCGCACTGCGCGCCGAGGGTGGGCTGTTCATGTGGGCGTCGCTGCTGGTCGAGGCTCTGGCAGGGCACCCGGACGTGAGTATCGTGCTATCGACCAGTTGGGTGCGGAACCTTGGCTTTCATAGGGCTCGCAAGGCTCTGCCGGCCCAGCTGCATCAGCGGGTCATCGGTGCGACGTGGCACTCAGCCATGTCCAGAAGTTCGACCGACTACATAGCCTGGGACAACCAGACCCGGTATCAGCAGATCGCGGCGTACCTGGCGCGCCGCACTGAACCTGTAAGCTGGTTAGCTATCGATGACGACGCTAGGGGCTGGCGAATGCAGACCGCGAGCGGCTGGTTCTCACAGCTCCTCACCGCGGGCTTGCTGATTCCAACGCCATGGATGAGCTGATCCGCAAATTTGGAGCCACCGAATGATCCTTGCAAGTCGAGCTGTCATTTTCGATGCGTTCGGCACTTTGCTAAAAATCCAAGGTGGCCGGCACCCATATCGCAGTCTGCTGAAGCTCGGTCAGAGGAATGGTCGCAGACCGCGCCCAAATGACGCACATGTACTCATGCAGGAGCCGCTGACTTTCTCCCAGGCCGCTACTCGGTTGGGCATCAGAGTCACACGTAACGAGCTGGCCGACCTAGAGCAGCTATTGGCTGATGAGGTGGCAGAAATAGAGCCATTTGAGGATGGGCTAGAAGCGGTTGCACTACTGAAGCAACAGGGGATTCGGGTAGGCGTTTGTTCGAACCTGGCCTTCCCTTACCGAGAAGCCATCTTGAGGCACTACCCGAACCTAGATACCTATGCATTCAGCTGTGAGCTCGGAGTGATCAAGCCAACCACTGAAATCTACCGTACGACTTGCGAGCTCCTTGGAGCACGGCCGGCCCTAACGCAAATGATCGGAGACTCGCAACCCTGTGACAAAGATGGGCCTAGCAGCGCTGGCATCAAGGGCCATCTTCTCGACAGAGTGGATGATGCCGGTGACTACGCGGATCTTCTCAGTTTCGCCCAAGATGTTTTGCGAGGCTGAAGAAAGCGAAGGGTTACTGAGAGTCGAAGACGGAAGTCATACTGCAGCCTGCTCAAGCTCATCTGGACGCAGGTGCTGCGCTACATGAAAGCCTTCGCCCATTTCAGGTCTGCGGATTTCGGAGAACGTGACCGAGCGTTCCGCTAATATGTGACCGGTGCTTTTGCTCCGGTTGCGCGGGTTCTGGGTTGTAATCGCATCGGTCACGATGCGGCTTTTTTCCGGCGCAGTGATTCGCCCTTCATCGTCAGTCGGTAGGCGCTGTGCACCAGGCGGTCGAGGGTGGCGTCGGCCAGGGTCGGGATCGTTGATCCAGCCATGCCAGTGCTCGATGGGCAGTTGGCTGGTCAGGATGGTTGAGCGGCTGCCGGCAAGGTCGTCGATCACTTCCAGCAGGTCATGCCGGGCGCCTTCTTCCAGCAAGGCCCAGTCCAAAACCAGCACATCGACCTTGGCCAGCTGTTGCAGGGTGCGACCGAAGCTGCCGTCGCCATGGGCGATGCGCAGTTGCTCCAGCAGGCGTGGCGTGCGCAAGTACAAGGTGCTGTAGCCCAGGCGGCAGGCCTAGTTGCCCAGCGCGCAGGCCAGCCAGGTTTTGCCAGCACCGGTCGGGCCGGTCAACAGCAGGTTGAGTTGCTGGCGGATCTAGTCGCCGCAGGCCAGGGTGGCGATCAGGCGCTCGTCCAGGGCGCGGCCGGAACGGCGGTCGAGATCTTCCAGGCAAGCGCTGGCGTACTTGAGCTTGGCCTTCTTGCGCAGCCGCACCAGGCGCTGGTTATCACGCCAGGCCAGCTCGCGGTCGAGCAGTAGGCCAAGGCGTTCATCGAAGCTCAGGCTGTGGCTGGCCGGCATCGTCCATTGCTCTTCCAGGCGCGGGGCATGCCGTCCAGGCGTAGCTGGTGCAGTTGATTCAGGGTGTATTGGGGCATCATCGAACAGCTCCTGTTGCGGGGGGTGGTAGTAGTCGGCGCCACGGGTTTTCGTGGTGCTCGGGGAGCGTTGTCTCGGCGGCACGCTTGGGCAGTGGCTGCCGATCCAGGCCTTGCTGGAGCAAGTTGCGCACGCTGCGCCCGGTGAAGGCACGCAGCTGGACGGCCCGTTCGGCCGCGTCCTCCAATCGTGCATTGCCATAGCGGCGGGCCAGCGAGAGCAGGCCGAGACAGGCGCGATAGCCCATCTCCGGGTGGGAATTGTGGGTCAGCTGGTGGTCGATCAGTTGGCGCGTCTAGGGGCCGATGCGCGCACCCCAGTCGAGCAACCGTTGTGGTGTCTATTCGCGGTGCGCTTGGTGCGCGGCGGGCATGTGCTCGCGCTGCGTGCTGTAGGCGCCACGGCGACCCAGCAGCACATGGCTGGCCACCCGCCGGTTGCCATGCAGCACTTCCAGGGTGCGCGCCGTCAGCCGCACTTCGACGCTCTGCTGGGCCAGGGCCGAGGGCACGCTGTAGAAGCTGCCATTCACCTCGACGTGGTAATGGATGTGCGCCCGCGCCTTCTTCCACTCGGTGTAGACGTAGGGCTGTTCCGGCAGCGGTCGCAGGGCGGGTCGATCCAGGATGTCGAAGGCCGACTGCCGGGAGCCTGGTAGCTTGCGAAACGGTCGGCGGTTGAGTCGCTCCAGCAGCGCCACGATGGCCGTGTTGAGTTCTTTCAGGGAGAAGAACTGGCGATGGCGCAGGGCGGCGAGGATCCAGCGTTCGACCACCTGCACGCCGACTTCGGCCTTGGCCTTGTCGCGCGGCTTGCGCGCGCGTGTTGGCACCACCGCCACAGCGTAGTGCTCGGCCAGGTCGCGGTAGCTGGGGTTGATGTCCGGCTCGTAGCGATGCGCCTTGCTCACCGCGCTGCGCAGGTTGTCTGGCACCACGATCTCCGGCACCCCGCCGAGGAAGGCGAAGCAGCGGGCGTGGGAGCCCAGCCAGTCCGGCAACTGCTGCGACCAGGTGGCTTCGGCGAAGGTGTAGCTGGAGGCGCCGAGCACCGCGACAAATACCTGCGCCTGGCGGATCTCGCCGCTGTGGCGGTCGATCACCGGCACCGTCTGGCCGGCGTATCGACGAACAGCTTCTCGCCGACACGGTGCTCCTGGCGCATCACCACATCCAGCTTGCCCTGCCAGGCCCGGTAGTGGTCGCAGAACCAGCTGTACTGGAAGCCGTGTGGCTGAGCCGCCTTGTATTCCTGCCAGAGCAGCGCCAAGGTCACGCCCGGCCGGCGTAGCTCAGCGATGGTCCTTCCTGACCTAGAGGAGCTGCGCAGTTTTCCCGCACGAGGCCCTGATGGGGTATCCAACGCTGATCTCAATGTCGAGCTGCGGCGATCGAATGCTATTTGGATCTGCGACTGAAAGACCGCAATCCACCGCAAGTGACTTGGACGAACTACAAAGAGAAATTGGATGTCTATCAAGGCTCACTTGACTTCAAGGAAAGCTATGCCGATGCGTTCTACAAAGCGAGTGCAGAGGCTATCGCCGCCAATGAGTACGACGTGAGCAAGCTACGAATCGTGCTAGGTGCTCTTTTACGACAGTGCAGTCAGATGGCTGAACAAATGCACTCTGTGGAATAGCACGCAGAGCTCTAGCCGTATGGCCTGCAGGCATTGATGGCAGCCCCATTCAGGGCTGCCTGGTGAAGTCAGATTACGCGCTTGATGCTGATGTAATCGCCCTGAGTGCGCAGGGTAACTGTCACCGGTTTGCTAGTTCGATTGCGCCAGAACCAACCGTGCTTGCCATCGAATGCAGCCTCCAGAACACCCGAGTCTTCCGCGGTTGAACGTCCTTTCCCATAGCCGTGGTAGAAGTCGCGCGGCGCGTTGTAAGGATCGCCGTGGGTGTCGTAGTTAACGACGCCGCCATTGGCAGTCCAGAGGTAGTTCACCTTGGCTCCCTGCTTCATTTCCAGCTTCACTTCGGCGCCCTGGTTCGGGCTCAAGGTGATGCTCATTTCATGCTGCAGACCAGCTGCCTGCTCAGGCGCAGTCGGTTGCTCTGGAGCGGGAATGACCTCGACAGGAGCTGATGGGGAAGTTGCCGGGGCGGTAGGTGCTACGGCGATAGCTTCAGCTGGCGGCGGAGTTGGAGTCTGAGCTGCGACCTCATCGGCGCGGGCCTCGTCAGCCAGCTGGATCTTCACCTCACCCATCTGGGTGAGTCCAAGTGCTCGGCCCACGCCAGTGGGGTCGATCGCATATTCCGAAGGCATTACCACAGTAACCAGAAGCACGCAGGCAATGATTGCCGCGATGATCGTGGAGCGCAGTAGCTGTGCTGTCGAGGGGAGTTCGTTAAGGGTCGGAAGCTTGGTATTGAACATAGAAAGAATTCCTTACTGAGAGACGATCAGGCCGGTGATCTGGTAGCCCATGAGCAAGAAGCCGGCGCTCATCATGGCGACGTTGGCGGTATAGGCGTGGCGCCAGAAGCTGGCGGTACGTCGCCAGTAGCCCATCAGAATTAGAATGCCGCCGAGAGCCAGTAGCTGGCCGATCTCGACACCTACGTTGAAGGCAATCAGGTTGGCGATCAGGCCGTCAGAAGAGATCTCGAACTCCTGGATCTTGGTAGCCAGACCGAAGCCATGAAGCAGGCCGAAGATCAGCGTTGCTGCGCGGGTGTCGGGTTGATAGCCAAACCAGCGCTGGAAGGCGCCGAGGTTATCCAGGGCCTTGTAGACGACCGAAAAGCCGATGATGGCGTCGATCACATAAGAGCTGATGCTGATGTTGCTCAGCACCCCAAAGAGCAGGGTGATGGAGTGACCAAGCGCGAACAGCGTGACGTACAGCCCTACGTCCTTCAGGCGGTAGAGGAAGAAGATCACACCGAACAGGAACAGCAGGTGGTCGTAGCCGGTGATCATGTGTTTGGCGCCCATATAGATGAAGGGCATCAACATCACGCCGGTACTTTCCTGGATGAAGCCCTTGTCTCCTTCGGGCACACCGTGGGCCAGCGCCTCAGGCATGACTGCCATCAGTAGAGCGATGGCAAGCAGGGGCAGAAAAAGCGGTCGACGCAGGCGTGCGATCAGCGCCGTTGCCCCGCTCAGGGGAAGCGAATTCATAACGATTTCCTAGGTTGTAGTGGTCTGGGCCGCAAGGCGGCCGGTTTCAGAACACAACCTAGAGCGTGGTGGCCGTTCGATCAGGTAGATCGGCACTTCAGGGACAGTTGCCCGCAACGAGTTGGGAGGGGTTTCCCGCTCGGGGCGTGACAGCAGTGTCAGCGCCGACCCGAGATAAGGGATCTCATGGCTATGGTCAGCCGCATGTTTGTGGCTCGGGAACGCCGGCGCGTCCACATCATGGGAATGACCATGGGGCACAGCGCCAGAGTAATCACCCGGTATCAGCGGAGTCTTGATGGCGGCCAGCGAATGCCCTACCCAGGCCAATAGCAAGGCCAGTATCAATGCGATAACGGGTTTCTTCGAGGCGCTACGACTAGCCATTTTTCTATGTCTTGCATCTCGCGATGAGCGAATAGGGTCGTTTGACCGTATCCCCCCCAGGGGGATAGGATGCGAGCGTAAATCATCGAGACATAGGACTCAAGGCATGAGCGATCACGAGCACAGCCATGGCCATCGGCACCAGAGCCACAGCGATGTCGTGAAGCGCCTGAAACGCGCTGAGGGTCATCTGCGCAGCATCATCACCATGATCGAGGATGGTCGTGAGTGCGTTGATATCGCGCAGCAGCTGCATGCCGTTGAGAAGGCCGTGTGCCAGGCCAAGCGCACCCTGATTCAAGATCACATCGATCACTGTCTGGAGCACACGATGGACGCTCTCGCCACTGGCGAGCGCACCTCCCTTGAAGACTTCAAGCAGATCACGAAGTACCTGTAGGTCTCCCTATGTCGAGCTTTGCCGAATTACTGCAGCAGGGTGCGTCCCACGCTTGGCTGTACTTCCCCAGCGCTATCCTCCTGGGGGCATTGCATGGCCTGGAGCCGGGCCACTCGAAGACCATGATGGCGGCCTTCATCGTCGCCATCCGGGGCACCGTAAAGCAGGCAATCCTGCTGGGTTTGGCAGCGACAATCTCGCACACAGCAGTGGTCTGGCTGGTGGCCATGGGTGGCATGTATCTGGGCCAGAACCTGAATGCCGAAACGACAGAGCCGTACTTCCAGCTCGCTTCTGCCGCGATCATCATCACCATCGCGTTGTGGATGCTCTGGCGCACCTGGCGTGGGGAGCAGATGTGGCGTTTCGAAGAAGGTGATCACGCGCATGATCACCATCACGATGAGACCCGCCGAATCGATACCGGACACGGGCGCATCGAGCTTTCGATCTTTGAAGAAGGTGTTCCCCCGCGCTGGCGCTTGCGCACCCTGAGTGGCCATTCCTGGCCGGCAGAGGACGTGAGCCTGTCGACGACACGCCCAGACGGAACAGCTCAGCTATTCCGCTTTGTGCAGTGCGGCGAATACCTGGAGTCGGAGTCAGAGATCCCCGAACCCCATCAGTTCACCGCGCGCCTGAGCCTTGGTCACGTGGGCCATTCGCACGATTACGACCTCGATTTCCATGAGCACGACCACGGCCACGACCATTCCGATCTGCAGGGCCTGGAGCTGTCGGTGGAGGGGTATCAGGATGCTCATGAGCGAGCCCACGCCAACGACATCCGCAACCGCTTCAATAACCGCAACGTCACCACTGGGCAGATCATCCTATTCGGCCTGACCGGGGGACTGATCCCTTGTCCCGCCGCAATCACGGTGTTGTTGCTGTGCCTGCAGGTGAAGGAAGTCGCACTCGGGGCTGTTCTGGTGCTGTGCTTTAGTGTCGGTCTGGCGCTGACGCTGGTGTCCGTCGGCGCAGCTGCCGCAGTAGGCGCTCGCCAGGCCTCTAATCGTTGGCCATGGCTGGGGGCAGTCGCGCGTCGCGCGCCCTACCTCTCGAGCGTGCTCATCATTGGTGTCGGTATCTATGTCGGCGTTCATGGCTGGATCGGTCTGACCGCCTAAATGTGGGAGCTATCAGGCTACCTGGGCCTATTCCTCGCGGCCTTCAGTGCCGCGACTTTGATCCCTGCACAGTCCGAGGCAGTGCTCACCGGCCTGCTGATAAGTGGCAACTACTCGGTGGTCATGCTGTTGGTGGTGGCTACAGCAGGAAACGTTCTGGGTTCCGCGCTCAACTGGCTGCTCGGTCTCTACATTGAGCGTTACCGGCACAAGCGCTGGTTTCCAGTCAGTGACGACAAGCTGGCCCGCGCGCAGCGGGCCTACCACCGCTACGGTCGTTGGTCACTGCTGCTGAGCTGGGTGCCGATCATTGGCGACCCGCTGACCCTGATTGCCGGCGTCATGCGCGAACCCTTTTGGAGCTTCTTATTGATCGTGCTGCTGGCCAAGGCTGCTCGATACTTGGTGCTCACCGTGGTGACCCTCGGGATCATGGGGTAATGCGCTCGACCAGCCTGGATCTCGTCAAATGGCTCGCCATGCTGACGATGGTCATAGACCACCTGCGCTATCTCTGGCCTGAAGAGACAGCCTGGCTGTTCGTGGTTGGACGCTTCGCCTTCCCACTGTTCTGCGTGGGTATTGCCGCCAACGTGTCACGTTCACGCCCAGGAGATCTGTACAGCGATAACAACTTTCGTTATCTGAGCTGGCTACTGGCTTTTAGCCTCATATCCGAGCTGCCGTATCGGGCGTTGTCCGAGATGAGCAATACGCTGAATGTCATGCCGACACTGATGTTGGGGCTCATAGTTGCTTGGAGTGTCCATCACAGCGATCGTGCAGGCTTGATGCTGGGGCTATTCACGTTGACCGTTGCGACAGTGCTTCATGATCGGCTGATGTACGGCGCGTTTGGAGTCCTGCTGCCGGCCACCATGGTGTTGGCAGTGCAGCGCCCCGGGGTCACCTGGCTCATACCCGCAGTCATCAGCGTGTTGGCCAATAGCCGTGACGGTTGGATCGGAGCTGGTCCCTTTGGCACCTGGTGGGCCATGGCCACGACCTTTGCGGCTCCGCTGGTTGGCCTGTGGCTATTGCGCCAGAAAATCACCCAACACATATGGCCAGTGGGGCGCTGGGGTTACTACTTCTACCCCGGCCATCTAGCGGTGCTGGCGTTGTTTCGTGCGGCTCTCTGACCGGTCGATCAAAATCCCCTTGCTCAATGCAGGCCTTTTGCCATAATCCGGAGTGTGACCTAGATCACATATAAGAGCCAATCGAAACGGAGTTTGAACATGAAGAAGCTTTCTGCCGCCCTGATCGCCACCGTGATTGCCCTGTCCTCTGCTGTCGCAGTTGCCCATAGCGGAGGCACCGACTCGAAGGGCTGCCATACCAACCACTCCACGGGCGAGTACCACTGCCATTGATTTAGGCAGTGCTGGCCGCCTCTCGTGAGGCGGCCAGAACCAGATGGCTAGACCAAATCGCACACCGGCTGCTTGGCTTCACGCCAACCTGCAAAGCCGTCGACGAGATACCGCGCATCCAGTCCCATTGCCCAGAGAGTAGCGGCACACCCCTGGCTGATCTCATGCCCATGAGCGCAGTAAAGAATCACGGGGCGATCCCGTGGCACTTGATCCTTCCAAGAGAAAAGCTGTTCGGGGTCATACCATTTCGCCTCAGCGATCTGTGCTCCGTCAGCGTTGCGTGCGATAGCTCGGCGCACATCGAGTAACTCAAAGCAGCGACCTGAAGCCTGCCACTCAGCGAGCTCGCGAATCGATATGCGCTCCATAACCTCTCCCTAACGCAACAGGTGGATAGCCAAACCCACAAGAGCACATCCCACCAACACCTGGATGACTCCACGCTTGAAGCGGAAAAGTGCGACTGCGGCACCGACAGCGATCAACGCCGAGAGCCAATCGAAGCTGCCAGCAAAACCCTCAGGCCACAGCACGTGATAGCCGAAGAACAGCGCCAGGTTGAGGATGACGCCAACCACCGCAGCAGTAATGCCGGTCAGCGGCGCGGTGAACTTCAGTTCGTTGTGGGTGGATTCCACCAGCGGCCCGCCGGCGAGGATGAACAGGAACGAGGGCAGGAAGGTAAACCAGGTGACGAGGCTGGCTGCTACAGCGCCGGCAAGGAATGCCTGTTCTGGCCCGAAGACCTGATGCACATAGGCACCAACGAAGCCCACGAAGGCCACCACCATGATCAGCGGCCCTGGGGTGGTCTCGCCCAGCGCCAGGCCATCGATCATCTGGGTGGGGGTCAGCCAGCCGTAATGGCCTACCGCGCCCTGATAGACATACGGCAATACCGCATAGGCGCCGCCGAAGGTGAGTAGAGCAGCCTTGGTGAAGAACCAGCCCATTTGAGTCAGGGTGCCCTCCCAACCATATAGGGCGGTCAGTAGCCCCATCGGCAAGGCCCACAGCACAGCTCCTACGGCGACCAACAGAGCCAAGCGCGACCAGCGGAAGCGCGCATGCGCCGGCGGTGGCGTGTCATCGTCGATCAATGCCGGCCCATAGGACTGTTTGGATGCCCCATGCCCACCACCGACGCTGAACTTGTCCGGGGCATAGCGTCCGCCCAGGTAGCCAATCATGGCCGCCCCTAGAACGATCAGCGGGAACGGGATATTGAGGGCGAAGATCGCCACGAAGGAGGCAGCAGCGATCGCCCACAACCAGTTGTTTTTCAGCGCGCGTGAACCGATACGGTGGGCAGCCTGAACAACGATGGCGGTGACGGCGGGTTTGATGCCGTAAAACAATCCCGCCACCACCGGCACTTCGCCGAAAGCGATGTAGACCCAGGACAGGGCGATCAGGATGAACAGTGAGGGCAGCACAAACAGTACGCCGGCGATCACCCCACCCCAAGTGCGATGCATGAGCCAGCCGATATAGGTGGCCAGTTGCTGAGCCTCCGGGCCTGGCAGGAGCATGCAGTAGTTCAACGCATGCAGGAAACGGCGCTCCGAGATCCAGCGCCGCCGCTCCACCAGCTCCTGGTGCATGATCGAGATCTGCCCGGCTGGGCCACCGAAGCTGATGAAACCGAGTTTCAGCCAGAACAGAAATGCCTCGAGTAGGCCAATTTTTTCTACCCTGTCCTGGTCTTGCTCTGTCGCTTGCATGGCTGTCTCACTCATCACTCTGTCCTTCCTTGCCGAATGCAGCCAGCAGCCCATCGAAGATGGCGCAGGCCGCAGCCAATAACTGATCGTCGTTTTCGATGCTGGCTCGCAGTCCGGCCAGTACGCGCTCTACACCCGTTGCTTCTGTGGGTTGCGCGCCCCCCACGTCCAGGTAGTGAACTAGAGCCCCTACGCGCTGAAGCCCTGGAGCCTCCAGCCCGAAGCTGGCCTGCAGGGTTTCGAAGGTGACCTTGTTGCCGACATGGCTGAACTGGGCACCATCGAAATCGAACCCAAGTGCTTCCGCAGGGCACGCATCAAGAGAGGGAAGCCAGAGGATGCTGGCACCTGGATCGATGAAGCGGCGGATCAGCCAGGCGCTGGCCAGGCGGTCCACCCAGGGGCGCTGGCGAGTCGCCCAGGTTCGCCCTTGGTAGTCCCGCGGGTCGAGTTGCTCGATGATTTGCTCGTGGCTGGTGGGCTCATCCTTGGAAAGCGCGCGGTTGATGGCCACTTCGAGGTCACGCAGCAGCGCGTCTGCCTGTTGCAGAGCTGCGCCCGGAAAGAAGTCGATGGCTTGGATCTGCGCGAACGACTTGCGCAGCTTGCGGGCCTGGCGAGCAGTCGCCAGTGCGTTCTCGGGCGTCAGCTGGGCCAGTTGGGGCTCAACCTCCGAGCGCAACCTGGTGTAGTCGTCGCCACGGTCAAAGAGAGGTATGAAGCGCTCACCCTGGGGATCAGTGACCGGCAGGAGCGACGCCGAGCCACCACTATCCAGCACGTCACGCTCGACGGACTCCAGTACCTCACGACTAGCCGAGCCATCCGGCAATAGGTACACGCCGTCGCGAAGAACGGCAGCTCCTGCACTCTTCAGCGTCCGCCAAGCCCGCATTCGCTCGGCGGCATTTGCCGTAGGCAGTGCCATCACGAGACATAGCCAATTAATCAATGTAACGATCTCACCAAATATGTTCGATCTCTACATTACTCTGCGGCTGCTCTATTTGGAACTGCGATATGGGCTCTGCAGCGTCAGTGACTGCTTATCTCCGGGCACCGGCAAAGCGAACTGTCGGTGTGGTGCGAATGACTGTCGGAGGGATGCGAATAGGTGTCGGTGGCGTGCGAATGGCTGCCGGAGGGATGCGAATAGGTGTCGGGGCGTGCGAATGGCTGTCGGAGGATGCGAATAGGTGTCGATGTGTGCGAAAGGCTGTCGATTTTGAAAAACGCGTTGTGTCGGTTTTGCGTGCGAATCAGTGTTGGTTAGGCATGCGAATTAGTGTCGGAACCAATGCGAATACTCAAGGGTGGCCGGATGGCCGTGGAATCAGTGGCCGGATGCATGTGGAACGGGTGGCCGGATCAGCGTTGAGTCGGTGGCCGAATGGCCGCGGAATCCGCAGGTAAGCCGTACCGCCTGTTTCGGAGAGCGCGGGAAATAGGTCACGCTGCTACCGAAATGAGCGATCAACCGAAATGGCCGGTCACGATGCTCCGAAATCCGCATCAAATCGCGGTGTATCACCCTAATTTGCCTACCCGTAATAGTCTCGCACTGATTTTTAAGCGTGCAACCTGTTAAGCCATGTCCGTGAGGTTTGAAATGCAGTGCTCGGCAGCTCGGAGGAGCTCACGGTTGGGACGAGTATTCGTATGGGTATAGGCGTCGGCTAGTGGATCGGCGCCATAGCGCCAGTTTGCTGCCATTCCGTGGCATGAAATGGCAAGTATCAAGCGCTGCCCGGTTTCGCTTGCGCCGATTTCGTGGCATTACGTGCCACGTAATGCCACGGTCTGGCATGGATTGCCGGATTACTTGCCAGCGCTCTTGGCCTGAAGCAGATGTCCGTACTGCTGGAACACGGATTTGGGCGCAGCTCGGTGATGAATTCGTCGCTGACCCTGGTGAGTACCAGTTCGGTGCCGCAGGTTTTCATGCGGATAGTGGTGGGCGAGGTGCGGTTGCCGTGCCACGGGGTGAGGCTCCAGCGGCTGGAAGGCTTCACGATCCAGGCCTTCTCGGTGATGTTGGCGGTGCCCGTCAGGGACATTTCGCCTTCGATCTGGGCTGCCAGGTACTCGACGGTGTTGCCGTTGGTAGCTTTGGAGTAAATCTGACCTTGGGCGATCAGTGGGAGGTCGCTCTGCTTGAAGGACAGGAGAGCCTGCTGCTGGTCGTTGCGGTTCATGCAGTGGAACTCACCGGCCCAGGTGCCGACCAGGCTGGAGGTGGTGAGGTCGGAGAGAGACTGCTGCATGTCGCTCATGCTGGAGCAGGCGCTGAGAAGGGCGAGGGAGGCGATGAGGATAAGGCGCATAATCGGATTCCTTTCCAGGCGGCGAGTTAGTTACAGGTAGATGGTGAAGAACGTGTCGCCCAAGGACTTCGCCATAGCGAGAACGTCTACCCCCAGCATTGTCATTGAGTTGATAGCGACTTTGTACCCGTCCGCCTTGGAGTAGCGAATGTGGACGCCGCGGTAGTCACACGCATTGAACCCGTCATGAAAAGGGCCATTTCCTCTGGTCTCGCGAAAGGCAATCTCCCGGCCACTCATGAATGCCCGGACTTCGCAGACCCTTCGGCCGTTCTTGCTGTCTCCTTCCATCACCTGCAGGTGATACTCCTGGCCGGGCCGGATATTCATGGTCGGCACGTTCTGATTGAAGTACGTCGAGGCGCGATCATCCCATCTGGCCGGCTCAATCTCACCTTGCTTAGCCCAGGCCTGCCCAGCGATGCCGGTGGCGATTGGGTACAGAACGATCCCCAGCAGCACACCGACATAGACTACGAATCCAAGGAAAACCTGTGGGGCGCGCAGCTCGGCGACCTTCTCGAAATCACTGCCCAGGTACATGGCAGTCTGAGTCGAATTGAACGGCAGCGCTTCGAGCTGTGCCTTGGCTTTGCGCGCGGCGATGAAACGCAGGGAGACGTACCAGAAAGCCGCTGCTGGGATCACCGTCCAAGCCATGCCGAACAGAATTCCTACCGCAACTACGACGGGAATCATCAACAGAACCTGCGGCCCCGGATCTACCATGCTCCCCATCAGCTCGCCCACGAGGGCCGAGAAGCCGCTGGTGATGAAGCTCACCACCGCACCCACATTCCACTCGGCGCCCATCGCCAGCCACAGGTAGGAAAGACCTGCCATTGCTGCAGCCCAGTTGATGACCTGGGCACAGCCATAGCCACCGAAAGCGCCGCCATTGATCGGTGCTATCGCCACGAAATGAGTGCGGCGCCCCAGGATGGCACGGGGAAGGAAGCAGGCCACTAGCAGCAGACCTGCCATTAGCAGCATCAGTCCTTCATGCCCTGGCAGAGCCACAAACTCACCGTTAGCGTAGGTGCGCCCCTTCATCACGTCCCGAGCCATATCCACGAACGGGATGGCCAGCGCTGCAGCAATGAAGCCGGACTTTGGTACCGACCAGATCTCGGCAAGCCAGTTGCCGGTCAGACTGCGGCGGTAGTAGTAGCGATAGCTGCGCTTAGGCCGGTACTTGGTGCCGGAGTTCTTCACCGTCACCCCGAACCAGCCGCTGGCGATGGCCACATAGGAAAGCAGGCGGCCAGTGTTGTTCATCACCAGCGAATGGGTTGCCGAGCTATCCACCCAAGGCAGGCGGACGGACTGCCCGGCAGGGCGATTGGCGCATTCCTCAACGAACGCATCTGCCAGTTCATTGCACGGCCTGTAGCCACGCGGATAGAAGAAATCGAGAGCGGCCCTTACGGAACTGAGGGCAACGCTCCACATCACGTACAGGGGCAGAGAAACGCCATACGACCAAACGGCCCCGAGGAAAGATCTGACTGCTGACATAGCCGCAACTCCTTTGCCATCACTGGATTTGAACGCTCGATTCCTACAGATCTGCTGTGCTGCCCATCAGGCTCTTGGCGAGCTCATCAATCAGCACCTCTCGCACCGCCAGCTTGCAGTGCCGTTGCCAACTGGCACGCGACAGGTACCCAGCATCAATACTCAACGGGTGCAGCCGTCGCCACTCCCGTTCAAGCCGAGTAGCCTCCCTCTGGAGATAGCCCTGCTTCCGCTTGATGTAGGCCTGCAGCCTCTGGCCTTCCGCCAGCCGGCGCATGAGGAGCGGGTTTACCTCTTGAAGAATCTCGTGAACTGTCCGCCCCCAAAACGGCAAGCCCCGAAGTTCGGGCAGCAAGCTCGCTTCCATCGGCATGGACAGGTAGAGGTCATGAAACTGCGAATTTAGGGCCACCGCCTACTCCAACTGGCCAACGTGCCTACAGCTGGACCAGCTCTATCGGCAAGCGGCCGGAGACCAACCCCGGAAAGACAATCGCATCTGCCACACGGCCATTACTCACGATCTCGATGAGCAGGGAGGCCTGACCTCTGTAGCTACACCGACGGAAAGTGATTGACTCACCCTCATCTAGGATCGGCAGCTCGCTAGACACGACGAGGCCTGCTATGAGGAGATCATAGTACGGTAGCTTAAATTAAGCAACTTACGTAATTCTGGTTATCAACCTGAGGTCCTTCTGGTCTGAAGCCCGCCCGCAGTTCGATAAATCGCGCAAAGCCTTCACGGGTTGAAAAGCGCGCCTCTATTACGTAAGTTACAACTCTTAAATAACAAACCAAACTAGGGCAAACGATGCTCAAGCCGAATACCCCAGCACAGAGCGCGGCAGTTTTTAAGCGCGTCACCTTCTCGCTGACAGACCAAATCAGTGAGGAGATTGATCGCCTTAGCCTGATTCCGCGCGGATTTCGGGCCTCTCGCTCAGACGTTGTCCGTGCCGGTGTTGCGGCCCTGGCAGAAATGACGGAAGAGCAGGTCGTGGCCCTGCTGGATAAGGTGCGGCGCGAATAGCCGCATGCTTGTAAACCTATCGTTGCGCGTTGGGTAAGCATGGAACTGAAGGCTCAGTGGGTTATTCACAGGCTCTGCGCGTAGAAATACGGTAGATATAAGGTAGAAGCATGTCTGTCTTTATTTTTTATAACAAAATCAATTGGTTGCATGTTGTTGCTGCAATGCTATGCCACTGCGGCGCGGTGCTATGCCACCAAAGAGCGACGCTATGCCATCAACAGCGCGACGCTATGCCACCGCGGCACAACATTACGGAGTAAGCCAAAGAACCAGCTGCGGCTTGCCCCTACTGCTTTCCTGAATGCTGGCTCTGGTGATGATTTCCAGGCGCTCCAGCTCGCTGACGGCTCGACAAAGGCTGTGATGGAAATCACGCATACGCCCTCCATATGTCATCTGGGCCTTCAGCCCCTCCAGTGCGTAACGCTGCACTCGATCTGACGATGTGGCGATCAGCCGCTGCAGAGTTTTGGCCATGTCCCGCCCGCGTCGGATCTGCAAGCGCTTTCCCCAGTCAATCAGGCTGTACTCCCGATTTCCGAACATCAAAATCCAATGTGGGTCGAGCGTGTAGCGGAAGGTCTCGTTGTCATAGCTGAGGTTTTTCAGGATGTTGAATGACTCCATCCTCCCCACTGTGTAGCGGGTAGATCCATCTGGCTTAAACGCTTCGAGGAACAGCGTCGCCTCGCGCAAACGTTTCATGCTTCGATAAAGCCACTCGTATTGCGAGCTGCCGATGGTTCCGCGCTTGATCTTCCTGAGCAGCTGTTTGCGGTTGAGCTGAACTGGGTCTCCTAGCGGAAACGGTTGCGCGAACGCGATCAGCGCCATGATCAGGTCCCCGTCGGCTTCGTCCAGCTGCTCACCGCTGTACTCCAAGACGCAATCTCGGCGTGTCACCATCTTGGTCTTCGAGTGCTGTTTGCGCTCATTGCGAGCGATCGGAGCAATCAGGCTCGACCGATTGAGGTGGTTTGGAAAGGCCCCGATGGCAAAACCGGGTAAGAACATGTGGCGGGAAGTAGCTTTACCCTTTCCGCCACGCGAGTTCTCCTTGCGGGCGGGTGGTGCTGCCGGCGTCGATTTGGCAGTGCTTCCAGGCCCGCGCCGAATCTCCCAAATGCGTTCCTCACTACGATTCATCAAGACATTTGCCCAACTGACGCGAGAATCTTGTCTGCGATCCAGGCATGGACATGTTCGGCAGGCCAAGCGACCGAATTCGGACCAAGCCGTACCGGGGGCGGGAACTCGCCACTACGGATGAGTCGGTAGATCTGCGACTTGCTCAAGCCAACCTGGGTGCAAACACCGGGCAAACGCAGAAGTGCAGGAGTTACGGGTGATACCAGTGCCATTCGAGGTCTCCATGAGTCCTGTTTCGATGGCTCTGGATTGAATGGCACGCGCTGGCAATAAAAACCGAATTCGGGAAAACAGATGCGAGGTTTTATGCCTCGTCCTGTTTCGGTGGAAGATATTTCGCTACCGTATCGGTGTCGGGGAAGTCGCTAATACCCAGTCGATCAGCAATGTATGTAAGGCCTTGAGCAGCTGAGAAAGGACCCTGCTTCTGGGCTCCTTTTGTGCAAAGCGTCGAGCTCAAGATCGTGCGACGCGCATTCTCCTTGTTGGCGCATGTAGTAAGCATCGCCATGAGAGCTCCGGTGAGTCGCTGTACAGTGAGCAGCTCTCGGGCTTTCAGGTGCTCTCTTGCTGCTGGCTGGGCGCTATCACCTTGCTTACTGCCTGATATATCCGAGTGAATGAAGCGGGGTATCCGATCCCTGCTCCAATACTTCTCGATTAGCCCGGTCAACGCCGATGGTGAAAAGTAGACTGCTGCATCAGAGGCAAGGAGCTCCCCGCCCAGATCGTCTTCGATCAAGATGAACGGCTCACGCTTGCTTTTGCTAAGAGCCTGACGCTCAAAGTACATGATGAGCCTAGCGGTTTGAACGCCACGGATGTTGCGTCGAGCGGTTTGGTCGAGCACCTCTGCAGCCCAGCATGTGTCGGCGCTCAATTGCGAAGATCTAGCCTCGATTTTCCGAAAGATGTCTGCAGATGCAAATGCTGCCTCCTCATGGCTGCAGCCCAGCTCCTGTCTGTAGCCGCCAATGAAATCGCACAGTCGAAGCGGGTCAAAACGTGTGACAAGTATGCGGCGTTTAACGGGGGCGGTTTGAGGGTTAGTCATGTAGTTCATCCACATGGTTGGCATACCACTGAAGCATCTCTCGCCGCCCCTCCAAATACTGGGCATGGTTGTAGGTGCCGCGAATGCTGTTCTTGTCCACATGCGCCAACTGGGTTTCGACCCACTCGCTGGGGTACCCCTGTTCGTGCAGGGTGGTGGACATCGTGTGGCGGAATCCATGGCCAGTGGCGCGTCCGTCGTAACCGGAGCGCTTCAGCAGTTGGTTGATGGCGGCTTCGCTCATGGGCTTTGCCGGGTCGTTACGGCCGGGGAATGCGAGCGTGTAGCCACCAGTAATGCGTTCCAGTTCGCGCAGTACAGCCACAGCCTGCTGGGAGAGTGGAACAAGGTGGGCGCGGCGCATCTTCATGCGCGCAGCCGGAATCAGCCAGAGCGCTTTGTCGAGGTCAAACTCCGACCAGGGGACTCCACGCAATTCAGCTGTACGCACTCCGGTCAGAATCAGAAGGCGAGTGGCGATCTTCACGACGTCATGTCCCGGACATGCCTGAATGCTGCGTATCAGTGCCGGGATTTCAGCAATGGGCAAGAAAGGGTAATGCCGTGAGGTAGGCGTCTGCAGTGCTCCGCCAATGTCGGCAATAGGGTTGTACTCGGCGCGACCGGTAGCAATTGCGAAACGGTACACCTCCTGGCAGCGCTGTCGAACCTTGCGCAGCTTCTCCAGAGCGCCTCGTGATTCAATGCGGCGGAATACCTGCAGCCACTGCATTGGCTTGATGTCAGTTAGCGGCAGGCTTCCCACTTGAGGGAAAACATCCAGCTCGAAGGCTTCCACTACGTCGCCGGCGTACCCGACCGACCAGCGTGGAGCCTTATGCTGATGCCACTCCAGCGCAAGGCTTTTGAAGGTATTGGCGCGAGACATTGCCGCCTGAGCTCGCATTACCTTGCGCTCAAGCCCGGGGTGCCGGCCCTGCGCCACAAGCTGGCGTGCATCCGATGCCAGCTGTCGAGCCTGCGCGAGCGTTACCTTGTCGATGGTGCCAAGGGAAATATGAGACTGCTTGCCATCCAGGCGGAATCGGAAGCGCCAAGACTTGCCGCCTGCTGCGCGAATCCAGAGGAATAAACCGCCTCCATCAGCAAGGCCGTAGTCACTTTTGCGTGGTGCGGCGCTCTTCACCTGCAAGGCCGTCAGAGGCATGCTGAGTACCCAAGGTTAGTTGAACAGCCTAAAGGTACTTACACGGGTACTCAGAATGCAAGCGCTTGGATGAAGCTGGATGGCACTGCATGAAACACAAAGCCCGCACGAGGCGGGCTTTGTGGGGGTTTCATGACACTGCTTGGCACTGCATGAAACGTTTAGATGGTGCCGGCACCAGGAGTCGAACCCGGGACCTACTGATTACAAGTCAGTTGCTCTACCAGCTGAGCTATACCGGCAATTGAGGGTCGCCATTATATCCATTGCGCGCGGCGAGTAAACCGTTTGATTACGGTGACTTGCAGGCCCTTATTCAGGCCGCTTCACATTCTTCGTGGCTCAATCGCGCTCGGCGAGCAGCAGCAGGTTCCGCGGGGTCAGTTCGCTTGTGCAGAACGTGCCCAGGCGAACCCGGTAGCCCTTCTCATCCAGTAGCAATGCGCGATCGAGCAGCAGCCAGAGCTCCAGCGGCCGGCGGAACAGGCCGCGTACCAGTTCCAGGTTGCGGACCTCGGCCAGGCGCTGCCAGCCGGTGCGTTCTAGCGTTGTCCAATCCTCGCTGCCCGGCTCAGGCAGTTGCTTGAGCGCGGCCAGGTCGCGGCAATAGTCAGCGAAGTCCTTTTTCAACCAGGCGCTGGGCAGCGAGGGTGTCGGCAGGTAATCGTCCTGCTGGCGCAGGCGCCGCTGCAGAATGTCGAAAGCCAGCCGCCAGGCCATGGACTGATCGCGATTGCGCCGTTCACGGGCGCCGGCGGTGACGGTTTCGCTCAGCGGCAAGCCGAGATCGTCGCGGCTAAGCGCTAGTGACGAAGCCTTGGCCGCCTGCGAAAGCGGGGCATAGCGCTCATCGGCGATGCGGTTGTAGCAGCAGGGCGCCACGGCGAGCTGACGGCATTGTTTGGTGATGGCCAGTTGCAGTAGTCGGATATGCAGATCGCCACAGGCATGTAGCGCGACTGGCGTATGGACGGCTTGCAGCTGATCGGTAGCGCTGGCAGCCAAAACGTCCTGGCAATGGTGAATCGCCGCAATGCCCAGCCGATGGCTGAGTCGCGTGCCCGCTTCGACCAGGGTTTCGTCCCATTCCAGACAAGTCAGGGCGGCTCCGTCGCGGGCCAGATGGCGTCCGAGGTGGCCTTTGCCGGCGCACCAATCCAACCAGTGACGGGGCTTTTCGCTAAACTGCAAACGCGCGCCGAATGCCTGAATTTGCAGCGACTTGCGCCCCGGTACATCGACGCTCTGCCGATGGTCGGTGGGGTGGCAATGGTTGGCGGGCAACTCGTCAATCTGGCTCAGCTGCCTGGCGATGGCGGCCAGTTGCGGGAAAGGTTCGGGGGCGGTGAGCGCAGCTGGCTGGTTATGCGCAGCTTCGGCATCGGCCAGCGAGCGAGCGCGGAGCCAGGCGGCGAGTTCGGGGAAGTCGGCTTCCCAGGGCAGTGTCCGGCAGACGAACGGGCGCGGCCGCCATAGCGACTGGTGCTCGGTGAGGAAACGGTCCAGCGCAAGGAAGCGCTCGTGCAGAGTTGGGGAAGCTGGCATCGGCGGGCCGGGCATGCAGGCGGGTGCCGATTGTAGCGGGATGATGGCGCAGGAAGCACAACGCCCGTCGAAACGGGCGTTGCGGGCTCAGTTACTTGCCGTACACCTGCTCCGGCAGCCAGGTGACGATGCCCGGCCACATGTAAGCCACTACCAGCATGCCGATCTGAATCGCGATGAAGGGCAGCACGCCTTTGTACATCACGCTGGTGGGTACGCTGCGGGGTGTAACGCCGCGCAGGTAGAACAGCGAGAAGCCGAACGGCGGGGTGAGGAACGACGTCTGCAGGTTGATAGCGAACATCACGCCGAGCCAGACCGGGTCGAGACCCATGGCCAGCAGGATCGGGCCGACGATAGGCACTACCACGAAGATGATCTCGATGAAATCGAGGATGAAGCCCAGCAGGAAGATGACCAGCATCACCACCAGGAACGCGCCTAGCACGCCCCCCGGCAGCGAATGCAGAGCGTCTTCGATGAGCACTTCACCGCCAAAGCCGCGGAACACCAGCGAGAACAGCGATGCGCCAATGAGGATCAGGAACACCATCGAGGTGATCTCGGTGGTGCCGAACGCCACTTGCTTGAGTTGGGTGAAGTTCAGCTGTCCCTTGGCGATCGACAGCAGCGTAGCGCCCAGCGCACCGATCGCGGCGGCCTCGGTGGGCGTGGCGTAGCCAGCGAGGATCGAGCCGAGTACGGCAGTGATCAGCGCCAGCGGTGGCAGCAGCGAGCCGATCAGCTTGCCCCACTCGATCGGCCCAAGCTCTTCCTGCGGCAATGCGGGCAGCTTCTTCGGCTGAAAGATCGCCACGGCGATCAGGTAGAGGATGTACATGCCGACCAGCAACAGACCGGGAATCAGCGCGCCGACGAACAGGTCCCCGACCGAGACGGTCTTGGGCGAAAAGATGCCCATCTTCAGCTGCGCCTGCTGGAAGGCGCTGGACATCACGTCGCCGAGCAGAACCAGGATGATCGAAGGCGGGATGATCTGTCCGAGCGTGCCGGTAGCTGCGAGAGTGCCGGTGGCGATAGCCGGGTCGTAGCCGCGACGCAGCATGGTCGGCAGCGCCAGCAAACCCATGGTGACTACGGTGGCACCGACGATACCGGTACTGGCCGCGAGCAGCGCACCGACCACGCAGACCGAGATGGCCAGGCCGCCACGCATGGTGCCGAACAGTCGCGACATCGATTCCAGCAGGTCTTCGGCAACGCGTGATTTCTCCAGCATCACGCCCATGAAGACGAACAGCGGCACCGCCAGCATCGTCTGGTTGTTCATGATGCCGAAGATGCGATTGGGCAGCGCGTGCAGGTAACCGACATCAAACGAGCCGGTGACCACGCCGACGCCGGCGAACAGCAACGCCATGCCGCCGAGGGTAAAGGCGACCGGGTAGCCCGACATCAGGGCGAAGCAGATGCTGATGAACAGCAGGATGGCCATGAACTCACCCATGCTTCACCTCCGCTTCCGGCAGGCGACCGGCGATGCGATAGCCCGCCTTGATCAGATCGGAAACCGCCTGGAGCGCGAGGCTGCCGACCAGCAGCAGGATGATGCTCTTCTGCAGGTAGACGAACTTAAGCCCGCCGGATTCGTTCGAGCCCTCGAGCGTCGACCAGGAATTACTGACGTAATCCCAGCTGTTCCAGCCGAGGAACAGGCATACCGGCAGCAGGAACAGCAGATGGCCCAGGCCGTCGACAGTCGCCTGCCGGCGGCCGCTGAACTTCTGGTAGAAAATGTCGACGCGGACGTGGCCGTTGCGCTGCAGGGTCCATGCAGCAGCGCCCATGAACACCAGCGCATGGCCGTACATTACCGCTTCCTGCAGGGCGATTGCGCCAATGCCGAAACCGTAGCGCAGCACCACCACGATGGTGGTGCCGATGACAAGAAACAGGGTGATCCAGGCACATAACTGGCCGAGGCGCATGTTGCACGCATCGATGAGGCCAGCCACGCGCAGCAGAGGCGAGGGGCTGTGGGACATTTGTAGTCCTTCTTAGTAGACGCAAGGTTGGCGGGAGCGGCGATTCTTGCAGCACTGGCGCTTGGCAGCAATCGGCCTACGACTTTTAGCTTATACGCTAGGCTTGAGACGCCGGAGGCTCTAATGTTAGTCGAGCCCGGAGTGCCGTCTGCGTATCCGGCGCAGGTTTCGCCGCATGCGCCCGTCAGCCAGCGTGGCATTGGGCGTACACGGAATGAAAAGAACGCGGCGGTCCGGCAAAAAAAGCGTGGCCTTGCCGTTGCGCAATAAGAACAAATAACAAGGAGTAACCGCATGAAACGTCGTGACATTCTCACCGCCGCTGGCGTAGGCCTGGCGGCCACCGCTCTGGCTGGCTGCAATGACAAGAGCGACAAGCCGGTAGCGGGCGAAAGCAAGCAGGCCGAGCAGCAGACATTCAACTGGAAGATGGTCACCTCCTGGCCGAAGAACTTCCCCGGCGTCGGCGTAGGCGCCGAGCGCTTCGCCAATCTGGTCAACGAGATGAGCGGTGGCCGGCTGAAGATCAAGGTCTATGCCGCAGGCGAACTGGTTCCGGCGCTGGAAGTATTCGACGCGGTATCGCGTGGCACGGCCGAAATGGGCCATGGCGCGCCGTACTACTGGAAGGGCAAGGTGCCGGCCGCGCAGTTCTTCTGCGCCCTGCCGTTCGGCCCGAACGCCCAGGAAATGAATGCCTGGCTGCATCGTGGCGGCGGCATGCAGCTCTGGGAAGAGGTCTACAAGCCCTACGGCGTGCTGCCGATGGCCTGTGGCGCCACTGGCGTGCAGACCGCGGGCTGGTTCAACAAGGAAATCAACTCGGTTGATGATTTCAAGGGCCTGAAGATGCGTACCCCCGGCCTGGGCGGCGAAGTGCTGACCAAGATGGGCGGGACCGTGGTGAACATGCCGGCCGGTGAAATCTTCACTGCCCTGCAGACCGGCGCGATCGACGCCACCGAGTGGATCGGACCGTACAACGACCTGGCGCTGGGTCTGCACAAGGCGTCCAAGTACTACTACACGCCGGGCTGGCAGGAACCGAACGTCACGTTCGAACTGGACGTGAATCTCAAGGCCTGGGACACGCTGCCGGATGATCTGAAAGCCATCGTTCGTGCCGCCGCCCGCGACGTCAACGGCGACATGCTCGACGACTACAACGCTAAGAACATGGAAGCGCTGGAGCAACTGCGCGAGCAGGGCGTGGAAGTGCGTCGTCTGCCGGATGAGGTGCTGGCGCGCCTGAAGGAAGTTGCCGCCGAAGTGGTCGATGCTTCCGCCAAGGCCGACCCGGTCGCGTCCAAGGTGTGGGAGCAGCAGAGTGCCTATCTCAAGCGGCTGTATGACTATGCCGAGCTGAACGAGAAAGACATCTACAACATCCGCGGCTGATTTCTGCTGGATGCAAAAACGCCACCCCGGCAACGGGGTGGCGTTTTTTTATGCGCTAGCGGAATCGGTTGATGTGCGGGTTCCGTCGATCAGCTTTCCAACGTGGCGTTCAGGCTGATGCGGGCGTTGAGCACCTTGGACACCGGGCAGCCTTCCTTCGCCTGGTTGGCGATCTGCTGGAACTGCGCCTCGTCCGCCCCCGGGATTCGTGCCTTGAGGGTAAGGTCGACCGCCGTGATGCTGAACCCTTCGCCATCTTTGTCGAGCGTGACCTCGGCGCGGGTGTCGATGCGTTCGGCAGTGAGCCCGGCCTGGCCGAGCATCATCGACAACGCCATGGAGAAGCAGCCGGCATGAGCGGCACCGATCAGCTCTTCCGGATTGGTGCCGGGCGCGCCTTCGAAACGGGTGTTGAACCCGTAGGGATTGTCCTTCAGCGCACCGCTTTCGGTGGTGATCGTGCCTTTGCCGTCTTTCAGGCCGCCTTGCCAGACGGCGGAAGCGCTCTTCTTCATGAACTGTCCTCGCGTAGGTGGGTGGATGGTTCAGTGCGTGCCGGTCAGTGGGACTGCTCGGCTGCCAGAATGGCGCTCGCCAGCTCCATGTCGGTTGCCTGCAGTTGCGGCTGTTCGCTGCGCAATTGCTTGAGCATGGCTTCCAGATACGGACCGCGGATTTCACCGTTGCTGGCGACGAAGCTGCCCGCTTCTTCGCGCGCCGGGATCACCAGCTTGTTGTCCTTGAACGTCAGGTAAGTCGATGCGGTGGTCGCCCCTGAGGACAGGATGTCACGTACCAGGCCATCGGCCATGACGCTGCCGATGGGGGCCAGGGCCAGGGTGCACGCCACCAAAAGTGTCTTGCGCATGAGCGGAACCTCCGTGCTGTCGTACTTCTGAGAGTGCGATGCGCGGACGAGAGTTCCGGTTGCCGCTCAGCTTGCGCCGTCGATGAGTTTGCGAATGCGCGCAGCCAGAATGTCGATGCTGAACGGCTTGGGCAGGATGTCCATGCCCGGGCCGAGGAAGTCGTTGCGCATCTCCTCGTCGGGCACGTAGCCGGTGATGAACAGCACCTTTAGCTCAGGACGGTGCTGGCGGGCACTTTCCACCAGCTGCCGTCCATTGAGGCCCGGCAGGCCGAAATCGGTAATCAGCAGATCGAGGTGCTGCTCGCTGTGCAGATGAGGCAGCGCGCTGCCGGCATCACAGGCTTCCAGCACCTGATAGCCAAGCTCGTTCAGAACTTCCACGACGAGCATGCGCACTGCCGCTTCATCCTCCACCACCAGCACGGTCTCGCCGTGCATGGCGCTGGGCACCTCCGTTTGCTGTTGCGGCCCGGGTGGCGGGGCATCTTCTGCCTGGTTGCGCGGCAGGTAGAGGATGACCTGGGTGCCTTCGCCCAGCCTGCTGTCGATGCGCACATGGCCGCCGGTCTGCTTGGCGAAGCCGTAGACCATGGATAGACCGAGGCCGGTGCCCTGGCCGATCGGCTTGGTGGTGAAGAACGGATCGAACGCCTTGGCGATAGTCTGCGCGGACATGCCGGAGCCATTGTCGGTGACGCTGAGCACCACGTAATCGCCTGGCTCCGGTGCGTCCGGTTGGTGATGCTGGATGCGCACATTGCAGGTGTTGACGCCGAGCCGCCCACCGTCAGGCATCGCGTCCCTGGCATTGATCACCAGATTGAGCAGCGCATTCTCCAGCTGATGGCCGTCGGTATAGGCGATCCAGGCATCGGACTGCAGTTCGACTTCCAGCTGGATATGCTCGCCCATGGTGCGACGCAGCATGTCTTCCATCGACACCACCAGCAGATTCACATCGACAGGCTTGGGGTCCAGCGACTGCCGCCGCGCAAATGCCAGCAGGCGATGCGTAAGGGCGGCAGCGCGGTTGGCCGATGTGGTGGCGGCGTCGATGTAGCGGTCCAGATCACCGGTCACACCGTTGGCGACGCGCCGCTGGATCAGGTCGAGGGCGCCGAGTACGCCAGTCAGCATGTTGTTGAAATCATGCGCCAAGCCACCGGTGAGCTGACCGATGGCTTCCATCTTCTGCGCGTGGCGCAGCGCATCCTCGGCTCGCTCGCGTTCGGCCATTTCGATATGCAGACGGCTATTGATCGCGGCCAGCTCGCGGGTCCGCTCGGCTACGCGGCGCTCGAGGCTGTCGTTGAGTTCGCGCAGCGCCTCTTCGGCGGCGACTTGGGCAGTAACGTCGGTATTGGTGCCGAACCAGTGGGTAACCTGGCCGAAGTCATCGCGAATCGGCAACGCGCGTGAGAGGAACCAGCGGTATTTGCCATCCTTGCCGCGCAACGGAAAGGTTTCTTCCCAGATCGAGCCGATGGCGAAGGCGCGCTTCATCGACGCGCTGACCCGCTCATGGTGATCAGGGTGGTTCACGGCACGCCAGCCCAGGGCGCGCATGGCCTCGCTGGTGGTGCCGGTGTAGTCGTACCAGCGCTTGTTGTACCAGTAGATGCGCCCGCCGGGATCGGCCATCCAGGCGAACTGGCTCATGTTGTCGGCCAGGGTACGGAACTGCTCCTCGCTTTCGCGCAGGGCGCGCTCGGCGCGCATGCGCTCGTCGGCGGTCCAGGCGCGGTCGGCGACTTCGCGGATGAACGAGATGTCGTCGTCGAACCAGCCGCGCGGCTGTTCCTCCAGCAGCATGAACACGGCGGAAAGGCGTCCCTGCTCGAACAGCGGCACGCAGACGAGGCTGCGAATCTGGCTTTCGGCGAAGTTCTCGGCGTGACTGGCGGTGCGGGCGTCGTGCAGCACGTCCTCAATCACCACCAGTTCGTTTTCCTGAAGATCGTAAAAAAAATCTCCGTAATCGGCGAAATTGACCACCTCGGTGCTGCTGTCCGAGCTGCCGTCGCTCCAGTAGCGTTCGATGGTGGCGCGCTGGCTGGAGGCGTCGACGCTGGCGAACAGCACGCGCGAGACACCGGTGGTGCGCCCGATCACGCTGACCGCGGCATGGGCAATGGTCTGGCTGTCATGCTGCTCGCGCAGCAGGTCACCCAGTTCGATCAGTGCCGTTTGCCGTTGCTCGGCCTGCTGGCGGTCCCTGATCTGCTCTTCGAGCATCTCGTTCATGCGCAGCATGCGCTCGGCGGCATTGCGCTCGGCGGTGATGTTGCGCGCGGTGCCGAGAATGCGCACCGCACCGCTGGCGTCGAACAGCCGGCGACCACGATTGGCCAGCCAGACGAACTCGTTGATGCGGGTATCGAAGATCCGGTAGTCGAGCTGGAACTCGCCGTCGCCTTTTCCGGCCAGGGTGTCGCCCAGCGCCTTGAGCAACTTGCCGCGATCGTCCGGGTGCACCCGGGCGAGGATTTCGTGCACGTCCAGTCCTGGCTGGTCCGGCGGTATCCCGGCCATGGCCTTGAGCTGGGTATCCCAGTGCAATGAATGATGACTGTCGCGGTATTCCCAGACGCCAATCGAGGCGATCTCGTTGGCCAGGCTGATGCGCTGCTCCGCGTCGCGCAGTGCCTTGTTCGCCCGTATGCGCTCGGCGGCACCGCGCAGACGTTCCAGCACTTCGCGGGCCAGGGCGATGTCGTCCGGGCTCCAGGGCTGTGCCTGGCTGCGGGCGAAGATGAGCACTGCGTGCGGCTTGGTAGCCTCGATGGTCGGCAGCTCGCTGATCAGCAGCGTGGCGCTGGTCAGGCTCTGGTGCAGGGCCTGTGCGGCGTCGGGCACGATGATGTGCTCATGCGGCAGCCGGGCGAGCAGCTGCACAGCGTCCGCCTGCAGCATGTGATGACCCAGACGGCTTGGGGCATCCGCCGCAAGCCACTCCTGCTGCACGATCAGCTCGTCATTCTCGACATGCCCCCAGGCGATGCAGTCGCAACGGGTCAGGCGCGCCAAGCGTTCGTCGAGCACGCAGCAGAGATCGACACGTTCATTTTCGGCTTGCAGGCAGTCGCTCAACTCCAGCAGAAAGGCCTGCAGCGCCTGATGCTGGGTACGCTCGCTGATGTCGCTGAACGTGCAGATCGCGCCCTGCAGTTCGCCGTCGCGGTAGATCGGCGCGACGCGATACTCCACCGGCAGGCTGCTGCCATCGACGCGAAAGAACAGCTCGTGTTCGACATGGCGAGGTTCGCCGGTGATCGCCGTATGCTGGATCGGGCAGTCCTGGACCGGGTAGGGGCTGCCGTCGGCATGGCTGTGGTGGATCAGTTGGTGCAGTTGGCGGCCAAGTACCTCGTCCCGGCTGGTGAAGCCGAGCAGGTTGAGAAATGCATCGTTGCACAGGGTCACCGCCCCGCTGCGGTCGATGGAGTAGAAGCCTTCGTTGGCCGAGTCGAGCAGCAGGCGGGTAAAGGCTTCGCTTTCCAGACGCTGCATTTCCGATCGCCGGCGACTGTCGACGTCCTGCGCCACACAGATCCAGTGCAGCAGGCTGCCGTCCGCGTCGTAGACGGGTGCGGCGTTGGCCTGAAACCAGCGCAGGCTGCCATCGACATCTTGTAGCGGCAGCTCGAGCCGACACGGCAATTCGCGACCCATGGCCTGCCGCCATTGTTCGACGGTCGCCTCGCGCTCGCTGGCGGCAATCGCCGCCAGCCAGCCTTCACCGAGCGATTGCTCCTCGTCGAGTCCGGTGAACTCGCACCAGTAGCTGTTACAGAAACTCAACTGTCCCTGCGCGTCGCACTGCCAGACCATCTGTGGGCTCAGATCGACCAGGGTGCGGTAGCGCTCTTCGGTTTGGCGCGCGCGAGCCTGTTGCAAGCGGCTCTCGGTGAGGTCGCGCAGAATCTTCACGAACCCCCGCGGGCGGCCATTGGCCAGTAGCGGGGTGAGGATGCCGCTGCCCCAGAAGCGTGAGCCGTCGCTGCGCTGGTGCCAGCGCTCATCGATGGCTCTGCCTTGCTCGAGCGCTGTGCGCATTTCCTGTTCGTCGACGCTACGTGCGCGGTCCTCGTCGGTGAAGATCATGCTGGCGTGCTGGCCGATGGCTTCTTCGGCGGACCAGCCGAGCAGCAACTGTGCACCGCTGTTCCAGCTGGTGATGTAGCCGTTCGGGTCGGTAGCGAGGATGGCGTAATCCTGGGCGCTGTCGATGATCTGCCGGCTGCGCTCCTCCTCGGCGCGGAGCCGGCGCAACTCCAGCAATGCCATCACCTGCCGTGCCACGGCCTGCAGCTGTGCGGCCTGGCGCGCCGTCAGCTCGCGAGGCTGATGATCGCAGACGCAAAGGGTGCCCAGCGCCAGGCCGTCGTCGTCACGCAAGATGGCCGCGGCATAGAAGCCGGCAATCTCTCCATCGCCAAAACGTGGCAATTCCAGTTGGGTGGACGTGTCGTTGGCGCAATGCACCACCAGCGGTCCGGCTTGCAGAATGGCCTCGGCGCACAGCGCACGTTCGCGCGCCAGCGGTTGCTGCGCCAGGCCGATGGCGGCCTTGCAATGCTGAAACTGCGCATCGATGAAATGAATAGCCGCAGCCGGACAGGCACACAGCTGCGCAGCCATGGCGGCGAGCTCGGCAAAATCCGCGTCGGAGGCGTCGTCCAGCGCGGGATAGCGAGCCAGTGCGGCCAGCCGTTCAGCTTCGTTCCAGGTCGCTGCGGGGGCGCTGTAATCGGCGTTCAAAATGTCCTGCTCGGCTGTCCATGGCGCTGAGTAATTCAGACGGGTCACGAAAGAGAACCCTCGGCAGCGAGAGCCGCTGTCGAGGGGTCAGCAAAAGACTACGCCGAGGGCACGAGGTTCAGACGGCAGGCGAGAAAATCCCCGACGAACGGCGCGGTCTTTGGTCGACCAGTAGGCTGTTTTCCGATCAAAGCCGCCGGGCGGCGTTCAATGCCTGCAGCAGCGCGGCATCGCGCTTGTAGATGTCCGGGCGGTATACAGGGCGGCCATTTTCGTCGGTGTCGGCTGTCCAGTAGGCCATCAGGATCGGCGTCGGGCGCGCCAGTCGATATTCGTGCGTCTTGCCGGTCTGCAGCAGTGTGGCAACGGTTTCCCGTTCGCCGGGCTCGAGCAGCAGGTCAGCCAGCTGCATGGCGGCTTCAACCCTTACGCAGCCGGAGCTGAACGCCCGCGAGGCACGACCGAACAACGGTTGGCTCGGTGTGTCGTGCAGGTACACGGAGAACGGGTTGGCGAAACGGATTGCGACCTGGCCAAGCGGATTGTCCGGGCCGGCATCCTGGCGCAGGAGGATGCCGTGCGGGTTGTTCCAGTCGACGCTATGCGGGTCCAGGCTGTTGCCCTGTGCGTCGAGGACGCGCATCTGGTGGCGCGCCAGGTAGCCGACGTCCTGACGGATCAGGGGCAGCTTGTCCTGACGCAGGATAGTCGGTGGCACCGTCCAGGTGGGGTTCAGCGTCAGGCGCGTGACTCGTGATTTGAGTGGCGGAGTCTGGCGTGCCTCGCGGCCGACCTGGGTACGGGTCTGCCAGAAGGGGCAGCTGTCGCGGAAATAGATCAATCGCGCGCCGGCGATATCCACCAGCAGCGACTGCGGCTCGAGGTCACGAGTGATCCAGCGCAGCCGCTCGAGGTTGATGCGCAGCTGGTCCAGACGGCTGGCCGGGCTGACGTTCAGCGCGGCCAGCGTGGCGGCTCCGACGATGCCGTCATCCTCGAGTCCGTGCTGCAACTGGAAGCCCTTCACCGCCTCGACCAGCTCGTCGTCGTAACGCAGCTCCATGGCGGGCGTACTGCCGGCGCCGGCGAGCAGCAGTTCGCGCAGCAGCGGCACCCGCGCATCGCTCATCCCCGGTCGTAGCGTCGGGCCGGCCGGCATGGGTCGCCAGGCGGGCAGCGAGTTCTGACGTGCCGCCGCATAAGCGGCACGCAGATCGCGGTAGAGCGCATGCTCCGGGCGGGCACGCTCGAAGGCACTCGGCAGGTCGCTGAGGCCTTGTACGGCGATCTGCACCAGCGGCCCGGTATCATCAGGCTCCGGCAGGTCGGGACTGCGCCAGATCGGCTCGACGGCCGCCTGCCGCAGGCGGCCATGGGACAGGTGATAAAGCGCTTCAAGGTAGGCATGGCTGGCAAGGATATCGCTGCACTCGCGCTGCAGTAGCGCGGGGGAGGGGCGCTGCAACTGCGCGCGAATGCGTTCCGGCTGATACTGGGCGGGTTCCAAGCCATCGTCCGCCAGTGCTGCGAGTTGCTGCAGCAGGCCGTCGAGCATGGCGTAGGCATTCCACACCGGCTGGTGGTGCACTGCTTGGTAGAACGCCGAGAGCCGCTGCAGCGCGGCCGGTTCGAGCTTGCTCGGCAGTGAAGGGCAGCTCTGCGGCAGGCTTTGCAGCGCGTCAGCCAGTGGCGTCGGCTGGGTAGCGACTGGCTCGGCGACGGCTGTGCCCGCGATGAGGCAGAGCCAGATGGCCAGACGGGGTGCACATTTTTTAACCAACGTTTCGCTCCAGACCGTTCCGGTGGCTGCTAGACTGCGCCCTTGTGAGGCTGTGGCCGCGGCAGCGCCGCTGGCCGCGCGAATCATAAAAACATATCGCGCCGGATATGGGGTGCTCGTTCGTCCCGCCCGGCTTCGTGTGCGCTGCTGCTGCGGCGAGTATAAGGCGCCGGCCGGACAGGAAGTCGTCACGCCGTGCCCGATGAGGTTGCTTGCTCATGATGTCCATGCTTCGACGCGCCTGCCTGGCTGCAGGTCTTTTCGTCTTCGCCTCGCCTGTATGGGCGGCCAACGCCACGTATCAGCCGATGGTCGACAGCCTCGCCCGGCTGGCACCGAAACTCGATAAGCAGGTGCTGACCCACGCGGTCGCTGCCATGCAGTGTGCGGTCAACAATGGCGCGAGTGCCGCCCAGCGCCTGGCGGTGATCGACTTCTCGCTGCCATCCAGCGAACGCCGGCTATGGATATTTGATCTGGAGAAGGAGCAACTGCTGCTCGAGGACCTGGTCGCGCATGGACAGAAATCTGGCGATAACCACGCCACCAGCTTTTCCAACGCAGTGGGCAGTCATCAGTCCAGCATCGGTCTGTTCCGCACCGCTGAAAGCTACAGCGGCAAGCACGGCTACTCGCTGCGTATGGATGGACTGGAACCGGGCATCAATGATCGCGCCCGCGAACGGGCCATCGTCATTCATCCGGCCGACTACGTGAATCCGTCCTGGATCGCCACCCAGGGCCGTATCGGTCGCAGCCAGGGTTGTCCGGCGGTACGGCCGGAAGTGGCGCGGATGGTGGTCGATAGCCTTAAGGGCGGCCAGTTCATGTTCTCCTGGTACCCCGACCAGCAATGGTTGCAGTCTTCGGCCTACCTCAACTGCAAGCCCAATCAGGTGGCGAGCATTCTCGCGGTACGCTCGGGCGGCTGATTCAGCGCTCAGCCCGTCGCAAGGGCATCCGCACAACTGCGCGCGCTGAGGCAGGCGCGGCGCGAGCTGGCGTAGGGTGGAGCACGCTGCACCGATCCACCGATCCACCGATCCACCGATCCACCGGACGGTGTTGTGGTGGACGTAAAAAGCGCCATCCACCCTACAAACGCCTTGAGCCTTCGGCTATTTCTGCTCGCTTTGCGGCGTCACCCGTAGCACTTCTTCGACGGTAGTCAGGCCGGCGGCGATTTTCTGCGCGCCGGACAGACGCAGGCTGCGCATACCGTCCTTGAAGGCCTGACGGCGCAGGGCGACGATGTCGGTGTCGGCAGTGATCAGCGGCTTGATCGCATCGTTGAGCAGCATGATTTCGTAAACACCGGCACGCCCGCGGAAGCCCGTGTCGCGGCACTCCAGGCAACCCACAGCCTGCTGTGCCGTGGTCGGTAGCGGGGCATTCCAGGGTTTGGTCAACGCGCTCCAGTCGTCTGCATCGAGCTGCATCGGCGCTTTGCAGTGCGGGCAAAGCGTGCGCACCAGGCGCTGGGCCATGACCCCGAGCAGCGTGGCCTTGAGCAGGTAGTGCGGCACGCCCAGCTCCAAGAGGCGGGTAATCGCGCTGGGGGCATCGTTGGTGTGCAGGGTGGAGAGCACCAGGTGGCCGGTCAGCGCGGCCTGGATGGCCATCTCCGCGGTCTCCAGGTCGCGAATCTCGCCGACCATGATGATGTCCGGGTCCTGACGCATCAGCGCGCGCACGCCGCTGGCGAAGGTCAGCTCGATATTGTGCTGCACCTGCATCTGGTTGAAGGCGCCCTCGATCATCTCGATCGGGTCCTCGATGGTGCAGACGTTCACCTCCGGCGTCGCCAGCTGCTTGAGCGTGGTGTAGAGCGTGGTGGTCTTGCCCGAACCGGTCGGCCCGGTGACCAGGATGATGCCGTTGGGCTGGCTGGTCATGCTCTGCCAGCGGCGCAGGTCGTCGGCGGAAAAGCCCAGCTGGTCGAAGCCCTTGAGCAGCACCTCGGGGTCGAAGATGCGCATCACCATCTTTTCGCCGAAGGCGGTGGGCAGCGTCGACAGGCGCAGCTCGACTTCGCCGCCATCCGGCGTCTTGGTCTTGACCCGGCCGTCCTGCGGCTTGCGCTTCTCGGCGACGTTCATCCGGCCGAGGGACTTCAGCCGGCTGACCACCGCCATCGTGACCTGCGGTGGAAACTGGTAGACGTTGTGCAGCACGCCATCGATGCGAAAGCGCACGGAGCCCTGCTCGCGTCGGGGTTCAATGTGGATATCGCTGGCGCGCTGCTGAAAGGCGTACTGGAACAACCAGTCGACGATGTTGACGATGTGCGAGTCGTTGGCGTCCGGCTCCTGGTCGCTGGCGCCGAGGTTGAGCAGCTGCTCGAAGTTGCCGGCGCCGCTGATCTTCTGGTCGGTGCCGCTGGCCCCGCTGACCGACTTGGCCAGGCGATAGAACTCGACGGTGAAGCGCTGGATGTCGCTCGGGTTGGCCACCACGCGCTTGATCGGGCGCTTGAGCACGTGGGTCAGGTTGGCTTCCCAGCCATGCATGAAGGGCTGGCTGCTGGCGATGGTCACGGCGCTGCTGTCCACCGCCACGGCGAGGATGCTGTGGCGTTGGGCGAAGGCGTAGGACATCAGCGGCGTGACCGCGGCGACGTCGATCTTCAGCGGGTCGATGCGCAGGTACGGCTGGCCGGCGCGCTCTGCGAGCCAGACGGTCAGTGTTTCCAGATCGAGCTTCTTGCCGGGCCGCTGCAGATCGTCGAGTTGCTGCGCGGCGAGGAATTCCAGCGGATGCTGCTGGTTGGCCACCGCGCTGCGGCGGACCGTCAGGCATTGCTCGGCGCTGTCCTGTGCAACCCGCCCCTGGGCGACCAGCTCGCGCAACAGATCGTTGAGATCGAGTGGACGGTCCTGGGCGGGGGCGTTCAACACGGACATGGGATTCCTTCGATGCGGCGACGGGAAAATCCAAGCTTGCCGCTAAATGCCCGGCGTTGTCTGCCGCCGGGATTCAACTTTGTGCAGCCTGCTCGGTCCTGCCGTTTATTTCTCCAGCAGCTTCCAGGCCTTGAGCGTCCAGACCAGGTGCGCCTGCTCGACGCGCCGCTCCAGCGCGTCCTCGCCCAGCGGTTGCCGGGCCAGTTCGTGCAGTTTGGCCAGCTCGCCGTACAGACGATCGACCTCAGGCAGCTCCAGCACGCCGCGGGCGAGGTGCAGCCAGACCAGCAGACGCTCCATGCGCGGGCTCTGTTCGGCGAGGTCTTCGGGCTGCTGCTGGTAACGCGGCAGTTGCAGCGCCTTGGCTTCTTCGGCCAGCAGATGCAGCAGCCACTTGCCCAGTTCGGCCGCACCCTGACGATCGCCGCGGGCGTTGCGGCCTTCGGTCCAGCTGCGTTGCAGCAGCCACAGCGAGGTTTTCAGCGACAGCAGGCCCCAACGGGTCTGGCGCAGTTCTTCGGCGAACTGTTCCGGCGCCGCCTTGCGCACGCCCTCGTCGTCCTGGCCGGCTTCGACTCGTGGGCGCCAGTCCTGGATCAGCGCGTCGAGGAGCTCGCGCAGTTCACGGCTGCTGGCGCGCGGGGCGGCCTGGCCGAGGCTGCCGAGCAGCGCGCGCAGTTCGATCAGCTGCTGCAGCCACTCGCCGAGCAGTTTCCAGCGGCCATTGAAACGGTACTGTTCGGCCAGGCGCTGGCTGTTGCCCAGCAGCTGCCAGCCCAGCGCGACCACCGCGTCGTCCAGCGGCATAACGACATCGAGTTCCGGCGCCGGCAGCTGGAGGTTGTAGCCATCGGCGTCGTGCAGGCGATAGCCGCGTTCAGCCTTGCTGATATCGCAGGGCATCAGCGGCAGGTCGGCAGCCAGCTCGGCAGCCAGCTCCAGCAGCGCTTCGGGATCGCCCTGGCGCAGCTCCAGTTCCAGCTCGCAGATTTCCTCGGACTGTTTGCCGGCCTTGACCTGGCCCAGGTCCAGCGCGGCCTCGATGATCACCTTGGTCTTGCCACGGCCCCAGGCGATCTCGGCCTTCTCGCGAACGAAATCGGTGGTGAAGATCGGTTTCAGGGTCTTCTTGTCCAGTTCGGCGAGGCTGGCCGGCCAGCAGTCGTCGCCGAGCTTCTTGATATCGAGCTTGGCCTTGTCCAGATACCAGTCCCATTCGTTGCGCTCGGAAAGGCCTGCGACACTTTGACCGCGGCTCTTCAGAGTCTGGATGAACTGCTCGCCATCGCGACGCAAGCGCAACGCGACGCGGGCCTGGGCGAGCGCGCGGTCTGCAGTGTCGTAGTACTGGTTGAACAGCTCATGGCGCGACCAGCCGCTCTTGTTGCGCTTCTTCAGCAACGGGTGTTCGCGCAGGGCGAGCAGGGTTTCGCGGCTGGCGCGTAGCTTGATTTCGGTTTCTTTCTGCATGATGCCGACTGGGTGCCTATGATGTGTTGGTGTTGCCGCCTGATGACACACGGTAGCAGGCGTGATGGCCTGTCCGTATACTTGCCGCCTCTTTCAAGCCGGGGCTTTACCCTATGCCAGTCAATCCTTTCGTCAGCTTGTTCGGACGTTCGCCAATCGGCCCGATGCAGCAGCATATGGCCAAGTCGCATGAGTGTGCGGCGAACCTGGTACCGCTGTTCCAGGCGGTCATGGCCGAAGACTGGGAGAAGGTCGAGCAGATCCAGCAGCAGATGGCGCAGCTGGAAAACGAGGCCGACAAGCTGAAGAAGAGCGTCCGCCAGCACCTGCCGAAAAGCCTGTTTCTGCCGGTGCCGCGTTCCGATCTGCTTGATCTGCTGAGTGTACAGGACAAGATCGCCAACCGTGCCAAGGACATCGCCGGCCTGATGCTGGGTCGCTGCATGACCATTCCGCAGCCGCTGCAACCGCAGATGCTGGCCTATGTGCAACGCACCGTCGACGCCAGCGCTCAGGCGCTCAAGGCGCTCAAGGAGCTGGACTCGCTGCTGGAAACCGGCTTCAGCGGCCGCGAAGCCACTCTCGTCGAAAAAATGGTCGAGGAGCTCGAGGAAATCGAGCGTGAAACCGACCGCATGCAGATCACGGTTCGCCGTGCGCTGTTCAATCTGGAAAAGGATTTGCCAGCAGTCGACGTGATCTTTCTCTACAAGATCATCGAATGGATCGGTGATGTAGCCGACCGCGCCGAGCGCGTCGGCAACCGTCTGGAACAATTGCTGGCGCGCTAAGGCGCCAGCGTCCTTTCTGGGTTCAACAGGTAATTCTTATGTCCTTTATCGCGGATTACGGCTTCGTACTCCTGGTGCTCGCCTGCATGTTCGGTTTTTTCATGGCCTGGGGCGTGGGCGCCAACGACGTGGCCAATGCCATGGGCACCTCGGTAGGCTCCCGCGCGCTGACCATCAAGCAGGCGATCGTCGTGGCGATGGTCTTCGAGTTCTGCGGTGCGTATCTGGCCGGCGGCCAGGTCACCGAAACGATCAAGAGCGGCATCGTCGACGCTTCGGCCATTCCGCCGGAACTGATGGTGCTGGGCATGATGTCGGCACTGCTGGCAGCCGGTACCTGGCTGCTGATCGCCTCGATCAAGGGCTGGCCGGTATCAACCACGCACTCCATTGTCGGTGCGGTGATCGGCTTCGCCGCCGTCGGCATTTCCGTGGATGCGGTGCATTGGAGCGGGGTCGGCCCGATCGTCGCCAGCTGGGTCGTCTCGCCCATGCTCTCGGGCACCATCGCCTTCGGTCTGTTCATCAGCGTGCAGCGCCTGATCATCGATACCGATGAGCCGTTCCAGAACGCCAAGCGCTTCGTCCCGCTGTACATGTTTCTCACCGGTTTCATGGTCGCGCTGATGACGCTTTCCAAGGGCCTCAAGCACATCGGGCTGGATCTGAGCAGCGGGCAGAGCTTCATGCTGGCAGTGGGCGTCGGTGCACTGGTGATGCTGATCGGTGTCGCCTTGCTGACGCGGATCAAGGTCGACGTGGAAGCCGACAAGGCGTTCCACTTCTCCAGCGTGGAGAAGGTCTTTGCCGTACTGATGATCTTCACCGCCTGTTCCATGGCCTTCGCCCATGGCTCCAATGACGTGGCCAACGCGGTTGGCCCGCTGGCGGCGGTGGTTGGTGTGCTGCAATCGGAAGGCGCTGCTGTCATCGGTGCCAAGGCGGCAGTACCGGGTTGGGTGCTGCTGTTGGGCGCCGTCGGTATCGTCATCGGCCTGGCGACTTATGGCTACAAGGTGATCGCCACCATCGGCAAACAGATCACCGAGCTGACGCCGAGCCGTGGTTTTGCCGCCGAACTGGCCACCGCCACCACCGTAGTCGGCGCCTCGGCCATCGGCCTGCCGGTTTCCACCACCCATACGCTGGTCGGTGCGGTGCTCGGTGTGGGCATCGCTCGCGGTATCGGTGCGCTGAATCTGGGCGTGGTCGGCAAGATATTCATGTCCTGGCTGGTGACCCTGCCAGTGGGGGCAGGCCTGGCCATCGTGTTCTTCCTCATTCTGCGCGCCATCTTCACCTGACGCCTCGCGCCGCTCGTAACTGCCGAAACGCCCCGTCGATCTGACGGGGCGTTTTCGTTTGCGGGTCCCGCCGTGGCGCGTTTCATGCTTCACTGCAGGCTCGTTACGATTGCATCACGGAGGTAAGCGGTGCCTATTCCCTCGTTCAAGGAGCAGTTCGCGCAGCTCCTCGCGGCACCTTCGGTCAGCTGCACACAGCCCGGCTGGGACCAGAGCAATCGTCCGGTGATCGAGCTGCTCGCGGCCTGGCTCGGTGAGCTGGGCTTTGCCTGCGAGACGCCGGAAGTGGCGCCTGGCAAGTTCAACCTGCTGGCCAGCTACGGCAGCGGTCCGGGCGGTCTGGTGCTGGCCGGGCACAGCGACACCGTGCCGTTCGATGCCGGGCTGTGGACCTCCGATCCGCTCAAGCTGCGCGAGGCCGACGGCCGCTGGTACGGCCTGGGCAGTTGCGACATGAAGGGTTTCTTTGCCCTGATCATCGAGGCAGTGCGGCCGCTGTTGGAGCAGCCGTTCCGCCGTCCGTTGCTGATTCTCGCTACCTGCGATGAAGAGAGCTCGATGTCCGGGGCCCGTGCCCTGGCCGAAGCCGGCCAGCCGCTCGGCCGTGCGGCGGTGATTGGCGAGCCCACCGGCCTGCGCCCGGTGCGTCTGCACAAGGGCATCATGATGGAGCGTATCGACATCCTTGGGCAGAGCGGCCATTCGTCGAATCCGGCCTACGGCCACAGCGCTCTGGAAGCGATGCATGGCGTGATGGGCGAGATGATGACGCTGCGCCGGCAGTGGCAGGGCGAATACGATAATCCGCTGTTCGACGTACCCAAGCCGACGCTCAATTTCGGCTGCATCCATGGCGGCGACAACCCCAACCGTATCTGCGGCCAGTGTTCGCTGGAGTTCGACCTGCGCCCGCTGCCGGGCATGGATCCGCAGCAGCTGCGAACGATCATCCGTCAGCGCCTGCAGCCACTGGCCGAGCAGCACCAGGTGAAGATCGACCTGGCGCCGCTGTTCCCGGCCGTGCCGCCGTTCGAGCAGGCCGCGGAAAGCGAACTGGTGCGCCTCGCCGAGCGCCTGACCGGCCACCGTGCCGAGGCGGTGGCGTTTGCCACCGAAGCGCCTTATCTTCAGCAGCTCGGCTGCGAAACGCTGGTGCTGGGCCCGGGTGACATCGCCTGCGCGCACCAGCCCGACGAGTACCTGCAGCTCGACCGCATCGAGCCGACCCTGCAGCTGCTGCGCCGGATGATCGAGCACTACTGCCTGCAGCCGCAGACCGCCCCGAACTGATTACTTTCAGACGAACAAGACCGCCACGAAGGCTTTTCCATGCACGACTACGTCACCTGGCTTCGCGACTCCTCGCCCTACATCAATTCGCACCGTGACCGCACCTTCGTCGTCATGCTGCCGGGCGATGGCCTGGAGCATGCCAATTTCGCCAACATCGTCCACGACCTGGTGCTGCTGCACAGCCTCGGCGTGCGCCTGGTGCTGGTGTTCGGCTCGCGGCCGCAGATCGAGGCGCGCCTGGCCGCGCGAGGCATCGAGCCACGCTTCCATCGCGATCTGCGCGTCACCGATGCGCCGACCATGGAATGCGTGATCGACGCGGTCGGCCAGCTGCGCATTGCCCTGGAAGCGCGCCTGTCGATGGACATGGCGGCCTCGCCGATGCAGGGCGCGCGGCTGCGCGTGGCTGGTGGCAACTTCGTTACCGCGCGGCCGATCGGCGTGCTCGATGGCGTCGACCTGCACCACACTGGCGAGGTGCGCCGTATCGACCGCAAGGGCATCGGCCGGCTGCTGGACGAGCGCACCATCGTGCTGCTCTCGCCACTGGGTTATTCGCCGACCGGCGAGATCTTCAACCTGGCCTGCGAAGACGTCGCCACCCGTGCGGCCATCGATCTGCAGGCCGACAAGCTGGTGCTATACGGTGCCGAGCCGGGCTTGCTTGACGAAAGCGGCAAGCTGGTCCGCGAACTGCGACCGCAGCAGATTCCGGCCTATGTCGAGCGCCTCGGCAGCCAGTACCAGGCCGAGTTGCTCGATGCCGCTGCGCAGGCCTGCCGCGGCGGTGTGCGGCGCAGTCATGTGGTCAGCTATGCCGATGACGGTGCGCTGCTCAACGAGCTGTTCACCCGCGACGGCGGCGGCACGCTGGTGACCCAGGAGCAGTTCGAACAGCTGCGCGAGGCCACCATCGAGGACGTCGGCGGGCTGATCGACCTGATCACTCCGCTGGAAGAGCAGGGCATTCTGGTGCGGCGTTCGCGCGAGGTGCTGGAGCGGGAAGTCGAGCAGTTCAGCATCGTCGAGCGTGACGGGTTGATCATCGCCTGCGCGGCGCTCTATCCGATCGCCGACTCGGACGCTGGCGAGCTGGCCTGTCTGGCAGTCAATCCCGAGTACCGCCACGGTGGTCGCGGCGACGAGCTGCTCGAACGCATCGAGGAGCGCGCACGCAAGCTCGGGTTGAAGAAACTCATCGTCCTCACCACCCGTACCGCCCACTGGTTCCGCGAGCGCGGCTTCGAGCCGATCAGCGTCGATCGCCTGCCAGCAGCGCGCGCCTCGCTGTACAACTTCCAGCGCAACTCGAAGATCTTCGAGAAGCCGCTCTGAACCGAAGGCGGGGCCCATGGCCCCGCCTTTTTCGTCATCGCAGCGGCAGTTCGACCGTCCCGCTCAGCTGCACCGCGCTCGGTACACGGGAGAAGCTCAGCGTGTACTGCGGATGGAAGCCGTAGAGCATCAGCCCCACCTGATCGCCGTGGTTGAGCCGCGTGCTGACAGCGATCAGCTCGGTCTGCCGGCTGCCAACCCCGCGCAGCGGCAACACCTGATCGTTCAGCAATTCGGTGCGGCCGCTGCCCATGCGCTTCACACCGATGCCGACGAACAGTCGTGGGTCGAGCTTGCCCAGACCCTCCACTTTGAGATCTGCCAGGGGAATGCCTGCCAGAGTCTGTTCGCCGCTGGCCTGGTACAACGGTACGAAGCGCGGTGCCGTGCCGAGTTCGGCGATCAGATGCGGCGGCAGTGTGGTGACCAACTCGGTGAGGATCTTGGTGACCTGATCCGGGCTGCCGGAACCGATGCCGCTCAGCGCACCGAGCAGCACGCGCACCGCGTCTGCCGAGATGCGGCTGAGGACGTCCGACAGCGTCACCGGGTCTAGCTTGCGCAGCAGGTTCAGCACCAGATCGATGGACGGCGGACCGACCAGCAGACTGCCGCTCTGCGCGGCGAAGCGCTGGCCGCCGCGCATGACCTCATCACCTACCACGCCGTGCTCGTTGCCTTGGGTGAAGCAGACCCGCGGCATCTCGATGCGTTGTTGCAGCTTGCGCAGCTTGCCGTCGAGGAAGCCATACGCCAGATCAGCGACCTGATAGTCCTGCTCGCCGCAGCGTACCTGGGCGGCCACCGAGCCGATCTGGCCGATCTGCAGGCCCGGCAGCACGTGGCCGCCGTCGGACATCAGCAGATAGGCATCATTGCCGGCCTCGCGCAGGCAGTTGTAGTTCCACACCGCCTCGTTGCCGTTGAACAGGGTGTCGTTGATGCCCTGAATGATGAAGGCATCCACCCGCGGCGCGTTCGCGCCACAGAATGCCCCGAGACCATGTCCGGCCAGGCGCTGGCGGGTGCTTTCGTCGACGCTGCCGCCCAGCGACTGGGCGTAGGCCTGGGTGACCCAGGGCGCCTGGTCGTTGATCGCGATGGCGCTGAGGAAGGTCAGCCAGAGGGTTTTCGGCACGGTGCCGGGCGTCAGGCTGTAGGACAGGTCATTCCAGGTGATCATCGGGACCAGCGCATCGAAGCGTGGATCGACACTTGCGCCGATCAGCTGGAAGCCGCCGCCGTAGCTCAGGCCGATGCCACCCACCAGCGGATCACCCCGCAGATAGGCCAAGTGGGGCGTCAGCGCGCCCTCGGCCCAGTCGAGCAGGGTCTTGATGTCGCGTCCTTCGATCTGTGGATCCTGAACGTTGGCCCGCCCGCCGCTTTCGCCGAAACCGCGCTGGTCGAAAGTCATGACGAAGTAGCCGTTCTCCCAGGCCTTGCGTGCCGTGGCGGTGAGCGAATCGCTTTCGCTGAGATCGGTGGAACGACTGCCGCCCCAACCATGGCTGTACATCAGCAGCGGCGCGGCCTGGCCTTTGCTCAGTGCGGGCTGGAAGACGGTAACGGCTATCGGGGTGCCATCGAAGGATGTGATGGTCAGGTCGTAGCGCAGGGCCGACAGAGCCGGCCCGCCGCCACTGATCGCACCGGCGATCGGTGGGCTGGCGGCGTCGACGGTTGCAGGCTGGCTCAAACCCAGCAGGCTGCCAAACAGCACGGCAACGGATACGCCACGCAAGCGGCGCAGCATTGATTTCAGAGACATGGATGCACCTCTTTTGTTGTTGTTCTGGCTTGTTCGGTCGATCAGGCAGGCGCGGCGAAACGCAGCGGATGCACGCGTGACCGGGATTTAGAGCGAGGCGGGGCGGGGAAAATTTCGTCGAGCGGCATCGCCGCGCGGGGCAGCCCACGCGGCACTAGAAGCTAGAGCGTCTATGACGCCCTATAAGTCTGGTCGATGATGGCTGGCAGTCAGAGGCTGAGGCTGCGTTGGTATTCGGCGACGAAACTGTCGAAATCCAGCTCGTCCCCGGCTTCCATAGCCGCCTGTCGCTCCAGGGATTGCTGTGCGGCGGCTTCGAACTGCGCCAACTCGGCGGGGCTCGGTGCCCGGCTGCGGAAGTAGTCGGCATGCGCCTGGGTTTGGCGCATGGAGAACTGGCTGAAGCTTTCGCCGCTGCGGCGCAGCTCGTCGAGCACCCGCGCTGACGGCGTCAGGCTGCTGTCGGCGACCTTGGCCCGTTGCTCGGCCAGCGCCGTGGCGTGGCGCGCGTCGCCATGGCTGCGATCGAGGAGAGCGGCGACCTGGGCGATCTCATCAAGCAACTGCTCGGCCCAGTCGCTCAGCTGCACGTTCTCGCCGCAGCGTTGCAGTTCGAGTCCCGGCCGACGACCGTCCTTGACCACTTTGAGGAAATTCTCGGTGGCCACGCTGCATTCGCCGTCGGCCAGGCAGGGACTGTCGTTCAGGGCGCAGAACAGCAGGAAGGCATCGAGGAAATGCGCTTCGCTGGCATCGATGCCCAGCGGCAGGAATGGATTGATGTCCAGGCAGCGTACTTCGATGTACTGGATGCCGCGCGCGCGCAGCGCCTGCAACGGCCGTTCGCCAGTGGCGGTGACGCGTTTCGGGCGAATGTTCGAGTAGTACTCGTTTTCGATCTGCAGCACGTTGGTGTTGAGCTGCTGCCAGTTGCCGGCGGCATCCTTGATGCCCATCGTCTCGTAGGGAGCGTAGGGCGTGGAGACGGCGCGGAAGAGGCTTTCGGTATAGCTGTCCAGATTGTCATAGCAGGGCGTGAGGCCGGCCTGGGCGTTGTTCTGGTAGCCCAGGTCGCTCATGCGCAGGCTGGTGGCGTACGGCAGGTACAGGGTGTCGGCGCCGAGCGTTTCGAGCTGGTGCTGGCGGCCACGCAGGAAGCCGGCATCCAGCGCCGGCGAGGCGCCGAACAGGTACATCAGCAGCCAGCTGTAACGGCGGAAGTTGCGGATCACCGCGATGTAGCGCGTCGAACGGTAGTCCTGCGCCGAACTTGCGTCGCCGTCATCGGCCTGCAACACCGGCCACAGCGCCTCGGGCAGCGAGAAGTTGTAGTGGATGCCGGCGATGCACTGCATGGTCTTGCCGTAGCGCAGGGCCAGGCCCTGGCGGTAGACGTGCTTGAGCCGACCGATGTTGGAGCTGCCGTATTCGGCGATCGGAATGTCCGCCTCGCTCGGTAGCGGGCAGGGCATCGAAGGGCTCCAGAGGAATTCGTCGCCGAGCTTGGCATAGCTGAAGCGGTGGATCGCTTCGAGCTCGGCAAGCGTGTTCTGCGGGTCTTGGTCGGTACCGGTGATGAACTCCAGCAGCGCCTCCGAATAATCGGTGGTGATCTGCGGGTGAGTCAGCGCCGAGCCCAGTGCAGCGGGGTGCGGCGTCATCGCCAGCTGGCCGCGAGCGTCGACGCGCAGGCACTCGCGTTCGATCCCGTGCAGGCATTGGCTGAGCAGTGGCAGGTGGGTGGACTCGGCCAGCAATGCCAGGCGGTGGGAGAGAAGTGCGCTCAACTTGTGGATTCCTTCACGCGACAGTCGCCCCAATATGGGGATGGAAACGCCGCTTCACAAGAGGCGACGTTGCTTCGACCGCTGTCGACGCATGCCGACTCCTTGGGTGGCTAGAGACAGGCGAAGGTCGCCTGGGCCTTGGCGATCAGCTTGTCGCCCTGATGTACCTCGGCTTCCAGCACCTGGGTGCGCCGGCCGCCATGCACCACCCAGGCGCGGCAACGCAGCTCGCCGTCGCTCACCGGGCGGATGTAGTTGACCTTGCATTCGAGCGTGACGCTGTTCGGTGAGCCGTCGCCGAGGCTGTGGCTGGCCTGACCCATGGCGGTGTCGATCAGCGAGAACAACGCGCCACCGTGCAGCTTGCCGTGCAGGTTGCGCAGGCCATCGTGCATGCTCAGGCCGAGCACCGCCTCGCCGTTGCCGACCTGGTGAATCTCCAGGCCGAGCAGGCGGCCGAAGGCGCTGGAGCTGCCCACCGCCTCGACTTGAATGCTCATGCTTACTTCCTCAGCTGCTTGGCGTTGGCGAACAGCGCGGCCATGGCGGCGTTGGCCGGTGCCGGCTTGTCTTCCTTGGCATGGCGCTCGCTGCGCGGCGTGTTGCCCTGCGGCTTGCCGGCGCTGCCGCGCGCCTGGCCACCGCGTGGTCCGTCGGTCTTGGCACCGGGCGTATCGCTCATGCGCATCGACAGGCCGACGCGCTGACGCGGGATGTCCACTTCCATGACCTTGACCTTGACGATGTCACCGGCCTTGACCACCTCGTAGGGGTCCTTGACGAACTTCTCCGACAACGCGCTGATGTGCACCAGACCGTCCTGATGCACGCCGATGTCGACGAAGGCACCGAAGTTGGTCACGTTGGTCACCACGCCTTCGAGCACCATGCCCGGCTCGAGATCGCTGAGCTTCTCGACGCCTTCCTGGAACTCGGCGGTCTTGAATTCGGGGCGCGGGTCGCGGCCGGGTTTTTCCAATTCCTGAAGGATGTCGCTGACGGTCACCAGGCCGAAGCCTTCATCGGTGAACTGCTTGGGGTCTAGACGCTTGAGGAACGCCGAGTCGCCGATCAGCGAGCGGATATCGCGCCCGGTGTCCTGGGCGATGCGCTTGACCAGTGGATAGGTTTCCGGGTGCACCGCCGAGGCGTCCAGCGGGTTCTCGCCATTCATCACGCGGAGGAAGCCGGCGGCCTGCTCGAAGGTCTTCTCGCCCAGGCGCGGCACCTTCTTCAGCTCGCTGCGCGACTTGAACGCCCCGTTGGCATCGCGGAACTGCACGATGTTCTGCGCCAATGTCGAGTTGAGGCCGGAGATGCGCGCCAGCAGCGCGGCGGAAGCGGTATTCACATCGACGCCGACGGCGTTCACGCAATCCTCGACCACTGCATCCAGCGAGCGCGCCAGCTTGAGCTGGGACACGTCGTGCTGGTACTGGCCGACGCCGATGGATTTCGGGTCGATCTTCACCAGCTCGGCCAGCGGGTCCTGCAGGCGGCGGGCGATGGACACGGCGCCACGCAGGGATACGTCCAGATCGGGGAATTCCTTGGCGGCCAGTTCCGAGGCCGAGTACACCGAGGCGCCGGCTTCGCTGACCATGATCTTGGTGAGCTTGAGACCGGGCACTTTCTGGATCAGCTCGCCGGCCAGCTTGTCCGACTCGCGGCTGGCGGTGCCGTTGCCGATGGCGATCAGGTCGACGGCATGCTTGGCGCAGAGCTTGGCGAGGATCGCCAGGGTGCCGTCCCAGTCGTTGCGTGGCGCGTGCGGGTAGACCGTGGCGGTTTCCAGCAGCTTGCCGGTGGCGTCGACCACCGCGACCTTGCAGCCGGTGCGCAGGCCCGGATCGAGCGCCAGCGTCGCGCGCGGGCCGGCCGGGGCGGCCAACAGCAGGTCATGCAGGTTGCGGGCGAAGACGCCGATCGCATCATCCTCGGCCTTGTCGCGCAGCTCGCCGAGCAGATCGGTTTCCAGATGGGTGTAGAGCTTGACCTTCCAGGTCCAGCGCACCACTTCGCCCAGCCACTTGTCGGCGGCGCGGCCCCGGTTGGCGATGCCGAAGCGTTCGCCGATCATGCCTTCGCCGGGGTGCATGCTGCCCGGCGTCTCATCGCCGACCTTGAGGCTGACGCTGAGGATGCCTTCGTTACGGCCACGGAAGATCGCCAGCGCGCGGTGCGAAGGGGTGTTCTTCAGCACTTCGTCATGCTCGAAGTAGTCGCTGAACTTGGCGCCCTCGTTCTCCTTGCCCGGCACCACACGGGCGCTGAGGGTGGCGTTGTGCTTGAGGAAGTCGCGCAGCTTGGCCAGCAGGTCGGCGTCTTCGGCGAAGCGCTCCATGAGGATGTACTTGGCGCCTTCGAGCACGGCCTTCACATCGGCGAAGCCCTTCTCGGCGTCGATGAAGCGCTCGGCTTCCTGCTCTGGTGTGAGGTCCGGGTTGCCGAACAGCGCATCGGCCAGCTCACCGAGACCGGCTTCGAGGGCGATCTGGCCCTTGGTGCGGCGCTTCTGCTTATAAGGCAGGTAGAGGTCTTCGAGGCGGGTCTTGGTGTCGGCGAGGTCGATCTCGCGCTTGAGTTCGGGGGTCAGCTTGCCCTGTTCCTCGATGCTGGCGAGGATCGAGGCGCGGCGCTCGTCCAGCTCGCGCAGGTAGCGCAGACGTTCTTCCAGGTTGCGCAGCTGGGTATCGTCGAGGCTGCCGGTGACTTCCTTGCGGTAACGGGCGATGAAGGGAACGGTGGAGCCTTCGTCGAGCAGCGCCACGGCGGCGGCGACTTGTTGCGGGCGCACGCCCAGCTCGTTGGCGATACGGGAATTGATGCTGTCCATGAACCTACCTGGGTCAGTCAAACCATGCAGGCCGTGCCTGCGCGAAAGCCGGCGATTATAGGGGAACTGCGGCGGCTGGCCTCAACCGATTGCCGGTGAGCGGTCGTCAGCCGTGATCGAATGCCGCGTAGGCCTGCTGCGCGGCGAAAAATCTGCTAACAATGGCTCGCAGTAGGGCCGATCCACACTGCGCAATAATGCGCCGTCGACCATCCGGGAGTTCCCATGAGCAGCACTGCGCAAGCCAACGAAGGCGAAAAGATCCTCATCGTCGATGACGATGCCCGTCTGCGGCGTCTGCTCGAGCGTTTTCTCGATGAGCAGGGTTACCGCGTCCGTACCGTGGAAAACACCGAGCAGATGGACCGCCTGCTCAGCCGTGAGCTGTTCCAGTTGGTGGTGCTCGATCTGATGATGCCGGGCGAGGACGGTTTGTCCGCCTGCCGTCGGTTGCGCGAGGGCAACAATCAGATCCCGATCATCATGCTCACCGCCAAGGGCGACGAAGCCAGCCGTATCCAGGGCCTGGAGCAGGGCGCCGATGATTACCTGGCCAAGCCCTTCAACCCTCGCGAGCTGCTCGCGCGCATCCGTGCGGTGCTGCGTCGGCAGGCGCCGCAGGTGCCCGGCGCGCCGGCCAGCGAAGACGAGACCGTCACCTTCGGCGAGTACGAGCTGTCGCTGGCCACCCGCGAACTGAAGAAGGGCAACGAGGTGCACATGCTCACCACCGGCGAGTTCGCCGTGCTCAAGGCGCTGGTGCAGCACGCCCGTGAGCCGCTGACCCGGGACAAGCTGATGAATCTTGCCCGTGGCCGCGAGTGGGATGCGCTGGAGCGTTCTATCGACGTGCAGATTTCCCGCCTGCGCCGGCTGATCGAGCCGGACCCGTCCAAGCCGCGCTACATCCAGACCGTCTGGGGTGTCGGCTACGTGTTCGTGCCGGACGGCAACAAGTGAGTCGACCACGGCATGTCGCAGGCTCCGGGCGCGTTCGGCGCCTTGCCCGCAGCCTGAGGCGTGCCGCGGCTTTTTCATGAAGACTCCGCTCTGGTTCCCACAAAGCTTCTTCGCCCGCACCCTGTGGATGGTGCTGATCGTGGTGCTGTTCTCCAAGGTCCTGACGCTGGTCTATCTGATGACCAACGAGGACGTGCTGGTGGACCGCCAGTACAGCCACGGCGCGGCGCTGACGCTGCGCGCCTACTGGGCCGCCGATCTCGAGGACCGCGATCGCATCGGCCGCGCCGCCGGCCTGCTGCCGGTGGCCGAGCAGAACGTGCCGCGCAGCGAATATCACTGGCCCTACACCGAAATCTTCCAGCGGCAGATGCGCGACGAGCTGGGCGACGACACCGAGGTGCGCGTGCGTATCCAGCCATCCACGGCGATCTGGGTGCGCGCGCCAAACCTCGGCCCGGACTGGGTGCAGGTGCCGCTCTATGCCTATCCGCTGCGCGGCCAGCGCATCTGGAGCGTGCTCGGCTGGTTCCTCGGTATCGGCCTGCTGTCCACCGGCGCGGCCTGGATCTTCGTCAGCCAGCTCAACCTGCCGCTCAAGCGGCTGGTCTTCGCTGCACGGCAGATCGGCAAGGGCCGACGGGTGCGGCTGCCGATCAGTGACACGCCGAGCGAGATGACCGAGGTCTATCGCGCCTTCAACCAGATGGCCGAGGACGTCGAGCAGGCCGGCCGCGAGCGCGAGCTGATGCTCGCCGGCGTGTCCCACGACCTGCGCACGCCGCTGACGCGCTTGCGCCTGTCGCTGGAGCTGATGAGCAGCGACGACGAGCTGACCGAGGACATGATCCGCGATGTCGAGGATATGAACGCCATCCTCGACCAGTTCCTCGCCTTCGTGCGCGACGGCAGCGACGAGCCGGTGGAAACCACCGACCTCGGCGAGCTGATCCGCGAAGTGGTGGCACCCTACAATCAGCAGCAGGAAACCGTGCGGCTGTGCGTCGAGCCGATGCCGCCGTTCGCCCTGCGCCGGGTGTCGATCAAGCGTCTGCTGGTCAATCTGATCGAGAACGCCCTGCGCTACGCCGGTGGTGGGGTGGAGGTGGCAGCCTATGTCTCTGGCGACCAGCACGCGCCGTACGTGGTGCTCAGCGTGCTGGACCGCGGCCCGGGGGTCGATCCGGCCGAGCTGGAAGGCATCTTCAATCCTTTCATTCGCGGCGATCGTGCCCGTGGCGGGCAGGGCGCCGGGCTGGGGTTGGCGATCGTCAAGCGCATCGCCTCGCAGCACGGCGGCATCGTCGAACTGCGCAACCGCGAGGGCGGCGGTCTGGAGGCCCGGGTCAGCCTGCCGCTGGGCTTGCTGTTGCCGCGCGATGCGGTGCAGGGCAAGCCGGCGGAATAGCCGGCTCTCAGGGCTGCTCGATCAGCCCTTGCCCTTGGTGCGGGTCAGGTGCGGGCCGCCGTTCTTTTCCAGGTACTGGATGATCAGCCCGGCGACGTCCTTGCCGGTGGTTTCCTCGATGCCGGCCAGGCCCGGCGAGGAGTTCACTTCCATCACCAGCGGGCCGTGGTTGGAACGCAGGATGTCGACGCCGGCGACGTTCAGGCCCATCACCTTGGCCGCGCGGATGGCGGTCATGCGTTCTTCCGGGGTGATCTTGATCAGGCTGGCGGAGCCCCCGCGGTGCAGGTTGGAGCGGAATTCGCCGGGCTTGGCCTGGCGTTTCATCGCGGCGATGACCTTGTCGCCGACCACGAAGCAGCGGATATCGGCGCCGCCGGCTTCCTTGATGTACTCCTGCACCATGATGTCCTGCTTCAGGCCCATGAACGCTTCGATCACCGACTCGGCGGCTTTCTCGGTTTCGCAGAGCACCACGCCGATGCCCTGGGTGCCTTCGAGCACCTTGATCACCAGCGGCGCGCCATTGACCATGCGGATCAGGTCGGGGATGTCATCCGGCGAGTGGGCGAAGCCGGTCACCGGCAGACCGACGCCACGTCGCGATAGCAATTGCAGCGCGCGCAGCTTGTCGCGCGAGCGAGCGATGGCGACCGATTCGTTGAGCGGGAACACACCCTGCATCTCGAACTGGCGCAGTACGGCGCAGCCATAGAAGGTCACCGAGGCGCCGATGCGCGGGATCACCGCGTCGAAGCCCTCCAGCGGCTTGCCGCGGTAGTGGATCTGCGGCTTGTGGCTGGCAATGTTCATGTACGCGCGCAGCGTATCGATCACCACCACCTCATGGCCCCGTTGCTGACCGGCTTCGACCAGGCGTCGGGTGGAATACAGGCGCGGATTGCGCGACAGCACGGCGATTTTCATTGGGCACCGGAGGAAGTGAGGATCTGGGGTTTGTCCTGGATATAGGTTCGCGACGGATCGATCAGCCATTGCCCGTCGATCAGTGCCTTCGAGCCGAGCAGCAGCCGGTAGCGCATGGTCTTGCGGCAGGTGAGGGTGAACTCCACCGGCCACACGTGGCTGCCGAGCGCCAGCAAAGTGCGCACCACGTAGCGTGTCTGCACCTGGCCGTTGGAACTCTTGATCAGCTTGCGGGTGACCAGCGGCGCCTCGCAGCGATGACGGCGCTGCACCAGCGTGCCCAGATGCGCGGTGAAGCGAACCCAGCGCTGCCCGTCGCGTTCGAATTCGCTGATCTCGGTAGCATGCAGTGCCGAGGTACTGGCGCCGGTATCGACCTTCGCGCGCAGGCCCACCACACCGAGATCCGGCAGGGCGATCCACTCACGCAGACCGATCACGGTATGGGGGTCGAGTCTCTTCAATGGGAGCGTCCGAAGATTTTGCCGGCATTCTAGTCGGCGCGCATGACATCTGCATCCGTCTGTAACACCCTAGAACGACGTGTAGGAGATAGAGCTGGACGATGGCTGAAAAAGACGACGACAAGGTGCGCCTGGACAAGTGGTTGTGGGCCGCGCGCTTCTTCAAGACCCGCGCCTTGGCCAAGGCTGCCATCGAGGGTGGCAAGGTGCACTGTCGCGGCGAGCGCTGCAAGCCCAGCAAGGAGCCCAAGCTAGGCGACGAGCTGGTGATTCGCATCGGTTTTGACGAGCGCACGGTGGTCATTCGTGCGCTGTCCGCTGTTCGCCGCGGCGCGCCCGAGGCGCAGACGCTCTATGAGGAAACGCCACAAAGCCTGGCGGCGCGCGAGAACGCGGCGGCCCAGCGCAAGGCAGGTGCGCTGGGCATGCAGACGGATGGCCGGCCGAGCAAGAAGCAGCGCCGGCAGATCCAGCTGCTGCGCGACTTCAAACCTGGCTAGTCACGCAGCACAGCCATCCGTCGTAGCAGCGGTAGTTTGCCGGCAAGCTGCATCGGCGGACGGACGATCCATTGCAGCAGTGCCGCGATGTGCGCGGCGACCGGCGTGCAGTAACCCCAGCCGAGTGCCAGCGCGGCGATCAGCAGGCCGCCGACGAAGTCATCGCTGAACCAGTGCGCGCCGGCGACCAGGCGCGGCAGCATGAACAGCAGCGTGACGCCTAGTATCACGGCCAGCCGGCTGCCACGGGCGAACAGCGCCATGAACAGCCCCCAGATCAGCAACACCGAGGCGTGGTCGCCAGGGAAGCTGCGGCTGGAGCGATCCTTGAGCTCGAACACTCGCTCGAGCAGCGGGAAGTGATCGCTCAGGTGGTAGGCGCCAGGGATCTCGAGCGAAGGGCTGGCGTGCTGCCAGCCGAAGTGGCTGGCCAGTTTGGTCACCAGCACACGGATGACCAGCAGTACCAGCAACAAGCCGATAAAGGTGAACAGCGCCGGGCGCAGTTGGTGTTGGGCAAACAGCCAATCGCGGCGAATCAGCAAGGTCAACAGCAGCGCACCGACGAGAATGTCGAACACGCGAATACTGCTCAGCGCCCACAGCCAGTCCCACCATCCGACGGCCCCCAGCGAGCCGTTGAGCAGCCGAAACACTGCGTGGTCGACTGCATCCCATAGCGCCCGAGTGGTCGGCCATAGCCAGCTGAGCAACAGCAGCCCGGCAAATAGCTGCGAGACCAGCAATGGCAGCGGCCGCCAGCGGGCCTGCGGGGTATTCATGGACATGGCTAATTTCCACCGCGGATTTCGATGGCGCGCGATGGTAGTGCGCGTCATTGCGCCTGTCCTGGCCATCTGCCAGCCGTTCAGCCGCGGTTCAGCTTCGCCGTGTTCGGGGCAGCCACCCGGCGGCCGCCCTTGGTCCGCGCTGGCTTTGCGCCTAAAATCGCCGCTTCCTCCGCCGTTTCCTGCGAGCCCCGGCATGTCCGACCAGACCCAGCGTTTTCTCTTCGATGATTCCGATGTTCGCGGCGAGATCGCCACGCTAGACCACAGCTTCCAGCATGTCCTGGCCAAGCACAGCTACCCGGAACCCGTCGCCCAGCTGCTCGGCGAATTGCTGGCTGCCGCTGCGTTGCTGGTCGGCACGCTCAAATTCGACGGGCTGCTGATTCTCCAGGCCCGCTCCAGCGGTGCCGTGCCGCTGCTGATGGTCGAGTGTTCCAGCGCCCGTGATGTGCGCGGCATCGCCCGCTACCATGCCGAGCAGATCCAGGCGGGCGCTACCCTGGGCGAGCTGATGCCCGAAGGCATGCTGGCGATCACCGTCGACCCCGCCAATGGTCAGCGCTATCAAGGCATCGTCGATCTGGATGGCATCAATCTGGCTGAGTGCCTGACCAACTACTTCGCCACTTCCGAACAACTGCCGACGCGCTTCTGGCTGAACGCCGACAGCCGTCGCGCCTGTGGCTTGCTGTTGCAGCAGCTGCCGGCCGACCGCATCAAGGATGCCGAGGAGCGCGACGCCAGCTGGCAGCACCTGCGTACCCTGGCTGATACCCTTACCGCAGAAGAGTTGCTCGGGCTAGATGGCGAGACGGTGTTGCACCGTCTGTATCACGAAGAGCAGCTGCGTCTGTTCGATGCACTGCCGATCCGTTTCCGCTGCAGCTGTTCGCGCGAGCGTTCGGCTCGTGCATTGATCAGCCTGGGTGAGGAAGATGCGCAGCAGCTCGTCACCGAGCAGGGCGGGGCGGTGACTATCGATTGCCAGTTCTGCAACGAGAAATATACCTACGACGCCGCCGATGTGGCTCAGCTGTTCGCCGGCGGTGGCAGCGACAGCCCATCGGATACTCGTCACTGACTTCATCGGCTGCGCGGCAGTCGGCCGTTCGATACGGTGGGTAGCGAGGCGAGGATGGATCAGTAGCCAGGCAATGAACTATTTGGCCATCACGGCCTCATACCCAGCGCGGCGCATTATCTGGCATAATCGCGCGCACTTTTTTCGATGTAGTTCGCTCTTTGGCGGGCTACAACAGCATGGAGGAATCGGCCCAGGGCCGACGGGAACACTCATGACGCAAGCCACCAACGCCGTGTACACCGACATCAGCACCGCTCAACTGATTGAAGAAGCCGTCAAGCGCGGAGAGGGCGAACTGTCCGCCAATGGCTCTCTGGTGGTGAAGACCGGGCACCGCACGGGTCGTTCTCCGGCTGACCGCTTTATCGTCGAAGAGCCCAGCACCCAGCACAAGATCGCCTGGGGCCCGATCAACCGTCCGTTCCCGGCTGGCAACTTCGAAGCGCTGTGGAATCGCGTCGAAGCCTACGTCGCCGAGCGTGACAGCTTCGTTTCCCATGTCCATGTCGGCGCCGATCCCGAGCACTACCTGCCGGTCAAGATGACCACCGAGACCGCCTGGCACAACCTGTTCGGCCGTTGCCTGTTCATCACCCCCGAGCAGTTCAATCAGGCCAGCCTGAGCGAGTGGCGCATTCTCAACGCACCGTTCTTCCAGTGCGTTCCCGAGCGTGACGGCACCAATTCCGATGGCTGCGTGATCATCAACTTCGCCGAGAAGAAAGTGCTGATCGCCGGCATGCAGTACGCCGGTGAAATGAAGAAAGCCATGTTCTCCGTGCAGAACTTCCTGCTGCCGGACGTCGACGTGCTGCCGATGCACTGCGCGGCCAACATCGGCGAAGACGGCGACACCACACTGTTCTTCGGCCTGTCCGGCACCGGCAAGACCACCCTGTCGGCGGACGAAAGCCGCTACCTGATCGGTGACGACGAGCATGGCTGGGGCGTTGGCCGCGTGTTCAACATCGAGGGCGGTTGCTACGCCAAGTGCATCGATCTGTCCGAGAAGAACGAGCCGGTAATCTGGAAGGCCATCAAGTTCGGCGCCGTGCTGGAGAACGTGGTGCTCGACGAGCGTACCCGTCTGCCTGACTACGCCGATGCCAGCCTGACCCAGAACAGCCGCGCCGCCTACCCGCTGCAGCACGTCGAGAAGCGCTCCGAGAAGAACCTCGGCGGTGAGCCGAATGCGGTCATCTTCCTGACCTGCGACCTGACCGGCGTACTGCCGCCGGTGTCGATCCTGAACAACGAGCAGGCTGCCTACCACTTCCTCTCCGGCTACACCGCGCTGGTCGGCTCCACCGAGATGGGTTCGGGCAGCGGTATCAAGTCGACCTTCTCCACCTGCTTCGGCGCGCCGTTCTTCCCGCGTCCGGCTGGCGAGTATGCCGAGCTGCTGATCAAGCGTATCAACGGCTTCGGCTCCAAGGTCTACCTGGTCAACACCGGCTGGACCGGCGGTGGCTACGGCGTTGGCAAGCGCTTCAACATTCCGACCACCCGTGCGGTGATCGCTGCGATCCAGAGCGGTGCGCTGATCGGTGCCGAGACCGAGCATCTGCCGATCATCAACCTGGACGTGCCGAAGGCCGTCGCCGGCGTCGACACCCAGCTGCTGAACCCGCGCAACACCTGGGCCGACAAGAGCGCCTACGATCAGGCCGCAAAGGAACTGGCAGCCAAGTTCGTCGAGAACTTCAAGAAGTTCGACGTCTCCGACGCCATCCGCAACGCCGGCCCGCAGCTCTAAGCTGCCCGCCGCGTCCTTGAAAAAGCCGCCTTCGGGCGGCTTTTTCGTTTGCGTCAGGTGCGCCTCGGATCAAATGGGTCGATGATTCTTATCGGTTTAGGCGCATGGATTCGATCGATTGGCACCCTTAGCATGGCGCCACTGTTTTTCTATGAGGGGCACCGCCATGAATACCGAAGAAGCCATCCGCAGCCGTCGCGCCGTCAAGGCCTACGACCCGAGCTTTCAGCTGAGCCGTGAAGAAAAGGACGAGCTGCTGCAGCTGGCGCTGCTGGCACCGTCTGCCTTCAACCTGCAACACGTACGACTGGTCGAAGTTAGCGACCCGGCACTGCGTGCGCAGATTCGCGAAGTGGGCTGGAACCAGGCGCAGATGACCGACGCCTCGATGCTGGTGGTGATCTGCGCCCAGATCGATAGCTGGGAAAAGGATGTCCGCCGCGTCTGGGACGGTGCACCAAGCGAGGTGCAGGATTTCATGGCCGGCGCCATTGACGCCTATTACCGTGGCAAACCGCAGGTCCAGCGTGACGAAACCATGCGCAGCTGCGGGCTGATGGCGCAGACCTTGATGCTCGCCGCGCGGGCCAAGGGCCTCGACTCGTGCCCCATGGATGGCTTCGATTTCGATGCGGTCGGCAAACTGATCAACCTGCCAGACAACCATGTGATCGCCTTGATGGTCGCGGTGGGCAAGCGTGCCGCCGAGCCCAAGCCGCGCATCGGCAAGCTGCCATTCGATGAAGTAGTGATCCGCGATCGCTTCTGACGCTCTACCGAGTCCGACACGCGCCTGCGTTGGGCCCGGCGCCTCAGTCGCGCTCGGGCCCGCTGCGTTTCCGCCCGGCTCGGCTGGTGATCAGTTCTGATATCTGCAGGCTTCTGCCAGCGTCCGGTAAGCCAGCTTGCGCTCGGCTCCGGTCGAATCGCGATAGGTCATCACCGCGTCGGTTACTTCGCAGTACGGAGTCGGCTTGAGCTCCAGCGAAAGGACCGCGGCGACGTCCAGCTGGGTGCCGTAGGTATAGGGCGTGGCTTTGACGTCATTGGCCTGGGCGAGAGAGGAAAGCAGCAGGGCAGTGGCGATAAGGGATGTACGCATGGCAGGGCATCCTGTTCTAGTCATAGGTCCGTCCTGTTCACGTGCCTGATCACCTGATCGGGCGCGCTTGTGCTTGTTCTCAGGAGCCCGGCCATCGTAGGACTAGGTAGCCACCTAACGGTAATTGTCGATTCCAATCCTGCCGATTGACTGAAATGGCTCGCCGCTTCGCTGCGACCAGTCCTTCTCGCACGCCGATCCCGGTGTTTCCAGACGGCTGGCCCCACTTGTTGGTCGCTTTGCAGTACCGTCTCCCTCCTTTTGCTACCTTCCGGCCTCCAGTCAAAGGAGTGACTCCGCATGATCGAGCAGACCCTCGTCCAGACATTCGGCTACGACCGCTTCCGTACCGGCCAGGAGCAGGCCATTCGCGCTGTGGTGGCCGGCCGCTCGGTGGCGGCGATCTTTCCAACCGGCTCCGGAAAATCCCTGTGCTACCAGCTGCCGGCGCTGCTGTTGCCGCATCTGACCCTGGTGGTCTCACCCTTGTTGGCACTGATGCAGGACCAGCTGGCGTTCCTGCACCGGCACGGCATTGCCGCCGCCAGCATCGACTCGGCGCAGAGCCGCGAGCAGGCCAGCGAGACCATGGCGCGCGCCAAGTCCGGCGAGCTGAAGATCCTGATGATTTCGGTGGAGCGGTTGAAGAACGAGCGCTTTCGCAATTTCATCAGCCAGGTGCCGATCTCGCTGCTGGTAGTGGACGAGGCGCACTGCATCTCCGAGTGGGGGCACAACTTCCGGCCGGATTACCTCAAGCTCCCCGACTACCAGCGTCAGTTCAACATTCCCCAGGTGCTGCTGCTGACCGCCACGGCGACGCCGCCGGTGATCGCCGACATGCAGGGCAAATTCGCGATTGCCGCGGATGACGTGGTCACCACCGGCTTCTACCGGCCCAACCTCAATCTGCTGGTGGAGCCGGTCAGCGGCTTCAACAAGCAGCGCCGGCTGGTGGAATGGCTGGGCGACAAGAGCGGCCAGCCCACCATCGTCTACGTCACCCAGCAGAAGACCGCCGAACAGATTGCCGAGCACTTGGCGCAGCGCGGTTTTCCGGCCAGCGCCTATCACGCGGGTATGGCGCACGAGCTGCGCGAATCGATCCAGCGCCGCTTCATGGCCGGCGAGCTGAACTGCATCGTCGCCACCATCGCCTTCGGCATGGGCATCGACAAGGCGGACATCCGCAACGTGGTGCACTACGACCTGCCCAAGTCGGTGGAGAACTACAGCCAGGAGATCGGCCGAGCCGGGCGCGACGGACAGCCGTCCGACTGCCTGGTACTGGCCAATCGCGACAGCCTCAGCGTGCTGCAGAACTTCGTCTACGGCGATACGCCGGAGCGCGAGGGCATCCGCTGTGTGCTCGACGAGCTGCTGCAGGCCGGCGCCGGCGGGCAGTGGGAGCTGATGCTCAATCAGCTATCGGACCAGAGCAATATTCGCCAGCTGCCGCTGAAAACCCTGCTGGTGCAACTGGAGCTGCGCGGCATCATCGCGCCACGCTTCGCCTACTTCGCCGAATACCGCTTCAAGTACCTGCTCGAACCCGAGGCGCTGGTGGCGAAGTTCGAAGGCGAGCGGCGGCAGTTCGTCGAGGCCATCGTGCACAGCTCGGCGCGGGCACGGACCTGGTGCACGCTGGATTTCGACGCGCTTTATCAGCAACACGGCGCCGACCGCGCGCGGGTGGTCAAGGCGTTGGAGTACTTCCAGGAAAAGGGCTGGATCGAGCTGGAGAGCAAGCAGATGACCGAGGTCTATGCGCTGCTCGACACGGGCTTCGATGCCGAAGCTCTGAGCGCCGAGCTGCACGCCTATTTCAAGCAGCACGAAGCCAGTGAAATCACCCGCATCGACAACATGCTGGCGCTGTTCGAATCCGCCGAATGCCTGAGCCAGCGGCTGGCCGCCTATTTCGGTGATCGCCAGGCACCACAGCACTGCGGGCATTGCTCGGTCTGTCGTGGACAGGTCGCGCACCTGCCGGAACCGCCGACGCTGGCGCCACTGGATCAAACGGACCTGGCCGGCCGCTGCGTCGAATTCAGTCAGCGCTACATGCAGCTAAAGGGCAGCGCGCCCAGCACCGAATGCCTGACACGTTTTCTCTGCGGCATCAGCGTACCGGTGTTCACCAGGCTCAAGGCGCGGCAGCTCCCTGGTTTCGCCTCGCTGGAGGCCTATCCCTACGCCGAGGTTCGCGCGCGGCTGACGCGGTAGCCATCGTCTCAGCGTGCGGTCAGGCCGATCAGTCGGTCAGCGACGCCCTTGGTCTGGCGTGAGGTGCCGGCGGTGAGGTTGCTCGAATTTTCCAGCGCATCGAGCAGTCCGGTCAGCGAGCCGACACCGGCCGACTGGGTCTCGATGTGTTGCGCCACCGCCCGAATCTCGCTGGCCAGGCGGTCGATATCGGTGCCGATTTCCTCGGCGTTCTTGCCGGTGATCTCGGCCAGTTTGCGCACTTCGTCGGCGACCACCGCAAAGCCGCGGCCCATCTCGCCTGCACGCGCAGCCTCGATAGCCGCATTGAGTGCCAGCAGATTGGTCTGCCCGGCGATCTGCTGGATGGTCTGCACCACCGACTGGATGCGCTGGCTTGACTGCGCCAGATCGCGGGCGCTGCTGACCACCTCGTCGGCCTGATGGACCATCTGCTTGACCGAGCTGCCGGCCTGTTCGATGACGGTGCCCTGCTGGTTGATGTTCAGCGTCAGGTCGTCCATCGAGCCGTGCAGCTCGTTGGCGCACTGGCTCAGCTGCTCGGACATGGACTGCCGTTCATGGTCGGCCTGGGACAGCACCTGGCCAAGGTCGGCCAAACCACGGAACACCGGGCGGATGTGTTCGTCGAGGCCGTTGATGTCCACCGCGCTGCTGTAGTCCTGGCGCTTAAACTGCTCGATCTGCTTGACCACCACCTGGCTCAGGCCGGTGAGCTTCTTGATCTGCCGGCGCAGGAAGAACGCCTTGAACTCACCGTGGTAGGCGATGAAGTTGTCGGTGTATTCGTCGTGGAAGTCGTCCTTGCCGTTGGTGCGGAAGAAGAACACCGCGGTCAGCGTCTGGTTGAGATTGAGGCCGAGGATCTCGCCGAAGGTCGAGTAACCAGCCACCGGCACGTCATCGAACACTGGGTCCATGCCGCCCAGTGCTTGCTCGTTGTTCAGCCGGCGCAGGATGCAGTCGTTGAGGATGCCCACCAGCGGCTTGCCGGGCTTGTTGCGCATGAACTGCTGATAGTCACGGCGGGTGGTTTCGGCCAGCGGCGTGCGCTTGACCATGATCAGCTCCTCCCCCGGCGCGACATCGCAGAACAGGTGCACGCGCTCGTTGGCGAAGTCGATCTGCGAGATCGAACGAACAAACACCTCCTGGCCGACGCGGATGGCGAACGAGTAGTCGGCCAGCCGTTGCTCGAGCTCCTGTGGCGCACACTTGAGCGCCTCGCAGAGGGCCTGCACCATCGTGCGAATGTTGCCGCGGGCGTCGACCACCTGGCTGATGTAGCGGTCTTCCAGGGAGGCGCTGAGCACGTTCAGGCTCAGCGCCGTCGGCTCGAAGTTCTGACTCTTGAACACGCCGAAGCGCACATCGCGTGCGCACTTGAGGAAGACGATCAGCGCATGGTTCTGGTAGCTGCGCTTGCCGTCATGCAGCTGGGTTTTCTGGAAATCCAGCTTGCCACCGGCCGAGCCGCCGACGAACAGGCAGGGGAACCGCCCGGATTCGTACAGCGCCTCCATGAAGAATGATTCCGATGCGGACAGGCCGTCGAAGAAGATGTTCGCCAGGGTGTCGCGATAGTCGATCTTCATCGACACCTGCACGCGTTTGATCGAGGCGGTCAGGCGCGCGATGCGTTCGCCCATGGATAGCCGTTGGCCCTGCCCGCGAATGTCCTCGCACTCCAGCGGCACCAGGATGATCTCGGCCGCCGCGATGACGCTCGCATCGAACAGCTGTAGCACCACGCCATCCCACTGCCCGCTGGTGGCGCAATACAGCTGGCGACTCTCGCTCGAAAGCTCGCCGGCGGTACTGCACAAACTTATCGTCGCGCGCGGAAAACGCTGCCGCAGCTGCTGGGCCACCGAATCGATGTCGACATGGGGTGAGACGAAGCCGGCGATATAGGTCGGCTCGAAGCGGAGCCCGGCCAATTCTGCTGCCAGCTGCCGAGCACTGACGTGCAGACCGAGAACACCTTCGCCGGCACCGGTGCCGGCCTTGAGACGGGAAAACAGGGACATGGTCATCACTCTCATGCTGGTCGGCGGGTAGCGCAGCGTCGCGCGTGGTCTATCGGATAGAAGAGCTATCGGCAGCGACCGGCAGTGCAGCAATACCGTCTGGCGCCTTGCCGCAGGAAAGAAGACCGTAGCGAGTGTCAGCCGGCGTGACCATGCCTCAATGGTTGCTGTACGAAAGTAGGGGCTGGAGGACGCGACGCCACTGCGCAGCGCAGTCGAGTACACATGCAGCCTGCCGCGCCCCATGTCAGCAACATCAGGAAAAGGGTTAGCCGTCGCGCCCGCAACCGATTGCTGCAGCCAGGGCCATACTCGTTGGGCTCATGCCGTTAGGCTGCCCATCGACTTGGTTACAGGAGGACGCCCATGTATCGCCGTCGTCAGTTTCTGCAAGGTTCGGCCGTCTGCATGGCCATTGCGGCGCTCGGTCCGTTGTTGCCGGCGCTCAGCTTTGCCGCGCAGGGCGTGCTGAGGAGAACTATCCCCAGCAGTGGTGAGGCGCTTCCGGTCATCGGACTTGGCACCTCGATCACCCACAACACGAGCCTGGACGACCCGCAGATGGAGCGCCTGCTCGAGGTGTTGCGCGTGCTGGTCGAGGGCGGTGCCTCGCTGATCGACACCGCGCCGAGCTACGGTAATGCCGAGCGTGTCGTCGGCGAGTTGGTCAAGCGTCACAGCCAGCGCGACAAGGTCTTTCTTGCCAGCAAGGTATCGTCGACCGGGCGTGAGCGCGGCATGGCGCAGATCGAGGCGAGCTTCCAGGCACTGCAGACCGACACCATCGACCTGATCCAGGTGCACAACCTGCAGGACACCAGCACCCAGCTCGGCCTGCTGCGTGAACTCAAGCAGGAAGGGCGGGTGCGCTACATCGGCGTGACGCATTATCTGGAGTCCGCCCATGACCGTCTGCTGGAAACGCTGAAGCAGGAGCCGGTCGATTTCGTCCAGTTCAACTACTCGGTCAGCGAGCGCAACGCCGAGAAACAGTTGCTGCCGTACTGTGCCGACAACGGCATCGCCACGCTGATCAACCGGCCGTTCACCCGTGGCAACCTGCTCTCCCGCGTCAAGGACAAGCCGCTGCCGGCCTGGGCTGCGGAGATCGATGCCAGCTCATGGGCGCAGCTGCTGCTCAAGTTCATCCTCGCCGAGCCGGCGGTGACGGCGGTCATTCCAGCCACCTCGAACCCGCGCTACATGGCCGACAACCTTCTAGCGGGGCAAGGCCGGCTGCCGGATCAGCGCCAGCGGCAACTGATCGTCGAAGCGTTCCGCTGAGCCTGACCTCTAGTCAGCTGTTGGAGGGCGCATGCTCGCATCGCTAGCCACACGCGCCGCCGCCCTGATCAATGCCCGTCCCGGCGAACTGCGCGCGGCGCTGGCCGGTTTCGGCCTGTTCTTCTGCCTGTTTGCCGGCTATTTCATGCTGCGGCCGATTCGCGAGTCGATGGGCATTCAGGGCGGCGTCGAGAACCTGCAGTGGCTGTTCACCGCGACCTTCTTCGCCATGCTGGTGGCGGTGCCTCTGTTCGCCTGGCTCAACTCTCGCGTGGCGCGTATCCATTACATCGACTGGGTCTACGGCTTCTTCTGCCTCAACCTGCTGTTTTTTGCCGGATTGTTCTTCCTGCTGCGCGACAGCATCTGGCTGGCGCGCGTGTTCTACGTGTGGATATCGGTCTACAACCTGTTCGTGGTGTCGGTGGCCTGGAGCCTGATGGCCGACGTGTTTGACGCGCCCCAGGCACGCCGGCTGTTCGCTTTCATCGCGGCCGGCGCCAGCGTGGGCGGGCTGGTCGGTCCAGCGCTGAGTGCCTTGCTGGTGGGCGTACTCGGGCAGTTCGGGCTGATGCTGCTGGCCGCGCTGCTGCTGGCCGTCGCGGTGGCGATCAAGCACTACCTGATGGCGTGGCGCGAACTGCTGGGTGCCGGGCGGCCCGGTGCCGAGCATGCGGAAAGTCCGAACCGCCCGGTTGCCGGCAATCCATTCAGTGGCCTGACCCGCGTGCTGGGCTCGGGCTACCTGCTTGGCGTAGCCGCATTCGTGCTGCTGCTGACCACCGCGAGTACCTTTCTCTACTTCGAGCAGGCACGGCTGGTGGCTGAGCTGTTTCCTGATCGCGCCGAGCAGGTACGCGTGTTTGGTGCGATCGATTTCGTGGTGCAGGCCGGCGCGCTGTTATCCCAGCTGTTCATCACCGGCCGGGTCGCCCAGCGCTTGGGTGTCCGTGTGCTGCTCGCCGCGGTGCCGGCGCTGGTCTGCCTGGGCTTCATCGGCTTGGCACTGGCACCGACCTTTGCCGTACTGGCCGCGCTGATGATCGTCCGCCGCATCGGTGAGTACGCCTTCGTTCGCCCCGGTCGGGAAATGCTCTTCGCGCCGTTGGATGCCGAGAGCAAGTACAAGGCGAAGAACTTCATCGATACGGTGGTCTACCGCGGCGGCGATGCCTTGAGCGGCTGGGCCAAGAGCCTGCTCGACAGCCTCGGGCATGGCGCCTGGCTGGTTGCCCTGGTCGGTGCCATATGCGCAGCAGTGTGGGGGGCGGTGGGCTGGTTCCTCGGCGGGCGAGCGGACCTGGCCAGCAAGCGAACCGACACGACTCGTCAGGCCGCTTGATGGCACAATGCCGTCTCTTTGCTTTCTAGACAGGACGTCAACATGCGCGCCGCGCCGCTGCCCGTACTTTTCGCCATGCTTTTCATGACCGGCTGCAGTATCAAGCAGACCGTCACTCCCGCCAATCTATCGGCTGAGCTCGCGCCCGAGATCTGCACGATACCGGCTGTCGGGCTCCGTGCTGGCTTCAATACCACCTATCAGCAACTTCTTCGGGACAAGGGCTTCAAGACCCGTCAGCTTGCCGCGGGCAGCAGCCCGACTCGTTGTCCGTTAAGTACGACCTATACCGGTACGTGGCGTTGGGACCTGCTGTTGTATATGAGCTATGCCGACATTCGTGTCTATGAAAATGGCCGCCAGGTCGGTCAGGCCGAGTATGACGCTCGCTGGGGCAGCGGCCGACCAGACAAATTCATCAGCGCCGAGGACAAGATCGCGGAACTGACCCATCAACTGTTTCCCAGCGGAGCCCAGAGCCTCGGTGTCGTTGCAGAGAAGACTGTCGATGCGCCGCTGAGCAAAGATGCCTATCTGCAGCATCAACTCAAGCAGCTGATGAACGAGAACCTTCCATACGATCAATACCAGCAGCGCTATCGCGCGCTGATGCAGGAATGAAGGACTTAGACGCGTCCCTGGCGACCAGCCAGTCGACTCGCCAAGTCCGGCAACCGGACGAAGCAGCTGAACCTCGTCGGCGCGCACGCCTCGAACCCTAGTAGGTACGTCATCTATCAGGAGTAGTCGTATGCATGTTCAGGTCAATAGCAACCATATTCCCGGCAGCGTCGAGCTGCACGAGTGGGTCGGTACGACCGTAGAGGATCGGCTCGAGCGCTTCGACGATTTCCTTACTCGGGTCGAGGTCCATATCAGCGACGAGAACGCGCAGAAGGCCGGCGCCGATGACAAGCGTTGCCAGATCGAGGCGCGGCCCAAGGGGCATCAGGCCGTGTCGGTGACGCACAAGGCCGAGTCGCTGCAGCTTGCGGTCGACGGCGCAGCGGACAAGATGCAGCATGCGCTGGAGCATCTGGTGGGCAAGCTGGACACCCGCGTGCTGTCCAGTGGAGAGCTGAACGATCCGCTGCTCGACGAGCAGCCGCAGGCCGTCAAGGATGCGATGCTCGAAGAAGAGTTCCTGGAAAAGCAGAACGAGCTGGACAAGTGATGCCCTCGCCCCGGCTGTTTGCCGGGGCGATTCATTTCAAATTTTCCTGCCGACATCCTCTCCAAGCCGTAGCGGAAGCAAGCTCGCTTGGCCAGCTCGTTTCCTATTCGGTTGACACTCATGCAGATCATTCTCGTGCGGCACGGCAGACCCGACCATGGCGCCGCGCGATGGAGCACGCCCAGAGGCATGAAGACCTGGGTCGAGCGCTACAACGCTGCCGATGTCGTCGCTGCCGAGCGCCCGGACCGTCTGGTCGCGCTGGCCGGCTCTGTTGGCATCGTGGTGTGCAGCTCCCTGCAGCGCTGCATCGAATCGCGCGCGTATCTGGAATGCGACTGCTGCGAGCTGCCTGATCCGCTGTTCGCCGAGCCGCACCTGCCGTATCCGGACTGGGGTTTGCCCTTGTTGCCTTCACGGTTCTGGCGACTGGCGTTTCGTTCGGCCTGGTTCCTCGGCTTTGCCAGCCATACCGAGCACATCCGGGAGTCCACCAGGCGTGCCAGCGCAGCGGCAGATCGCTTGATCGGACTGGCCGAGACCAATGAAAGCGTGCTGCTGATGGGGCACAGGGTCATGAATGCGTTGATCGCCCGCCAGCTTCGCCAGCGCGGCTGGCGTGGTCCCGCGTTGCCGCTGCTCACCGGCTACTGGCAGCCGAGCCGTTACACCAAGGCGTAGCGCCTGACCCTCATCTTGGCGTCCATGCCCGTAACCACCTTTCGTCATCGAGAAGCGCTTTGGCTTGCTAGATGAAACGTTTCAGCTACCTTGTGCAGGAGCTCATAACAACAAAGGGAATCTCCATGAAACGTTTGCAGCTTCTTTTGGGCCTGGGCGTTTGCCTGGCCACTCCGGCCATGGCCTGGGAACAGGTGCTGATCGACCACGACAAACCTGCGCAAAACTGGCGTGTCACCAGCGAGGAGCTGGGCATCGATTCGCCGATGCCGTTCTCGGTCAGCATGCGTACGTTGCACGGCGGTCGTCAGGAAGGGGTCAGCCTGATCGAAATCGATAACGGCACGATGCAAATTACCGTTGTCCCCACGCGCGGCATGAACGTGCTGGAGGCTGTAGCGGGAGAGGTGCGCCTGGGCTGGGATTCTCCGGTCGACGAGGTGGTCAACCCGGCCTTCATCGAACTCAACGGGCGCGGCGGTCTGGGCTGGCTGGAAGGTTTCAACGAGCTGGTCACCCGTTGTGGCTTCGAATGGGTCGGCCATCCCGGTGAGGACAACGGCGAACTGCTCACGCTGCATGGCCGTGCGGCCAACATTCCGGCCTCGCGCGTGGTGCTGCAGATCGACGAAAAACCGCCCTATGCCATTCGCCTACGGGGCGAGTTGCAGGAAAAGGCCTTCAAGAAGCTCGATTTCGCGGTTCTCACCGAACTCAGCACCGAGCCGGGCCGCGCGGGTTTCTCGCTGCACGACACGCTGACCAATCAGGGTGATTACGCCAAGGAGTACCAGGCGCTGTACCACACCAATTTCGGTACGCCGCTGCTGGAGGAGGGTGCGCGCTTCGTTGCGCCGGTTAAACAGGTCTCACCCTTCAACCCCCGGGCGGCGAAGGAGCTGGGTGACTGGCAGCGCTACCGCGGGCCGACCAGGGACTACGACGAGACGGTGTTCAACGTGGTGCCTTACGCGGACGCGCAAGGTGAGACCCTGACCATGCTGCATAATCGTGCAGGCAGCCTGGGCGTCAGCGTCGGCTTCAATACTGGCGAGCTGCCGGTGTTCTCGCTATGGAAAAACACCGATACCGAGCGGCAGGGCTACGTGACCGGGCTGGAGCCGGGTACCAGCTATTCCTACAACCGCCGTTATCAGCGGCCGCTCGGGCTGGTGCCGACGATCGAGCCGGGCGAGCAGAAGCACTTCCGGGTGAACTATGAACTGCTGGTCGACAGCGCCGCAGTGGACAAGGCACGCAAACGGATCGAAGCGTTGCAGGCCGGGCGCGATACGGAGACACGCAAGGCCCCGTTGGTTGATCTCAACAAGGACTAATACGCCCTCAGCCGGACCTTCATCCTGCCGGTCCCTCGTCGGGGGATCGGGTGCCAGGAAAAATCTACGCGAATGGCTGTCGATGGCTCTACTGCAGGGGTCCCGGCGCTGCTGAAGAGCCGATAGCCAGTGCGCAAGGGCATCGTGGTGCATAGGTGTAGCGAAAGGCTTACAAGGCGGTGCGACGTTCTCCACTTCTGCCAAGCGCGGCATGTAGTTAATCTACACCCACTCTGAAGCGCAGGAAGCGCTCAGGATCAGGAAGATCGACCATTGCCAGGACGGCACTCGAAGGGACTTCGGAAAGGTCAGAAAAAACCCGCTTCGGCGGGTTTTTGCTTTTTGGCCGTGTCACGTGCGTAAGCGCGGCTGGGCTTGTCCAGTTCCCACTGTTGATCGGCCACTTATCATCCTTTCAATCAGCCGAACCCATCGCCGTGCCTTTTATCACGGACGAAAAAAAGCCCCGCCGAAGCGGGGCTTTTTTATATCAGGCGTCTTAGCAGACTTGAACCTGATCGGCCTGCATTCCTTTCTGGCCTTTGGTAGCCATGAAAGAAACCGCTTGGCCTTCGCTCAGGCTTTTGAAGCCTGTGCTTTCGATTGAACGATAATGGACGAAAAGATCTTCGCTACCATTGGCCGGCGTAATAAAGCCGAAACCTTTTTCATCGTTGAACCACTTAACTGTGCCATTTTGACGAGTAGACATGAGTATCTCCAGGGTGTTTTTAAGGCTGCAGCGCTGAAGCATTCAGGGCCGAGACTGAGAAGCGAGAATCAAAACGAACCGAGGAGATGAAACAGAGAAACATCATGCCGGGTGTCGAAGTGTTAATTGCGAAGCAGTGGGGCGAATATACGCGCATATAATTATATGTACAGACTTTTCTCAAGATTAAACAGCTGTGAATCTGTTTTCTCAGACGGTCGAGCTTAATTAACTGTTATTTATCAATGCTATTGAGTTGGTGCGGCAATTATTCAGATAGCTTGAAATAAGTATCAGCATCTGGAACACGGCTTGCCGAAATACAAGCCCAAGCGCGGAGTACCCCACCGGCGACTCCGCCGCACCAGCTAGCCGATGTCCGGAACGGTGTCTGACGTCACTATGGCAAAAGGCTTACAAGAATCCCAGTTTTCGGCTCTTTAGCGTCTGCATCGATGTGATTAATCTAGCCCCACTCTGATGTGCAGGACGCGCTCAGGATCAGGATGATCGACCACGCCAGGAAGGCAGCCGGAAGGATTCGGAATGGTCAGAAAGAACCCGCTTCGGCGGGTTTTTTGTTGCCCGGCGCGAAATGCGCCAAGCGCAGGTCGAGATACGGCGGCGGATGGCCGCTCGACAACATCAGGCTTCGTCGAGCAGGCCGCGGATCTTGCTCAGCAGGTCAGCGGCTTCGAACGGCTTGAGCACGAGGTCCATGCGCTCGTCGATAAAGCCTTCGCGGCTGGCGGCGTTTTCCGCATAGCCGGTGATGAGAATCACCGGCAGCCCCGGCCTGGCCCGGCGTGCCCATTGCGCAAGTTGCCGCCCGGAGAGGCGAGGCAGTCCGACATCGGTGAGCAGCAGCTCGATCGAGGTGTCGGCCTCCAGCAGCGCCTGGGCCGTTTCAACATCGCCCGCCTGGCTGCAGCGATAACCCGCCTCGATCAGCGTTTCCGCGACCAGCATGCGCACGCTGGGCATGTCTTCAACCACCAGCACATGCTCATGGCCCGCCAGGCGGGCCGACGAGTCAGCCCCGATGGGCGACGCGACTATTGCCTCGCCGCTGGCGGCGGGTAGCAGCAGGGTGACTTCGGTGCCGACACCGAGCGTGCTGCGAATGCTCGCATCGCCCCCCGATTGCAAGGCGAAGCCGTAGATGCTCGACAGCCCGAGTCCGGTACCGCGCCCTTGCGGCTTCGTAGTGAAAAAGGGGTCGAACACCTTATCCAGAACGCCCGGCTCGATGCCCGTACCGTCATCGCCCACGCATAGACCGATATAGCGGCCAGCGGCCAGCTCCTGCGTCTGGCTGCCATCCGAGAGGAACGTGCTGATGCGGATATGTCCGCCTTCAGGCAGCGCGTCACGCGCGTTGATCACCAGGTTGAGCAGCGCACTTTCGAACTGGCTGACGTCCACACGGGCGACGGCGGGCTCGTCGGTGAAATCGAAGGTGAGCGTGATGCGCTCGCCAATCGTGCGGCGCAACAGATCTTCCAGCGAACGGATGCGCTCGTTGATGTTCAGTGCGCGGGCATCCAGCGGCTGTTTGCGGGCGAATGCCAGCAGGCGGTTGGTCAGCGACGCTGCACTGCGCGCCGAGCTGAGCGAGGCATCGGCGAATCGCAGTACGCTGTCGGCGCGACCTTCGATGATGCGCTGCTTCATCAGCTCGATACCGGTGATGATGCCGGTGAGCAGGTTGTTGAAATCGTGGGCGATACCACCGGTGAGCTTGCCCAGGGCGTCCATCTTCTGCGCCTGCAGCAGCTGCTCCTCGGTGCGCGCGCGCTCGGCCACTTCATGAGCGAGCTTGCTCGTGGTATTGGCGATTTCCTGACGCTGGGCGCGCTCGCGGTGGCGTTGCTCAGTCACGTCCTCGACGAATACCAGCCCGAGACCCGGCGTGCGGTAAGGGGATATCTGCCATTCGGTTTCACGCGTTTCGCCATTGACCCGCATCTGCAGCGGCGTGCGCCAGCGCTCGCCGGCTTGCAGATGCGCGCGCAGTTCGGCGACCAGCGCTTCCTGGCCGGGTGCGAAGACTTCGCTCAACAGCGCGGCGGCAGGGCTGGCAGCGCCGATCAGCAGTTCGAACGCGTGATTGCATTCGTGTAGCCCCAGATCGGCGTCGAGCACGGCGATGGGAGCGGCAACGTGGATGAAAATCTCGCGGAAGCGCGCTTCGCTGTCGCGCAAGGCACGCTCGGTGTCACGTACCCGCAGCAGTGTGCGCAGGGTCGCCAGCAGCACATCGGGATCGACCGGGTGGATCAGGTAGGCATCGCCGCCGGCATCGAGGCCGGTAATGATGTCGTTGGTCTCGATGGAGGCGGCAGAGACATGAATCAGCGGCAGCAGCGCGGTGTTCGGATCGGCGCGCAGTTGGCGGGCGATGTCGAAGCCGCTCATGTCCGGCAGGTTGACGTCGAGGATCAGCGCATCGGCACCGGCGACCAGCGCCAAGCCTTCGCTGCCGGTACCTGCTTCCAGTACCTGATAGCCGTGGCGCTCCAGCACCCGGCGCATCGCGTAGCGCGTGGTCGCGTTGTCATCGACGATCAGCAGACGGCTGTCACGCTCCATCGGGCTCCTCCGCCTGGATGGCAAACGGGATGATCACATAGAACTCGGAACCCTTGCCCGGCGTGCTTTCCACGCCGACCCGACCGCCGAGCAATTCGGCAAAGCGTTTGCACAGCGCCAGGCCAAGGCCGGTACCACGCAGGCGCTTCTGCAGCGGCGAGTCGACCTGGGCGAAATCTTCAAAGAGGCGGTCGTGCAGTTCGGCGGCGATGCCGATGCCGGTGTCGCTGACGGCGAACCGCACCTGCTGCGGATTCTCCATTCGCGCCGACACGCGCACTTCGCCCTGCGGAGTGAATTTCAGGGCATTGGAGATGAAGTTACGCAGGATCTGCGCGAGCTTCTTGTCGTCTGTGTAGAAGCGCGGCAGGCCTACCGGTTCCTCGAAGATAAGGTCCACCGGCGAGCCCTCGACGATCGGGCGAAACATCCCGCGCAATGCCGAGAACAGGTCGAGCATGTCGAACCAGGCCGGCGAAATGCTCACGCGACCGGCCTCGATCTTCGCCAGATCGAGCAGATCGTCGACCATCTCGCTCAGCTCGCTGGCGGCCGAGCTGACGAAGCGCACCTGCTTGTGCTGCTCCGGGCTCAGCGGACCGTCCAGCTCGTCGCTGAGCAGACGGGTGATGCTGAGTATGGAACCCAGTGGCGTGCGGAACTCGTGGCTCATGTACGAGAGGAAACGGCTTTTCAGTTCCGAAGCCTGGCGCAGCTGATCGGCCTGGGTGTCGAGCTCGGCATAGAGCGCCAGCACACCCTGGTTGGTTTCCTCAAGCTCGGCACGCAGCAACTCGTTTTCCTGACGCAACAGTTCGATGCGGGCTGCATCGCCGGTTTCCGGGAGCATAGGGTCAGCCACGAGCGACCTCCAGGTTGAGAGCCAGTACGGTCACGTCGTCGCGGCCGCGGCAGAAGTCGCGCTGCAACAGCGTGGCGATGATGGCCGGATGTCGGTGTACCAGGCCGGGATAGTCGCGCAGATTCCAGCGCGACTGCAGTCCGTCGCTGTATAGCACCAGCAGCAGCGCATCGCCCCGCGGGTAGTCGAAGACATGCGCTTTGCGAAAGCGTACGCCGACGATGCCAGGGTGCGAAGCCAGGCCGCGTGAGCCGTCGTTGCCGATCAGACTGGCGCCGATATTACCGATGCCGGCGAAACTGAGTGCCTGCCGCTGGCTGTCGAACTGCGCAATAGCCGCAGCGCCACCACGGCTGCCATTCATGGCGCGGTGCATGCTGTCGAACAGCGCGGACGGTGAAGCGAATGGATTCTCGCCAAAGGCGGTTGCACCGGTGCGTGCCGCCTGTTGCGCAAGCTCTCCGTGGCCGATGCCATCGATCACCAGCACACTGCAGCGTTGCTCGTCGAAGGCCAGGCGCCAGTCGTCGCCACATGCGCTTTCACCAGGAAACGGCTGCTGGCTGACGCCGTAGCGCCACCGCGGTGGTTGCACCGTGCGTGGGAACAGCTGGGCCAGCACAACCGAGCCGCGGGCATCGGCATAGGCATCGAACACCTGGGCCTGCCGTGCCAGGGCACCGAGACCGATGCCCTGGGTGCCACAGGTTGAATAGCCGTCGGCCAGGCATTGATTGAGATCGAAGCCGGGCCCGCGATCCACTGCGATGATCTCGACCCCGACGCCATCCTGGCCCTGAACCGCGCGCAGATGCAGCTCACCGCGTCCGGCATGCTTGAGCACGTTGCTCGCCAGCTCGGTGACCAGCAGGGCGACCCGCCCGGCATCGGTTTCATCGAAGCCGTGTTGCTCGGCCAGGCGCTGGGCGAACCGGCGCGCATGACCGATCTGGCTGTTGTCTTCGATCAGCAGGACCTGGGTGACGCTTCCCTGAACGTTCATGTCCACCGCGTGATGGTGATACGGGTGCCCACGCCGACCGTGCTGTCGAGTTCGAACTCGTCGACCAGCCGCTTGGCCCCCGTCAGGCCGAGGCCAAGCCCGCTGCCCGACGTCCAGCCATCGGTCATGGCCAGCTTGATGTCGGCGATGCCCGGGCCCTCGTCGCGGAAGGTCAGGCGCACGCCGACGCGGGTGCCGTCCTCGATCAGCTGCCAGTCCATGTCGCCACCGCCCCCGTAGACCACGGTGTTACGCGCCAGCTCGCTGACTGCGGTGACCAGCTTGGTCTGGTCGATCAGGCGCATCGCGCATTCCTGAGTCAGCTTGCGCACGGTCTGCCGCGCCAGCACGACGTCCTGTTCGAGGCGCACCGGCTGGCTGCCGCTGCTGCGCACGATCATTGCGCGGCCACGCGGGCACGCAGCAACTGCATGCCGCGCTCGACGTTCAGCGCGGTGCTGACCCCGGGCAGCTCGAGACCGAGCTCGACCAGGGTGATCGCCACGGCTGGCTGCATGCCGACTACCACAGTCTCGGCATCCATGATCCGCGAGAGGCCGGAGATGGTGCCGATCATGCGGCCGATAAAGGAGTCGACCATGTCCAGCGCGGAAATGTCGATCAGCACGGCCTTTGCCGAGGTCGCACTGATGCGCTCGGCCAGGTCGTCCTGCAGGGTCAGCGCCAGCTGGTCGTGCATGTCGACCTGGATGGTGACGAGCAGAAACTCGCCCATCCGCAGAATGGGTATGCGATCCATTAGACGGCCTTCGTCACGGTGAGGCCCGAACGGCGCAGGGCCAGGGCGAGAGCATCAGCCAGGTTGGCCTTGGTGACGATACCCTGCAGGTCCAGGCCAAGGTGCACGATGGTTTGCGCGATCTGCGGGCGTACACCGCTGATGATGCAGTCGGCGCCCATCAGGCGAATCGCGGTGACCGTCTTCAGCAGGTGCTGGGCGACCAGGGTGTCGACCGTCGGCACGCCGGTGATATCGATGATGGCGATTTCCGATCCGGTATCGACGATGCGCTGCAGCAGCGACTCCATCACCACTTGGGTGCGCTGCGAGTCGAGGGTGCCGATCATCGGCAGGGCGAGTACGCCGTCCCACAGCTTGACCACCGGGGTCGACAGCTCCAGCAGCTCTTCCTGCTGGCGCTTGATCACCTCTTCGCGGGACTTTTGGAAGGTGCGCACGGTGTACAGTCCGAGGCTGTCGATCAGCTCGGACACCGCCCACAGCTGCTCGGCGAATACCGCCGGCTCGTTGGCGTATTCGCTCTGCAGCAGGGTCATCAGCGGACGCTTGATGGCGAAGATGAAGCCGGCGGTCTGTTGCGAATCCATGCCGAGCAGCGCGCGGCTGCGCGAAAGCTTTTCCAGATACAGGCGCATGCCGTCCCAGGCCGGGCCGTTGATGTCGGCCGAGCCGTCTGCCGTTCCGCTGATCAGCTGGCGGATCAGATCAACGGTCTGCTGGGCCAGTTCTTCCGGTTTGACGTTGTGATAGCCGCCCAGATTCTGCAGGTCGGACTTCCAGCTGCTGAGCAGTTCTGACTGATTGCGAGTGATGGTGTCGAGGGTGCGTTGCAGCAGGGCCGCCATAGGTCTAGCTCCAGATTTGATTTGATCGTCCATGTTCACCATGGCGCATTAGCAAGAGTAGATATCCGCCTTGCTGGGTTGTTCCGCGCAGCGGGCGAAGCTCGGTTGCTTTGCGGGTATTTCCGACAAAGAAGCTGGGAGATGGTAGCAAATAGGTATTAACCGCAGCACATTCGATTCGATGTGCTCACTCAGGCGGGTGCCACGGCATCGATCTGCTGGATCAGCCATTGCAGTGCGGCGTCGTTCTGCCGTTGCGCGACGCTGACGATATCCAAGGCGAAGGTGCCGAGATCGAACGGCAGATCGAAGGTCTGCAGGGGCAGCAGGGTGGCGAAATAGCGCGCCAGCTGGGTCGGCAATACCGCGGCGAGGTCGCTGCTGGCGACGATATGGGCGGCCTGCAGGTAATTCGGTGTGGTGTAGACCACCTTGCGTTCAAGCCCCTGAGCTTCCAGCCATTGATCGACCATTCCGCGAGTCTGGCCGCCATGCACCCACAGATGACGCAGGCGCAGAAAGGCATCCAGATCCAGCCCCGCCTTGACCAGTGGATGCTCACGCCGCAGCGCTACCTGCAATGTCTCGCTGGCCCAGCGGCGTACATGAAAGCGCGAGGGCACATCGAGAAAGCGGCCGAGCACCAGGTCGACCTCGCCGTTGTCCAGCGCTTCGACCGGTAGCGTCGGCGTCAGGTGCTGGATCGCCAGCTGGATGCCGGGCGCATGCTCGGCCAGCCGCCGCATCAGTGCCGGCATGCAGACCAGCTCGACATAGTCGGTCACCGCGATGCGGAAACGCTGATGGCTGCGCGCCGGATCGAAGGCCTCGCCGGCGATCAGACTGTGTTCGATCTGCTGCAGCGCATGGCGGATCGGTGCTTCCAGTGCCAGCGCCCTTGGCGTCGGCTGCATGGCGCGGCCGGCGCGCACCAGCAACGGGTCGTCGAGCAGTTCGCGCAGGCGATTGAGCGCGTTGCTGACCGCTGGCTGGCTGAGCGACAGGCGCTCGGCGGCACGCGAAACGTTGCGCTCGCGCAGCAGGGCATCCAGCACGCGGAGCAGGTTGAGGTCGAAGTTGTAGATATTCATTCGGTGAATCCGAAACATCACAAGACTAAATTTCAAAAATAGTAGCGTCTTCGTCTATGGTTGGTCTCCAGTTTTTCCAGCCTTGCAACGAGGACAGCTGCAATGAGCCAAACCCGCTTCGATATCCAGACCGCCGCCGTGATCGGCGCGGGCACCATGGGCCGCGGTATCGTCATGAGCCTGGCCAACGCCGGCGTGCAGGTGCGCTGGCTGGACAACAATCCCGAGATGCTGGAACGGGCGCTGGGTACGGTGGCTGACACCTATGCGCATAACGTGCGCCAGGGCCGGATCGACGAGGCTCAGGCGGCTGCACGACGTGCCTGTATCAGCAAGGCGGCGGATTACCAGGCACTGGCCGATGTCGACCTGGTGATCGAGGCGGTCTACGAGAACCTCGAACTGAAGCAGAAGATTTTCCGCGAGCTGGACGGCATCGTGAAGCCGGCCGGCATCCTCGCCAGCAACACCTCGGCGCTGGACCTCGACGCCATTGCCGCCGTCACCAAGCGTCCGGAGCAGGTCGTGGGCCTGCACTTCTTCAGCCCGGCGCACATCATGAAGCTGCTGGAGATCGTCCGCGGCGCGAAGACTTCGAAAGCGGTGCTCGACGCGTCCACTGAGCTCGGCAAGCGCATGGGCAAGGTCAGCGTGATCGCCGGCAACTGTCAGGGCTTTATCGGCAACCGCATGCTCGCCACCTATGTGCGCGAGGCGCGGATGATGCTGCTCGAAGGCGCCTATCCACATCAGGTCGACGCTGCGCTGCAGGGCTTCGGTTTTGCCATGGGGCCGTTCCGCATGTACGACGTGGTCGGCATCGATCTGGAGTGGCGCGCTCGTGAGCTGGCTGGCAAGGGCCAGGATGAAGTGGAAGTGCAGGTCGACAATCGCCTCTGCGAGCTCGGCCGCTTCGGCCAGAAGTCGCGCATGGGCTACTACCGCTATGCCGAGGGCAGCCGTCAGGCCGAGCATGACCCCGAAGTGGATGCGCTGGTGCAGCGCGAGTCCGAGCGGCTCGGCTTTCAGCGTCGCGAGATCGGCAGTGAAGAAATCCTCGAGCGCTGCCTGCTGGCGCTGGTCAACGAGGGTGCGAAGATCCTCGAGGAAGGCATGGCCGAGTCCAGCGCCGATATCGACACCGTCTACCTCTACGGTTACGGCTTCCCGGCCGAAGTTGGCGGCCCGATGACCTGGGCCGATCGCCAGGGTCTGCCGGCCATTCGTGATCGCCTCAACGCGCTGGCCGAGCGCCACGGTGCGCACTGGCAGCCAGCCGAGCTGATCGACAGCCTGGCCACGCTCGGCGGCCGTTTCGCCGACCACAAGAAGGAGGCTTGAGCATGGAATACAAGGCTCCCCTGCGTGACATGCGCTTCGTGTTGCACGAGCTATTCGATGCCACGGCCCATTGCGAATTGCTCGGCAATGGCCTGGATCGCGAGCTGATCGACGGCGTGCTGGAAGAAGCCGCGCGCTACACCGGCGGCGAGATCGCGCCGCTCAATCGCAACAGCGACGAAGAGGGCGTGACCCTGGAAAACGGCGAAGTCCGCACCCCGCAGGGCTTCGTCGAGGCGTACAGGCAGTACGTCGACAACGGCTGGGCGAGCATGACCGGGCCGACCGAGTACGGCGGCCAGGGTTTTCCGCAATTGGTCGCCTGCAACTTCCACGAAATGCTGATGGGCGCGTCGCTGTCCTTCCGCATCTACTCCGGCCTGACCGAGGGCGCGGTGCTGGCGCTGTACAAGCACGGCAGCGACGAGTTGAAGAACGCCTATCTAGAGAAGCTGGTCAGCGGCAGCTGGAGCGGCACCATGTGCCTCACCGAGCCGCAGGCGGGCACCGACCTGGCGCTGCTGCGCACCCGGGCGGAGCCGCAAGCGGACGGCAGCTACAAGGTCAGCGGCAGCAAGATCTTCATCTCCGGCGGCGAGCACGATATGAGCGAGAACATCGTGCATCTGGTGCTGGCACGCCTGCCGGATGCACCGGCCGGGGTGAAAGGCATCAGCCTGCTCTTGGTGCCCAAGTTCATCGCCAATGCCGACGGTACGCTGGGCGAGCGTAACGCCCTGAGCTGCGGCGCCGTCGAGCACAAGATGGGCATCAAGGGCGCGGCTACCTGCGTGATGAACTTCGACGGCGCCACCGGCTGGGTCGTCGGCGCGCCCAACCAGGGCCTGGCGTGCATGTTCACCATGATGAATGACGCGCGTTTCCAGGTCGGGCTGCAGGGCCTCGGGATCGCCGAGCAGGCGTATCAGGGCTCGCTGGCCTACGCCCGCGAGCGTTTGCAATCGCGCGGACTGGCTGGCGTGCAGCACCCGGACAAACCGGCCGACCCGATCATCGTGCACCCCGATGTGCGGCGCATGCTGCTCACCCAGAAGACGCTGGTAGAAGGCAGCCGCATGCTGGCGGCTTACTGCGCCCGGCAGCTGGATCTCGAACATGGCCATCCCGAGCCGAGCCATCGCAAGGCTGCGAGCACGCGTGCGGCGTTGCTGATCCCCATCGTCAAGGCCTTCTTCACCGACATGGGCCAGGAAGTCGCGAGCCTGGGCGTGCAGGTCTACGGCGGCCACGGCTATATCCGCGAGTGGGGCATGGAGCAGCTGATGCGCGACAGCCGCATCACCCAGCTCTACGAGGGCACCAACGGCATCCAGGCGCTGGACTACATCCGTCGCAAGCTGCTCGGCGATGGCGGTGCAGAGCTTTCGGCGCTGCAGGCGGAATTCAGCGAAATCTGTGATCGGCAGATCGACCGCCCGGCGCTGCATGACATGGCCAGCAAGGTGCAGGCGCGGATCGGCGAGTGGCGCGAGCTGACTGCCGAGATCATCGCTGCCACCGGCCGCGATCCGCAGGAGATCGGCGCGGTGTCGGTGGATTTCCTGCAGTACTCGGCCTATGTCCTGTTGGCCGGGCTGTGGCTGCAGGCAGCCGGTCGTGCGCAGGACGCGCTCGAGCAGGGCAGCGCTGAAGAGGCGTTCTACCAGGCCAAGCTGGCCAGTGCGGACTTCTACCTGCGCCGCGTACTGCCGCGGGCGAGTGCGCATCGGGAAGCGATTCAGGGTGGGGCCGCGTGCCTGATGGCGCTGCCGGAAAGCGATTTCGCGTTTTGAGCTAATCCGATCACAGGAGGCACCGATGCATCCGTTCAGCTTTGCCACAACCGCGCAATTGATCTGCGAGCCCGGCTCTTCCCGCCGTTTGGCCGGTCTATGCAAGGAGCGCGGCGCGCGTTCCGTACTGGTCGTCACCGATCCGGGGATTACCCGTTTCGGCCTGCTCAATGAGGTGCTGCCTGGCTTCGAAAACGAAGGCCTGGCAGTTGCGATCTACGACCAGGTAATCGCCGATCCGCCGGAGCACATCGTCATGGCGGCGGTGGAGCAGGCCAGGGCACTGGAAGCCGATCTGATCATCGGCTTCGGTGGCGGCAGCTCGATGGACGTCGCCAAGCTGGTCGCCTTGCTGGCGCATCCGAGCTGCGCGCAGTCGCTGCAGGACATCTACGGCGTCGGCAATGCCAAGGGCCGGCGGCTGCCGCTGATCCAGGTGCCAACCACCGCCGGCACCGGCTCCGAGGTGACGCAGATCGCCATCATCACCACTGGCGAAACCACCAAGATGGGTGTGGTATCGCCACTGCTGCTGCCAGATCTGGCGCTGCTCGATGCCGACCTCACCCTTGGCCTGCCCCCAGCGGTGACCGCAGCCACCGGTATCGATGCCATGGTGCACGCCATCGAGGCCTACACCAGTGCGTTGAAGAAGAACCCCATGTCCGATCTGCTGGCCCGCGAGGCGCTGCGCCTGCTGGCCGCCAACCTCGATGAGGCGGTGCATAACGGCAGCAACCGCGAGGCGCGCCAGGCGATGCTGCTCGGCGCATGCCTGGCCGGGCAGGCATTCGCCAACGCGCCGGTGGCGGCTGTGCATGCGCTGGCCTATCCATTGGGCGGCAACTTCCATATCCCGCATGGTCTGTCGAACGCGCTGGTGCTGCCGCAGGTGCTGCGCTTCAACGTCAGCGCGGCGAGCACGCATTATGGCGAGCTGGCGCCGATCATCCTCGGCGACCGGCTGCGCACGGGTGACCCGTCGACCTACGCCGGACAGCTGATCGAGGAGTTCGAGCAGATGAGCGCCCGCGTCGGCCTGCCGACCCGCCTGCGCGACGCCGGTGTGCCGGAGGCGATGCTGCCGCAGCTGGCCAAGGAAGCGATGCTGCAACAGCGCCTGTTGGTCAACAATCCGCGTGAAGTGACTGAGGCCGATGCGCTGGCGATCTACCAGGCCGCCTATTGAGCGGCTGTCCATCAATCTGCGCACCTGGAGACCACCATGCCCGAGCAGCCCAAGCACCTGCGCCGTGATTACAAGCATTTCCAGCCGATCACTACGCGCTGGCATGACAACGATATCTACGGCCACGTGAACAACGTCGTCTATTACGGCTTTTTCGACACGGCGGTGAACAACTACCTGATCCAGCAGGGCGGACTGGATATCCGAGATGGCGACATCGTCGGCTTCGTGGTCAGTTCGGCCTGCGATTACTTCGCCTCGATCGCCTACCCGGACCTCATCGAGGTCGGCGTACGGGTGGCGAAGCTCGGTAACTCCTCGGTGCAGTACGAGCTGGCAATCTTCCGCGAGGGCGAGCAGGAGGCCAGTGCGGCGGGGCGCTTCGTGCATGTGTTCGTCGAGCGGGCAAGCAATCGGCCGACGCCGATTCCGGGCCGCTTGCGTGCGGCGCTGGAGGCGTTGGCGTAGGGGTCATCCTGACGGTCGATGCGTGACAAGCAAATCGCCCGGAGGCGGCAGGGCCGAATCCGGGCGATGGGTGTGGCTTCGCTTTCAGCAGGTCGCTGTGCGCTGATGGCTCAAGCGCTTAATGGTGCTTGTGGCGATGCTTGTAGTGCCCCTTGGCCTTGCCGGGCGGGCCATAGTAATGGCTATCGCGATAGCGGCGGTCGCCGCGGTAGCGGTCATCATCGTCGCCGTAGGCATTACCGATTGCGCCACCGGCACCACCACCCACAGCCGCGCCGATCAGGCCGCCGGTACTACCGCCTACTTTCTGGCCAATGACATTGCCGCCGGCTGCGCCCAGACCGCCGCCGATCGCCGCTTCGGTGCGGCTGCGTTTGTCTGCGCCGACCATGCCGCCGGCTGCGCCGCCGACACCGGCACCGATGGTGGCACCGGTAGAGCCACCCAGATGTTCTCCAACTACGGAGCCCAGCGCGCCGCCGAGCGCACCGCCGACGGCTGCTTCGGTGTTGCTACCGGCAACGGCAACACCGCTCAGCAGGCTGGCAGACAACAGGAAAATCGAGGCGTACTTCATGGTGTGATCCCATATGAGGAATTGCGCCGTGATCCTTACTCGCCGCTTCGCTTCCGGCAAGGGCTTCCCGATGAAATGCGTGATGCAGTTCCTGTTTGTTAACTAATTGATTTTACGGCGGAACTTTCATTTGTTTGGGCTGTCTCGATCTGCTTGGGGCCCGCTAGACGACAGCTGTAAGTGCTCGTTGCGGCTCGACCGTTCAGCGAGCATTGAGTGTCGGCACTGCCGGGCTGTAGACGCGTGGCGGGCTGTGGTGCGGCAGGTGGATGAGATTCAGGTTGTGCCGCTGTGCCCACTTGGCGGCGAGGCCGGTGGGGGACGACAGGCTCACCAGAGTCGGAATGCCGGCTCGCTGTACCTTGTGCACCAATTCCAGACTGCAGCGGCTGGTGACGATGGCCAGGCCGCCCTCCGCAGCTTGATTCGCGCGGGCCAGGGCGCCGATCAGCTTGTCCAGCGCGTTATGTCGGCCAATGTCCTCACGGCCCAGACGGATCTCGCCATTGGCATCCATGAACAGCGCAGCGTGGACGGCACCGCAGTCTCGACCCAATGGCTGAAACTCGCCGATACGTTGCCGTAGGTCCTGCAGCCAGTGCGAAGGCGGCAACGCTGACGGCGCCAGCGCCGGCAACCTGGGTAATGCCTGTTCAAGCGCCTCGACGCCGCAAAGCCCGCAGCTGCTGTTGCCGGGCAGCTGGCGGCGTTGTTGCTTTAGCCGCCAGAAGGCGCGACTGGCGATGTCGACCTCGGCGCGACGGGCGCTGCCGCAACCATGCACGCGGATGTCATAGATGTCGTCGAGGCTGTCGACGAAGCCGTTGGCCAGGCTGAAACCCACCACGAAATCCTCGAGGTCGGCCGGGGAAATCATCATCACCGCCTGGCTGAGGCCGTTATAGGCAATGGCCAGCGCGCATTCTTCGGCAAGATCGACCGAGCGCTGCTCGGGCTCGTCGATTGGCTGATAGCAATAGCGCTGGCTGGCGCCGGCGGGCGATTGCACGGCACCGGCGAAGGCAGCGGTCAGGCGAGACGGAGCATTCATCGGCAGCTGGGTTCCTGAATGGTGCAGGGCCGGTGCGCTGGGGCAGTCCGGCGGATAGGGTTATGACCCCATCCGGCCGCGGACGATTCACCGTTGGTCGTTCTCCATCAGCATGTCGCAGACGCGCTTGGCCAGGGCATCCAGATTGAATGGCTTGCTGATCATGTCCATGCCCGGTTCGAGGAAGTCCGAGCTGGCCGCCTGCTTGGCATAACCCGTCATGAACAGCACCGGCAGGCCAGGGCGCTGCTGCCGCGCGGCATCGGCGAGCTGGCGGCCGTTCATGCCTGGCAGGCCGACATCGGTGACCAGCATATCCACGGCCGCGCTGCTTTCGAGGATGCGTATCGCCGCATTGCCGTCGGCAGCCTCCAGCGCCTGGTAGCCGAGCATCTCCAGGACGTCGATCACCAGCAGGCGCACCGCTGGATCATCTTCGACTACCAGGACCGTTTCGCCCTGCTTGGCTCGCAGCGGGCCTTCGATCTCTTTAGCCGGTAGCGCTGCGACGCCCTCTTCTTCATACACCGGCAGGTAGAGGCTGACCTGGGTGCCTTCGCCGGGTTCGCTGGCGATCTGAATATGGCCGCCCGCCTGCCGAGTGAAGCCGTAGACCATGGACAGGCCGAGCCCGGTCCCCTGCCCGATGGGCTTGGTGGTGAAGAACGGCTCGAAGACACTGGCGAGTACCTTGGCGCTCATTCCGCAGCCGCTGTCGGTCAGGCGGAGGATGACATAGCGACCAGCGGCCAGATCACCCACCTCGCCTTGGCTGTACAGCTCGACGTTGCGGGTTTCCAGCAGCAGGCTGCCGCCGTCTGGCATGGCGTCACGGGCATTGATCACCAGGTTGAGCAGGGCGCTTTCCAACTGGTTTTCGTCGCTGGAGACCGGCCAAAGGCCCTGCTGCAGGCGATTATCGATGTGGATGTGGCGACCCAGGGTGCGGCTGAGCAGGTCGTGCATCGATTCGATCAGCTGGTTCAGCTCGACCCGCTTTAGGTTCAAGGGCTGGCGCCGGGCAAAGGCGAGCAGGCGGTGCGTGAGCGCTGCAGCGCGATTGGCCGAGGTCACCGCGGCATCGATGAAGCGCTGGGTCTCGCCATGGCGCCCGGACTGGATATAGCGCTGGATCAGGTCAAGCCCGCCGATTATGCCGGTCAGCATGTTGTTGAAGTCATGGGCGATGCCGCCGGTCAGTTGGCCCACCGCCTCCATCTTCTGCGCCTGACGCAGCGCCTCCTGCGCCTGCTCGCGGCTGGCCATTTCCTTGAGCAGGCGCTCGTAGACTTCCGCCAGCGCCTGAGTGCGCTCCTGGATGCGGCTCTCCAGCGTCTCGTTGAGTTCGCGCAGGGCCTGTTCGGCACGCCAGCGTTCGGTTACGTCCAGCGCCATGACGAAGAAACCGAGCACGTTTGCGTGGCAGTCGCGACGGGGCAGGTAATGCACCAGCATTCGACGAGGCTGGCCGTCGCGATGCGGGCTATAGGCCTCGAAGGTCACGTCCTGGCCGGCAAGCGCGGCGCGGATGTTCACCTGTCGCTCGGCATAACCGCGCTCGCCGAGCACTTCGCGCGCAGTCTTGCCCAGCAGCCATTCGGTCGAATGGCCAAACCACTCGGTGTAATAGCGGTTATTGAAGCGGAAGCGTTCCTCGGAGTCGATGTAGCCGATCAGCACCGGCAGGGCATCGGTGATCATCTTGAGTTCGGCCTCGCGCTGGCGCAGCGCATCTTCGCTGGCCTGCTGGCTGGTGATGTTCATCACCGCGCCGGGGAAGCGCAATGGCCGGCCCTGCTCGTCGCAATGGCAGCGGCCGCGGGCCAGCGCCCAGCGCGTGGCGCCATTTTCGCCGCGTAGCCTGTAGCGCTCGTCGAGATTGCCGCGCTCGGTGATGCAGCGTTGCAGTGCGGCGCGCAACCGTGGCACGTCGTCGGGATGCACATGATCGAAAAAGGCTTCGCTGCTCAGGCCCTTGGGCCCGGACTGTGCCACCGGCAGAATGCGCGATAGCTCAGCGCCAGGCGGTATTTCGCTCGATTGGATGGCCCAGTCCCAGATGCCGATCAGGTCGCTGGCTTCGAGTGCCAATTGCAGGCGCTGCTCGCTGGCTCGGTGGACTTCGGCGCTGAGCTTGTAGTGCAGGGCGGTTTGCGACAGGCGGGTTTCGGTGCGCACACGCTCGCTGGTTTCGCTCAGGCACAGCAGCAGGCCGCCGATGCTGCGCGGGGTGTCGCGGATGGGGCTGAGGGCGAGGTCGAACCAGGCTTGCTCCAGCACGCCTTCACGCTCGATCGCCAGCTGCTGGTTGCGCAATACCCGTGGCTCGCCGCGGCGGGCGGTGTCGCAAGCCGGGTTGAGCAGTTCCCAGGTCGCACCCCAGCGGTGGCAGGCTGGCTGGCCGAGTTCGGCTGGATGGCGGTCGCCGATCAGCGCTGCATGGGCATCGTTGTACAGCTGCAGCGCCTGCTCGCCCCAGAGAATGCACATCGGCAGCGGCGCTTCGAGCAGGGTGTCCAGCAGCAGTCGCAGCGCCGGCGGCCAGGTGTCCGGCGCGCCGAGCACGGTCGCTCCCCAGTCGAACCGGCGAATGCGCTCGCTCATCTCACTGTGACTGTGGGGCCAGAGTTCGGCGCCTACTGCTGCCATGTTGCTTCCTATCGATCATCCGTGGCTGAACTACGAGCGCAAGGCGTCTGCTGCCTTTCCGTTCGCTGTTTCGATGCGTGTCGGCCCGGCTCGTCCTGAGCGGGTTTGCTGCCGACGGCAACTCCCGACCTAGTGTAAGGCCTTCAGACGTCAGTGGCAGCGCCTGCCGTCACGCTTGCTCGCCGAGCAGGTTGCGCACCAGCTCCCGATAGTCGCCGACCGCGGCGAATTCTTCGGTGTCCTTGGCCGGGCGCCGGCTATCCGGCTCGCGGACCGCAAGCAGATGAGCGATGCCGAAACGCCCGGCGCTGCGCAGGATCGGCAGGCTGTCATCGATGAACAGCGCACGTGCCGGATCGAAGTCCAGATCCTGACGCAGCGCGTGCCAGAACTGTGGCTCTTCCTTCGGGTAGCCGTAGTCGTGGGAGCTGATCAGGCGGTCGAACCAGGGCGCCAGTTCGACTTTCTCGAGCTTGAGTGACAACGAGTCGCGGTGCGCATTGGTAATCAGCACCACACGTTTGCCGGCTTCGCGCAGCGCGGCGAGAAAATCGTCGGCCGAGGGACGCAGCGCGATCAGTTCGGCGATCTCGCGTTTCATTTCACGAATCGGCAGGTTCAGCTCGCGGGTCCAGTAATCCAGGCAGTACCAGGTCAGCTTGCCGACGTGTTCGTTGAACAGCGGCGCGAGTTCCAGCTCGGCCATGGCGCGGCTGATGCCGTGCAGTTCGGCGTAGCGCTGCGGCAGCAGTTCGAGCCAGAAGTGGTTGTCGAAGTGGAGGTCCAGCAGCGTGCCGTCCATGTCGAGCAGGACGGTATCGATGTCGGACCAGGGCAGGTTGGCGGTCATTGGCGGGCTCGGTCGGCGGTGGAGGGAATGACGGCTGCGGTCAACTGGTCGCAAAGCGTTCGCGGCCGGTGCAATAAGCCGGGTTATGATAGCCGCTCGCGTTTCCAGGAGTTTCCCATGCGCCAGAAACCCACAGTACTTGCCCGTGAGATCGTCGCCAGCAGCCGCCTGTTCCGTGTCGAAGAACTGCAGCTGCGTTTTTCCAATGGTGTCGAGCGCACCTATGAACGCCTGGTCGGCAGGGGTAGCGGCTATGGCGCGGTGATGATCGTGGCGCTGGCCGACGCGGAGAATGCGCTGCTGATCGAGGAATACTGCGGCGGCACCGACAGTTACGAACTGTCGCTGCCCAAGGGACTGATCGAGCCGGGTGAAGACGTGCTCGAGGCTGCCAATAGGGAGCTCAAGGAGGAGGCCGGGTTCGGTGCGCGGCGTCTGGAGCTGCTCACCGAGCTGTCGTTGTCGCCGGGCTACATGAGCCAGAAGATCCAGGTGGTGCTGGCGCGCGATCTGTATCCCGAACAGCTGCCTGGCGACGAGCCCGAGCCGATGCGGCTCGACAAGGTCAGCCTGCACGAGCTGTCGAGCCTGGTGCAGCATCCGCAGTTCAGCGAAGGGCGTGCACTGGCGGCGCTCTATCTGGCGCGCGATCTTCTCACCCAGCGCGGAGAGTTCGGCCAATGAACCATCCGTATCTGTCGTCGGTAATCGATCTGGTGCGCCAGGCCGGCGCGGTGATCCTGCCGCACTGGCGCAGCGAGCTGGCGGTGCAGGCGAAGGCCGATGACTCGCCGGTAACCGCTGCCGACATGGCTGCACATCGCGTGCTGGCGGACGGGCTGAGAGCGCTGGATGGCGCAATCCCGGTGCTCTCCGAAGAGGACTGCGAGCTGTCGCTGGCCGAGCGCGCCAGCTGGACGCGCTGGTGGTTGGTCGATCCGCTGGATGGCACCAAGGAGTTCATCGCCGGCAGCGAGGAGTTCACCGTCAATGTCGCGCTGATCGAAGAGGGCAAGGTGCGTTTCGGTGTGGTCGGCATCCCGGCATCCGGGCGCTGCTATTACGGCGGCGAGGACTTCGGTGCGTGGCGCAGCGAGGCGGACGGCGCGGCAGAGCCCTTGCGTGTGCGCAGGCAGCCTGTCGACGCGTTCACCGTGGTGGCCAGTCGACGCCACAGCAGTCCGGCACAGGAGCAGTTGCTGGGCCGTCTGGGCGAACGATTCGGTGAGCTGGCGCTGGCCAATGTGGGCAGCTCGCTGAAGTTCTGCCTGCTCGCCGAGGGTGCCGCCGACTGCTATCCGCGTCTGGCGCCGACCTCGCAGTGGGACACCGCAGCGGCGCAAGGCGTGCTGGAGGGGGCAGGCGGTGAAGTGCTGGACGTCAGCGGCGTTCCGCTGCGCTACGAGGCGCGCGCGAGCTACCTCAATCCGTCATTCCTGGCGTTGCCCAAAGACGTCGACTGGCGTGACTGGCTGATCGAGCTGGCCAACCGCGGCTGAACCTGGCGTGGCTGCCATCTAGCGCCTGAGCGGAACCGCCGCAACAGCGGTTCCATGCTGATGGCCTACTTGTGCAGGACGAACTGCCCGGTGAAACGCACAGCGTCACGACCGTCGGCGGCGAGGATGCGGCTGTTGAGTTCCAGGCGCGAACGGCCCCGGCGGCGGTAGATCGACTCGAAACGCTCCCAGGCTTCGGGGCTTGGTGCCGAGCAGATGGCCATCGCATCGTCCACTACCGGCAACGGGTACTCGATCTTGCCTTCGTGGATGACGATATGGCCGTCTTCGATACCGGCTTCGCGCAGCCGCAGGTGCAACCAGCCCCAGCCTGCCAGCACGGCGGCGCAATACAGACTGCCGCCGAACATGCTGCTCTTGTGATTGATGTTCGGCTGCAGCGGTACCTGCAGGCGCAACTCGTGATTTTCCCACTGTTCGACGCGCAGCCCTAGCGAGCGGGTCAGCGGGATGTCGTGGTGGAGAATGGCTTCCAGGTAGCGGCTATCGCGGCTCATGCCGGGTAGGTTCCTAAACGTTGCGAAGATACAGACAGACGCCAAGCATGACTCTTGAGTCACGGTTTGGCCAGTCCGTTCACGGCATTTGCCGGGGCGCGTAAAAGCGGCTCTTCAGCTGCGTTGCAGGTGTTCCGGTTTTGGTGCTGCAGGTGTCGGCGGCGACGTTCGATGGTGCGCCGCTCAGCCGGCTGTCTTGCTGCGATAGGCACAGTACCCGGGGCGCGGGCCGATGCGCGGGTGGTTGCGGCAGGTGTCCGGGCGCTTGGCATAGACCGTGCAGAGTCTGCTTTTGCGATCCAGATAGAGGCAATCGCCGTTGGTCAGGCGCGTCAGCGTGAAGATTTCATGCTTGTGGTTGAAGTGCTCGACGATGCCCGCCTTGCTCAGTCGCTTGGCGATGTTCTTTGCCGGCTCGTCGCGCTCGAAGGCATCGACCAGCTCCAGGCGAATCAGGTCGTCGATGCGCACCTCCACCGGCAGCGTGCAGCAGGTGGCATGACAGTCGCGGCACAGGCCGGCGCTGTAGCGCACCCAGGTTTCCAGGCGCTCGGGGTCGGCGGAGGCGATCAGTCTTGTCTTCACGGGCAGTCTTTCGGGGCATTCGGGCGCGCGCATCATAGCGAGCCGCACGGCGATTGCCAGCGCTGTCCGACAGCGGCGACCGGACGGGCGGTAGCGCAGATGTAAAGGAAACCTGCAACGCTTTTTCTGGAACGTCGAACGGAGGTGAACGGGCACGGCTGCCGCGAGTCCCTCTTGTGTGTCTTCGCTAACCGAGGTCTGTCCATGACGCAGGAAACAGCCATTGCCACCGCCGAAGAAGTTGCCGCTTTCCGGGAGCGGGTGTTGCGCAAGCTCACCTATTCGGTGGGCAAGGACCCGGAGAACGCTTCCGATTACGACTGGTTCCATGCGGTAGCCCTGGCCACCCGCGACAGCACCATCGACCGCTGGATGGATTGCACCCGTGAGGCCTACAACAGCGGACAGAAGCGGGTCTACTACCTCTCGCTGGAATTCCTCATCGGTCGGCTGCTGGTCGACAGTCTGAGCAACCTTGGCTTGTTCGAAGTGGCGCGCGAGGCGCTGGCCGGGCTCGATGTGGATATCGACCGCATCCGCCTGCTGGAGCCGGATGCGGCGCTGGGCAATGGCGGCCTGGGGCGGCTCGCGGCCTGCTTCATGGAAAGCATGGCGACCCTCGGTGTGGTCTCCCATGGCTACGGCATTCGCTACGACCACGGTCTGTTCCGTCAGGCGATCGTCGACGGCTGGCAGCACGAGCAGACCGAGACCTGGCTGGACTTCGGCAACCCCTGGGAGTTCGAGCGTTCGGAGGTCAAGTACCTGATCGGCTTTGGTGGCAGCGTCACCGCGACCACCAACGACAAGGGCGAGGTGCAACATTTCTGGCACTGGGCCGAAGGCGTGCGGGCGATCGCCTATGACACGCCGATCGTCGGCTGGCGCGGTGCCGGGGTGAACACGCTGCGCCTGTGGCGTGCCCGTCCGGAGGCGGATTTCCACCTGGCACGTTTCAACGCGGGCGACCATATCGGCGCCGCGGCGGAAGAGGCTCGCGCCGAGAGCATTTCGCGCGTGCTCTATCCGGCCGACAGCACCGAGGCGGGCCAGGAGCTGCGCCTGCGCCAGGAATATTTCTTCGTTGCCGCCTCGCTGCAGGACTTGCTGCGCCGCCACATCAAGCAGCGCGGCTCGTTGGACAGCCTGCCCGAGTACACGGCCATCCAGCTCAACGACACCCACCCGGCCATCGCCGTGGCCGAGCTGATGCGCCAGCTGGTCGACGTGCACAGCTATGAGTGGCAGCAGGCCTGGCGCCTGACCACGGCGACGCTGTCCTATACCAATCACACGCTGCTGCCCGAAGCCCTGGAAACCTGGCCGGTTGGGCTGATGGAGCGCCTGTTGCCGCGGCACATGCAGATCATCTACCTGATCAACGCTCATCATCTGGACTGCCTGCGCGAGCGGGGCATTCACGATGCCGAGCTGCTGCGCTCGGTGTCGCTGATCGAAGAGGATCATGGTCGTCGGGTGCGCATGGGCAACCTGGCATTCCTGGGTTCGCACAGCACCAACGGCGTTTCCGCGCTGCACACGCAGCTGATGCGCAAGACCGTATTCACCGATCTGCACGGCTTGTACCCGCAGCGCATCAACAGCAAGACCAATGGCATCACCTTTCGCCGCTGGCTCTATCAGGCCAATCCGCAGCTGACCCAGTTGCTGGTGGAGCACCTCGGCGAGGAAGTCCTCGATCAGCCGGAAACCCGCCTGCGCGAGCTCGAGCCCTTTGCCGAACAGGCCGCGTTCCGCCGGCGCTTCGCCGAACAGCGGTTGGCCAACAAGCGTCATCTGGCCAACGTGATTCAGGAGCGGCTGGGCATCAGCGTCGACCCGAACGCGCTGTTCGATGTGCACGTGAAGCGCATCCACGAATACAAGCGCCAGTTGCTCAACCTGCTGCACACCGTCGCGCTGTACCAGGCGATTCGCTCCGATCCGGGCGGCAACTGGGTGCCGCGGGTGAAGATCTTCGCCGGCAAGGCGGCAGCCAGCTACCACCAGGCCAAGCTGATCATCAAGCTGACCAACGACATCGCCAATACGATCAACGCCGACCCCACCGTGCGCGGCCTGCTCAAGGTGGTGTTCCTGCCCAACTACAACGTCAGTCTGGCCGAGGACATCATTCCGGCGGCCGATCTATCCGAGCAGATATCCACCGCCGGGTTGGAGGCTTCGGGCACCAGCAATATGAAGTTCGCCCTCAACGGCGCGCTGACCATTGGCACGCTGGATGGCGCCAACGTGGAGATGAGTGAGCAGATCGGCCTGGAGCACATGTTCATCTTCGGCCTGACCGCGCAGCAGGTGAACGCGCGCAAACAGGCCAACGAATACAACGCCGAAGCCATCATCGGCGCTTCGCCGCGGCTCAGCGAGGTGCTCTCGGCGATTCGCGGCGGCGCGTTCTCGCCCGGCGACGCGGGGCGCTATAGCGGGCTGGTGGACGGCATCAGCTGGCACGACACCTTCATGGTCTGCGCCGACTTCGAGGCCTATTGGCAGGCGCAGCTGGATGTCGAAGCGCGCTGGCGCGACCCTGAGCGCTGGTGGCGTTCCTCGGTGCTGAACACGGCGCGTACCGGCTGGTTCTCCTCGGACCGCACCATTCGCGAATACGCCCGGGAGATCTGGAAAGTGATGTGACGGCACGCGCGCCGGGACACCGTTCCCGGCGCGCGGTCACTTCGCACGCGGCGCTACCGGTGCTGGCAAACTGGTTGCCGCTGCGCTGAACTCTGTGGGGGCGCGACCGGTCTGAGGGGAGTTAGTTTTCCTACGGCCTGCTAAACTGCGCGGGTTTATCCTTCCTCCGGAGTCATTTCCATGTCACGCGTAACCCTCAGCCGCTACCTCATCGAGCAGACTCGCAGTAACAACACGCCTGCTGATCTGCGCTTTCTCATCGAGGTCGTGGCGCGAGCGTGCAAGGAAATCAGCCATGCGGTCTCCAAGGGCGCCCTCGGCGGCGTACTCGGCAGCGCCGACAGCGAGAACATCCAGGGCGAAGTGCAGAAGAAGCTCGACGTCCTGTCCAACGAGATTCTGCTGGAGGCCAACGAGTGGGGCGGCCACCTGGCCGGCATGGCCTCCGAGGAAATGGACAACGCCTACCAGATTCCCGGCAAGTACCCGAAGGGTGCCTATCTGCTGGTCTTCGATCCGCTGGACGGCTCCAGCAACATCGACGTCAACGTCTCGGTCGGCACCATCTTCTCGGTGCTGCGTTGCCCCAACCAGTGCTTCTCGCAGAACGACAGCCTCGGCGAGGAGGCCTTCCTGCAGCCGGGCACCGAGCAGGTGGCCGCCGGTTATGCCATCTACGGTCCGCAGACCATGCTGATCCTGACTCTCGGTCACGGCGTGATGGGCTTCACTCTGGACCGCGAGCTGGGCAGCTTTGTGCTGACCCACGAGCACCTACGCGTGCCGCAGAGCACCGCCGAATTCGCCATCAACATGTCCAACCAGCGCCACTGGGAAGAGCCGGTCAAGCGCTATGTCGGCGAGTTGCTGGCTGGCAAGGAAGGCCCGCTGGGCAAGAACTACAACATGCGCTGGATCGCCTCTATGGTCGCCGACGTGCACCGCATCCTCACCCGCGGCGGGCTGTTCATGTACCCGCGCGACAACCGCGATCCGTCCATGGCCGGCAAGCTGCGCCTGATGTACGAAGCCAATCCGATGGCGATGATCGTCGAGCAGGCCGGCGGTGCCGCTACCAACGGCACGCAGCGTATTCTGGAAATCCAGCCTGAATCGCTGCACCAGCGGGTGCCGGTGTTCCTCGGCTCGAAGGAAGAAGTCGAGCGCGTCACCGGCTACCATCAGGGCTGATCGATGCAGGCGCCCTGGCAGGAGTTGCTGAATTGGTGGTTCGGCCAGGGCTCCAGTGCAACCGGGATCGCTGCCGAGAAGCAGCAGCTCTGGTTCGGTTACCGAGCACAGCAGGATGCCGAGGCGCGCGAGCGCTTCGGCGAACTGGTCGAGCAGGCGCTGAACGGTGAACTGCAGGATTGGGCGGAGCTGCCCGAGGGTTGGCTGGCGCTGATCCTGCTGCTCGATCAGCTACCACGCATGATCCATCGCCAAACGCCACGAGCCTTCGCCGGCGACGAACGCGCGCAACAGCTTGTTCGCGACGGTCTGGCGCATGGCGGTGACATGCTGCTGGCGCCGATCCAGCGCGTGTTCATCTACCTGGTGCTGGAGCACGCGGAAAACCTGGCGGTGCAGGACCTGGCGGTCGCGCACTTCAGTGCTCTGCGTGATATTGCCGATGAGCAGGAACAGCCGCTGTTCCTCGGCTTCCTCGACTACGCCGAGCGCCACCGCGAAGTGATCTCGCGCTTCGGCCGCTTCCCCCATCGCAACGCCATTCTCGGTCGTGAATCCAGCGACACCGAGCAATTATTTCTGGAACAGCCGGGCTCGTCCTTCTGAGGTCGGCTACTACTCGGGCAACGCCTGTGGCGCCTTTGCGCTGGGCATTGAACCTTAGAACAAGCAAGGAGCTCGATATGTCATTGCGTACCCCATTTCTGCTTGCCTGCGCCGTGTTGCTGGTTGCCTGCAGTCCGGTCACCCAGGAGAACTTCGCCAAGCTCAAGCCCGGCATGGAACGGGTGGAAGTGGAAAAGCTGCTCGGTAAGCCCTCCGAATGCGCGGGTGCGCTGGGTATGTCCAGCTGCACTTGGGGTGAGAAGAACCGTTTCATCAGCGTCCAGTTCGCCGGCGACCAAGTGATGATGTTTTCCGGCAAGGGCCTGAAGTAGCTATCAACGTAGCTTGGAGAGTCCGATGCGTGCGAGTGTGGTCCTGCTGTGCCTGACGCTGTTGAGCGGATGCGTGGGTGGTAGCCGCGAACAGCCCCCCGAGACCGTAGGCGAGGTGGACCTCCAGCGCTATCAGGGAACCTGGTACGAGCTGGCGCGCTTGCCGATGTTCTTTCAGCGTGATTGCGTGCGCTCCGAAGCGCATTACCAGTTGCAGGCCGACGGCAGCGTGGCAGTGACCAACCGCTGCGAAACCGAAGACGGCGACTGGCAGGAAGCCAAAGGCGAAGCGGTGCCGCAGCAAGCCGGCAGCACCGACCGGCTCTGGGTACGCTTCGATAACTGGTTCAGCCGGCTCTTTCCCGATCTGACCAAGGGGCACTACTGGGTGCTTTATCTGGATGAGGGCTATAGCACGGCGCTGGTCGGCAGCCCGGATCGCAAGTACCTCTGGTTGCTGGCACGCGATACCGAAGTCGACCAGGCGACACGCAAGCGTCTGCTCCACGAGGCTGAGCGACGCGGTTATGACACCAGCGAGCTGCTCTGGCGGCAGTGATCGTCTGGCCTGTCAGTCCCATTCCAGGCGCGCCAGCTGCCATTCACCCTGCTCCTGGCGCCACTCGAGCCTGACCTGATAATGCCCCGCCTGCTGCGGCAGCAGTGCCTCGGCGCCAGTGAGCGCTACCTGCGCCTCGGTATGGCCGCGATCAGGATAGGTCGGATCGACCCAGCTGCGCTGGCTGAGGGCGATTACCCGAACATTGCGATGACGCAGGAACATCAGCGTTGCGGTGCGTCTTGCCCACTCGCGGTCGTATTGGCGCTGGGCCTGGAAATCGGCATGCAATAGCTCCATCAGTGCCCCGGTCTGCTTGCTCTCCAGCTTTGCCTGCAACTGCTCTACCGCCAGCTGCAATGCCGCTTCCGGGGTGTTGCCACCGCAGCCGACGAGTGCCAGCAGCACCGCCAGCGCCGCTATTTTCCATGCTGACATGCTCAACTCCGTTAACCTCGTTATGATGCCGCTAACGTCATGGGGGCCGGCCGGCCCGCCGCAGATCAGGAGTGTGCCATGCAGACCTTGTATCCGGAGATCAAACCCTACGCCCGGCACGAGCTGGCGGTAGAAGAACCGCATGTGCTCTATGTCGACGAGAGTGGGTCGCCGGATGGTCTGCCCGTGCTGTTCGTCCATGGTGGCCCCGGCGGTGGCTGTGACGCCATGAGCCGGCGCTTCTTCGATCCGAGCCTGTACCGCATCATCACCTTCGATCAGCGCGGCTGTGGCCGCTCGACACCTCATGCCAGCCTGGAAAACAACACCACAGCGCATCTGATCGCCGACATGCAGCGTATCCGCGAGCATCTGGGCATCGACAAATGGGTGCTGTTCGGTGGCTCCTGGGGCTCGACGCTCTCGCTGGCCTATGCGCAGACCTACCCGGAACACGTGCACGCCCTGATCCTGCGCGGCATCTTCCTCTGCCGGCCACAGGATCTCGCCTGGTTCTATCAGGAGGGCGCCAGTCGGCTGTTCCCTGACTATTGGCAGGATTTCCTCTCACCGATTCCGCCCGAAGAGCGTGACGACCTGATGCAGGCGTTCCATCGACGCCTCACCGGGACCGACCAGATCGCCCAGATGCATGCCGCGAAGGCCTGGTCCTGCTGGGAAGGGCGTACCGCGACGCTGCGCCCGAACAATCAGGTGGTCGATCGCTTTGCTGATACCCACCGGGCGCTGTCGATGGCCCGTATCGAATGCCATTACTTCGTCAATCAGGCCTTTCTCGAACCGGATCAGCTCTTGCGCGACATGCCGAAGATCGCCCACCTGCCGGGCATCATCGTGCATGGCCGCTACGATGCGATCTGCCCGTTGGACAATGCCTGGGCGCTGCATCAGGCGTGGCCGAACAGCGAGTTGCAGATCATCCGTGATGCCGGGCATTCGGCGGCGGAGCTGGGTATTGCCGATGCCCTGGTGCGTGCTGCCGGCGAGATCGCCCATCGTCTGCTCGATCTGCCGCCGGCGGATGCCGAATGAAGGGGCTGATTCAGCGCGTGCGCCAGGCACGCGTCGAGGTAGCGGGCGAGGTTGTCGGGTCCATCGACCAGGGTTTGCTCGTCTTGGTCGGTGTCGAGCGCGAAGACGACCACGCGCGGGCCGACAAGCTGCTGCACAAGCTGCTCAACTACCGGGTCTTCAGCGACGAGCAGGGCAAGATGAATCGCTCGCTGAAGGATATCGGCGGCGGTCTGCTGCTGGTTTCCCAGTTCACCCTGGCGGCTGACACCCGCAGCGGCTTGCGGCCGAGCTTTTCCAGCGCGGCGCCACCCGCGCAGGGCGAAGCGCTATATGACTATCTGCTGGCGCAAGCGCGCGCCCAGCACCCGCAGGTAGCCTGCGGGCGTTTCGGCGCCGATATGCAGGTGCATCTGGTCAACGACGGACCGGTGACCTTTCTCCTCGAAAGCTGATCAGGATGTCAGTGCCGCACCGGCACTGGCTCCAAATCGTTATCGCGCAACCAGGTGACCGCATATTCGCGCAGCTGCACGGTCTGGTAGTGCAGCCAGGCCTCCCTGACCTCTGGAAAGTCCTCCAGCTTGAAATCGAATGTGCGTAGCGGCTTGCGGCCCTTGAGCGCATTGCTCAGTACTGCATGGGCGATGGGGTCATGCTGGGTGAAGAGGAAGGCTTCACGCATGGCGATCGATTGCGCCAGCTCCAGCGGTTCGATGTGAAGGTAGCGATCCTGCTGTACGTCGTATTTCTCCATGACGCCGGGTGCTGGCTCGCTCGGGAAGACGGCGCGGATCTCGCCGTTCTCTAGATCCAGGTAGTACTCGGCGCTGTCGCGTCCATCCAGAGCGTACTCCAGACGGTGCATGTCTATGGTCAATGGTCGCATGGCAAGAACGGCTCTTTATTGGATTAGGGCATAGGTCAGAGTCCCCGTGCGGTCGCACGGAAACATGAGCAGTCTTAGCCTCTGACTCCCTGGCACCGGGTGGGTGCGTTACGTTCATCGGGGCGCCATGGCTCGCGCGGCGAACGAAGGCCTGGCTGTGCTATGGCGCGGGCTTAAAACAGCCTGGCCAGCAGGGCGCTGACTGCCGTCTCGACGCGCAGGATGCGCTCGCCCAGCTGTACCGGCTGCAGCCCCGCGGCGGCGAGCTTTTCCACCTCGTAGGGAATCCAGCCGCCTTCCGGGCCAATCGCCAGCGTGACAGGCCCAACGACAGCGCGTGGACAGTGCGGATAGTCGCCGGGATGACCGACCAGGCCCAGGGTGCCCGCGCTGAGTTGCGGTAGGCGATCCTCAACGAAGGGCTTGAAGCGCTTTTCGATGATGACTTCCGGCAGCACGGTGTCGCGCGCCTGCTCCAGGCCAAGAATCAGCTGTTCATGGATCGCGGCCGGTTCAAGGAAGGGCGTCTGCCAGAAGCTTTTCTCCACCCGATAGCTGTTCAGCAGCACCAGTTGCGGCACGCCCATGGTCGCGACGGTCTGCAGTACGCGGCGGAGCATTTTCGGCCGCGGAAGTGCCAGCAGCAGAGTCAGCGGCAGCTTGGCCGGTGGCGGTTGGTCGAAGCTGACCTGCAGTTCCGCTTCGCCGGCATCCAGACGCAACAGGCGGCCACTACCCATGTCGCCGCCAAGCAGGCCGACCTTGAGGCTCTCGCCGACTTCCGCGCGATGAACCTGTTGCAGGTGTGTCAGGCGCCGATCACGCAACAGAACATGGTCATCGGCGACGAAGTCTGCCTGCTCGAGCAGTAGCAGGTTCACGGGCGTGGAGCGGGGGGCTGGTCACCGGTTTCCGGCGCTTCGTCCTCGGCGTCGCCGCGGAAATGCGGGTCGCGTTTCTTCACCAGGCTGCCGCAGATCACCCCAGCCTCGAACAGCAGCCACATCGGCACGGCCAGCAGCGCCTGGGAGAACACGTCGGGCGGTGTGAGCACCATGCCGACGGCGAAGCAGCCAACGATCACGTACGGGCGGCTCTTGCGCAGGGTGGCGACATCGACGATACCGACCCAGATCAGCAGGAACGTCGCCACCGGAATCTCGAACGCCACGCCGAAGGCGAAGAACAGCGTAAGCACGAAGTCGAGGTATTGGCCGATGTCGGTCATCATCGCCACGCCTTCCGGTGTCACGCTGGCGAAGAAGCCGAACATGATCGGGAACACCACGAAGTAGGCGAATGCCATGCCGGCGTAAAACAGGAAGATGCTCGACACCAGCAGCGGCACGGCGATGCGCTTTTCGTGCTTGTACAGCCCGGGCGCGATGAAGCCCCAGATCTGGTGCAGGATTACCGGCATCGACAGGAACAGCGCAACCATCAGCGTCAGTTTGAACGGTGTCAGGAAGGGCGAGGCGACGCCAGTGGCAATCATCGTCGCGCCTTCGGGCAGATAGGCGCGCAGCGGTGCGGCGACCAGTGCGTAGATCTGCTGCGAGAAATAGAACAGCCCGCCGAACAGCAGGGCGATGGCCACGACGCAACGCAGCAGGCGCTTGCGCAGCTCGGTCAGATGCGCGACCAGCGGCATTTCCTGGTCGTCGATGGAAGACTGGCTCATGGTTCGGGTGATCTGTCGGGGCGAGGAGTGGGCACGGCTTCGGCGCTGGAGGCAGACGATTCCGCAGGTGGCGCTAGCGTGCTGCCGACGTCGGCTGCGCTGCTGCCAGCGCTGGCGGCGACCTCGGTCGCGTTGCCCGCCGCTGGCGGCGTGGCGGCAGTCGAGGGGCTGGATGGCGCTGGCGGCATGATGCTCTGCTTCATCTCCCGCTCAAGGTCGAGGATGCGCTCGTTATGCAGCTGGCGACGGATCTCGTCGGCGCCGATTTCGCGCTCCACTTCGGCCTTGATGTTGCTGAAGCTGCGCTTCAGCCTGCCAACCCACAGGCCGGTGGTTCGCACCGCACCCGGCAGGCGCTCCGGGCCGAGCACCATCAGCGCCACCAGGCCGACCAGTAGCAGTTCGGTGAAACCGATATCGAACATCAGGACGTGCTCACATCAATAGAGAGAGCGGTCGCGCAGCACTGCGTGACCGCGTCGAGCCAGGGACTAGTCTTTCTTGGTCGGTTCTTCGACCTTGCGCGCTTGCGCATCGATGGTGTGGTTCTGCTTGTCTTCGACGCCGGGCTTTTCCTCGTCGGTGCCCATGGATTTGCGGAAGCCCTTGATCGCATCACCGAGGTCGGAGCCCAGGCCCTTGAGGCGCTTGGTGCCGAACAACATGATGACGATGAGCAGAATGATCAGGAGTTGCCAGATGCTGATGCCGCCAAAACCCATGGTGATATCTCCGATGTGAATCAGGTTTGCGGACGCGCGGCTTTTTCCGCGTGTCCGGAGAGACCGAAGCGTCGATCCAGTTCATCCAGCACTGCCTGCGGGTGCTGGCCGAGCGCGGCGAGCATGACCATGCTGTGGAACCACAGATCGGCGGTTTCGTAGATCAGGTCGCTGGCGTCGCCACTCACGGCGGCGTCCTTGGCGGCGAGGATGGTTTCCACCGATTCCTCACCGACCTTCTCGAGAATCTTGTTCAGGCCCTTGTGATACAGGCTGGCAACGTAGGAGCTGTCCGGCGCCGCACCCTTGCGGGCCTCCAGCACCTCGGCCAGACGGGTCAGGGTGTCACTCATGCTTGTGCTCCGCATAGATGGCGTGCGGGTCCTTGAGAACCGGCTCGACGACTTTCCAGCTGCCATTTTCGAAGACACGGTAGAAGCAGCTTTCCCGGCCAGTATGGCAGGCGATGCCGCCGATCTGCTCGACCATCAGGATGATCACGTCGGCGTCGCAATCCAGGCGCAGCTCATGCAGCCGCTGCACATGCCCGGACTCCTCGCCCTTGCGCCACAGCTTGCCACGCGAACGTGACCAATAGATGGCGCGGCCTTCCTGCGCGGTCAGCGCCAGCGCCTCGCGGTTCATCCAGGCCATCATCAGCACGCGACCGCTCTGGTAGTCCTGCGCGATCGCCGGGACCATGCCGTCGGCGTTCCAGTTGATTTCGTCCAGCCAGTTCATCCGGTTCTCCACTCAATGCGCCCAAGTGTGCCAGCCCGCACCAGCGATGGCTATCGGCGTACCACGATGAAGACGCCGGCCACCAGCATGACCCAGGCCGGCCATGCGGTGATGGCAGCAAGATTCTCGGCGCTGGCCGCCAGTGTGGCGCCACTGCCAAGCAGCAGCGCGCCGATCAGGCGCAGCGGCCAGCCGCGATGGCGCTCGCGCCAGGGCGGCGGCGGGTTGTTCGCATGGGGGTGCGACATACGCTCGAGCAGCTCGCGGGTCATGTGTGCCAGATGCGGCAGTTGCTCGATCTGTGCGTGCACATTCTTGATCAGCTGCTTGGGGCTCATGCGTTCGCGCATCCAGCGCTCGAGATAAGGCTGCCCGGTGCTCCAGAGGTCGAGATCCGGGTACAGCTCGCGACCGAGGCCTTCGATGTTGAGCAGTGTCTTCTGCAGCAGCACCAGTTGTGGCTGCACTTCCATGTTGAAGCGCCGCGCCACCTGGAACAGACGCACCAGCAGCTGGCCGAAGGAGATGTCCTTCAGCGGCTTCTCGAAGATCGGCTCGCAGACGGTGCGGATTGCCGCCTCGAACTCGTTGACCTTGGTTTCCGCCGGCACCCAGCCCGAATCGATATGCAGCTGGGCGACCTTGCGGTAGTCGCGCTTGAAGAAGGCCATCAGGTTGCGCGCCAGGTAGTCCTGATCCTCGGGCGTCAGGCTGCCGACGATGCCGAAGTCCACCGCGATGTACTGCGGGCTCCACGGCTGATGGCTGCTGACGAAGATGTTGCCGGGGTGCATGTCGGCATGGAAGAAGCTGTCGCGAAACACCTGGGTGAAGAAGATCTCCACGCCGCGCTCGGCGAGCTGGCGCATATCGGTGTTCTGCCGCGCCAGCCCGGCCATGTCGGTCACCGGGACGCCGTAGATGCGCTCCATCACCAGCACCTGCGGGCGGCAATAGTCCCAGTAGATCTGCGGCACGTAGAGCAGCGGCGAGCCTTCGAAATTGCGCTTGAGCTGGCTGGCGTTGGCCGCTTCGCGCAACAGGTCCAGCTCGTCGTAGATGGTCTTGGCGTAGTCGTCGACGACTTCCACCAGGTGCAGACGGCGCGCGTCGATGGAGATGCGCTCGGCGCTGTTGGCCAGCATGAACAGCCAGGCCAGATCCTGACTGATGATCGGCTTGAGGTTCGGGCGCACCACCTTGACCACCACTTCCTCGCCGGAACGCAGCTTGGCCGCATGCACCTGAGCCACCGAGGCGGAGGCCAGCGGCTTGCTGTCGAAGCGGGCAAAGATCTCCCCCACCGACGCACCCAGTTGGCGCTCGATCAGCGCTGTGGCGACGGCTGAATCGAATGGCGGCACGCGGTCCTGCAGCATCGCCAGCTCTTCGGCGATATCCGGCGGCAGCAGGTCGCGGCGGGTGGAGAGGATCTGCCCGAACTTGATGAAGATCGGCCCCAGACCTTCCAGCGCCAGGCGCAGCCGTGCGCCACGGGACAACTCGCTGCGCCGACGCGGAATCCAGCGCCAGGGCAGCAGATAGCTGGTCGCGCGCAGCCACCAGGGCATCGGCAGGTCGAGAATGATGTCATCGAGGCGGTAGCGGATCACCACCAGCAGGATGCGAAACAGGCGGCGTGCGGCGGCGAACAGCTTCATTCGGGGCGATCTGGATTCAGGTTGAGGGCGAGGCGCTCGATGCGGGCTTCGAGTCGGTCGAGGGCAAGTTTCATGTCATCCAGCTCGTCGAAACGTGCCTGGGCTTCGGCCTGGCCGACCAGCATCCGCGACTCCTCGCTGAGGTAGTCGGCAAGATCCTGACGCAGCGAGTCGGCGCTGTCGCGTACCCAGTCCACTGGGCTACGCAGGCTGGAACCGAGCAGTTGTGCGCCGACCGGGCCGAGCCAGCGGGAAACTTCGTATTCCCAGTCCAGCTCCAGATCCTGCAGCACTTCGGCGAGGTTCATCAGCAGTCCGCTGTCACCGTCGATCTCGACCTCGGGGCCATGCAGCACCGCGGTCTTGTTGCGGCTGACGGCCAGGCGCAGCAGGCTGCTCGCTGGCGCGCGCAGGCGGCAATCGGCCTCCGCGCCCCAGTTGCTGGCCAGGCGCAGACCTTCGTCATCGGCGAGAATGAACAGGCGCCAGGCCGGCGCGGTGCAGTCGATCTCGATGATCCGGCCGTTCAGGCGTGCCAGTCGCGGCAGTGCGGTGGGGTCCAGGCGCAGGACGCGATTGATGCCGCGCTCGGCACCGGCCAGCAGGGCAGTGCGCAACATCAGGGCTTGATGCCGCGGTGCAGGGCGACGATGCCGCCGGTCATGTTGTGATAGCTGACGCGCTCGAAACCGGCGGTCTCCATCATGCTCTTGAGGGTTTCCTGATCCGGGTGCATGCGGATCGACTCGGCCAGGTAGCGATAGCTCTCGGCGTCGTTGGTGATCAGCTTGCCCATCATCGGCAACAGGCTGAACGAGTAGGCGTCATAGGCCTTGGAGAACAGCTGATTGGTCGGTTTGGAGAATTCCAGCACCAGCAGACGGCCGCCCGGCTTCAGCACGCGCAGCATGGAAGCGATGGCGTCTTCCTTGTGCGTCACGTTGCGCAGGCCGAAAGCGATGGTGACCACGTCGAAGTGGTTGTCCGGGAAGGGCAGCTTCTCGGCATCGGCCTGGACGAACTTGACGTTGCCGGCCACGCCCTTGTCCAGCAGCTTGTCGCGGCCGACCTTGAGCATCGAAGCATTGATGTCGGCCAGCACCACCTCGCCGGTAGGGCCGACGATGCGCGAGAACTGGCGGGTCAGGTCACCGGTGCCGCCGGCGATATCCAGCACGCGGTTACCGTGGCGGGCGCCGGACAGCTCGATGGTGAAGCGCTTCCACAGGCGATGCACGCCACCGGACATCAGGTCGTTCATCAGGTCGTACTTGGCGGCCACGGAGTGGAACACCTCGGCCACCTTCTGCGCCTTCTGGCTTTCCGGCACGTTCTTGTAGCCGAAATGGGTGGTCGGTTCTGCGTCATGCGCTTTGCGAGGGTCGGTCATGTCACTTTCGCCGAGAAGAATGTGCCCGGCATTCTAAACCTAAATGGCCGGCTGATAAGCGTCGAGCTGGCCGCGGCCGGCAAAAGGTCTAGCGGCGACATGTCGCAGGGTTGGGGAGGCCGGTCGCCGAGAAGGGAAGTCGCCGTGCGCGCCTGCAGCCTCTTGTGGGCACGCTATGGCTCCCTCCGCCGTTCGTCGCTGCTTTGCTATAGTGCGCGCCTTTTCGGGCGCAGCCAGGAGTCGTAATGGCCCAGATCATCGTCGAACGTACCCACAATCTTGGCCGCGAGGCCGCACGCGAGAAGGCCGACGAGCTGGCCGCGCGCCTAGCTCGCGAGTTCGGCGTGAGCTGTCAGTGGCAGGGCGATGTGCTGGCCGTCAAGCGCAGCGGTGCGGACGGGCGCATCGAAGTCTACGAGGACAGCGTCAAGGTGCTGCTCAACCTCGGCCTGCTGCTCTCGGCCATGGGCGGCAGCATCAAGGGCCAGATCGAGCGGGCGTTGGACAAGGCGCTGGTCTGAGCTGGCGCCCAGCTTAACGGGCGCCTCGAATAGGTGCGGGGACGTAGGGTGGATGTCGCTTTTTACATCCACCGCGACTCCAATGGGTGGAGCGCCATCCGGTGTGCCGTCACCCGGTGGATCGATGAAGCGTGATCCACCCTACGGGTTCGTCCTCACAACATCAGCTTGACGACCGATTCATTCGGGTCGCGTGACTTGCCAGCGGCCGCCAGCGCCGCGAGATAGTCATCCCACAGCGCTTGCTGATTCAGCGCCAGGCGTTCCAGATAGTCCCAGGTAAACAGGCCGCTGTCGTGGCCGTCGCTGAAGGTCAGCTTCAGTGCGTACTGGCCGGCCGGCTCGATCTGCTCCAGGCCGACGTTCAGCTTGCCGGTCTGCAGCACCGGATTGCCGTGGCCCTGGACTTCCGCCGAGGGCGAATGCACACGCAGGAACTCGGCGGACAGCACGTAGCGCTCGTCGGCGCCGTACTCCAGCTCCAGCGTTTTCGATGCCTTGTGCAGCTTGATTGCGGTGGGGATGCGCATGCAACGCTCCGGAAAACCGGCCGCGGCGATCGCCACGGCCGCGACGGTTAGAGAATGTAGCGCGACAGGTCTTCGTCCTGCGCCAGTTCGCCGAGGTGCTCGTTGACGTAGGCAGCGTCGATGCGGATCGCTTCGCCGTCCTGCTTGGCTGCGATATCGCCAGCACTGAAGGAAACCTCTTCCAGCAGCCGCTCGAGCAGCGTGTGCAGGCGACGCGCGCCGATGTTCTCGGTCTTCTCGTTGACCTGCCAGGCGATCTCGGCGATGCGCTTGATGCCGTCTTCGAGAAACTCGATGTGCAGGCCCTCGGTTTTCAGCAGTTCACGGTATTGCTCGGTGAGCGCCGCATGCGGCTCGGTGAGGATGCGCTCGAAGTCCTGCGGTGACAGCGCCTTGAGCTCGACGCGGATCGGCAGGCGACCCTGCAGTTCCGGCACCAGGTCGCTGGGCTTGGACAGGTGGAAAGCGCCGGAGGCGATGAAGAGGATGTGGTCGGTCTTGACCATGCCCAGCTTGGTGTTGACCGTGCTGCCTTCGATCAGCGGCAGCAGGTCGCGCTGCACGCCCTCGCGGGAGACGTCGGCGCCGCTGGTATTGCCGCGCTTGGCCACCTTGTCGATCTCGTCGATGAAGACGATACCGTTCTGCTCAACCGCTTCCAGGGCGCGGGCCTTGAGGTCTTCTTCATTGACCAGGCGCGCGGCCTCCTCGTCGCGGATCAGCTTGAAGGCTTCCTTGATCTTCAGCTTGCGGCTCTTCTTCTTGCCCTTGCCCATGTTGGCGAAGAGGTTCTGCAGCTGGTTGGTCATCTCCTCCATGCCGGGTGGGGCCATGATCTCCACGCCGGCCGGGCTTTCGGCCACTTCGATGTCGATTTCCTTGTCGTCCAGCTGCCCCTCGCGCAGGCGCTTGCGGAACAGCTGGCGGGTGTTGGAATCGCTCGCCTGCATTGGCTCCTCGGAGAAGCCCACCGGGCGCGCTGGCGGCAGCAGCGCATCGAGAATGCGCTCTTCGGCGGCGTCTTCGGCGCGGTGGCGCATCTTGTGCACCTCCTGCTCGCGCAGCATCTTCAGCGCGGCGTCGGCCAAGTCGCGAATGATCGATTCGACGTCACGGCCGACATAGCCGACCTCGGTGAACTTGGTCGCTTCCACTTTCAGGAAGGGCGCATTGGCCAGCTTGGCCAGGCGGCGGGCGATTTCGGTCTTGCCGACACCGGTCGGGCCGATCATCAGGATGTTCTTCGGGGTGACTTCCTGGCGCAGTTCAGCCGGCAGCTGCATGCGCCGCCAGCGGTTGCGCAGAGCGATAGCCACGGCACGCTTGGCGTCGTCCTGGCCGATGATGTGGCGGTTGAGTTCGTGGACGATCTCGCGGGGCGTCATGGACATTTCTTCATTACTCCGGAAGCTGGGCGGGGTACCAAACAGGCGGCTTGAAAAACCTAGGCGAGGCAACGCGGCTAGTTTTTCATCGGCCTGTCAGACCGCGCTGTCCAGCTCCTCTATGGTCAGATTCTGGTTGGTGAACACGCAGATGCTGCCGGCGATGTTCAGCGCCGTTTCGGCGATTTCCTGGGCCGACATGTCGGCGCCGGCCTTGAGCAGCAGTGCCTTGGCCGCGGCCTGGGCGAAACCGCCGCCAGAGCCCATGGCGATCAGGTCGTCCTCGGGCTGCACCACGTCGCCGTTGCCGGTGATGATCAGCGAGGCATCCTTGTTGGCCACCGCCAGCATGGCTTCCAGGCGACTCAGCGAACGGTCGGTACGCCAGTCCTTGGCCAGCTCGACGGCGGCGCGAACCAGGTGGCCCTGATGTTTCTCCAGCTGGCCTTCGAAGCGTTCGAAGAGGGTGAAGGCGTCGGCGGTGGCACCGGCGAAGCCCGCCAGTACCTGGCCGTGATAGAGGCGGCGGACCTTCTTGGCGTTGCCTTTCATGACGGTGTTGCCCAGGGAAACCTGGCCGTCGCCGCCCATGACGACTTTGCCGTTGCGGCGCACTGAAACGATGGTGGTCAAAGGAAAATCTCCACACTGCGGGGCGATGAATGCCCGAATGCGGTTGATATGGGGGACTGCTGGCCGCTTTTCAACGGCTGTCGATGAGGTTCATCGACAGCCGTGTTACAGCGCTTTGCTTTGCAGCGCTCAGTCGCTCAGGCCGGTCCGGGCTCTTCGCCGCGCTGCGGGCGACTGGGCTGGCGCGGCACGTCGCCGGCAACCGCCGCGGCGATCAGCTTGCGCAGGCGCACCGGGATCGACTTGGCCGCCGGCACCTTGCTGCGTTCGGCGTGGTGCCAGACCGGTAACAGCGCGTTGCATTCCGGGTAATAGCCGGCGCAGCAGCCCTCGGGAATGTTGTAGGGCGTCACCCGCAACGGGCTGACTGCGCGATGCACGCCATCGTCGACCACGGTGATCGCTTCGATGCGATCGTTCTCGGCCAGGCCCAGGCGGGCGATGTCGTTGCGGTTCATCAGGATCACCGCGCGGGTGCCATGAATGCCGCGGAAGCGGTCGTCGTAGCCGTAGACAGTGGTGTTGAATTGGTCATTGCTGCGCAGCGTCATCATCTGCAGTACGTCGTGCTGCTCGTGGCCGTTTTCTTCGGTATCCGGGTCGGCGGACAGCGATGGCGGATTGATGAAGTTGGCCTTGCCCGACTCGGTATCCCAGCGTCGTTCGCTCGCACCGAGCGGGCGGTGGAAGCCGCCGGGCTCCATCATGCGCACGTTGAAGTCGTGGAAGATCTCCGGGTAACTCTCGGCAATGGCGTCGCGGATCAGGCTGTAGTCCGCGACCCAGGCATCCCAGTCCAGCATCGGGTTGGGCGCCAGCGTGGCCTTGGCCAGCCGCGCGATGATTGCCGGTTCCGACAGCAGTAGCTCGCCGGCAGGCTGGGCGGCGCCGCGCCAGGCGCGGATGCAGCCGGTGCTGTCCTCGGTGGTGTGACGCTGCTCGCCGGTGGCCTGGCGGTCGATCTCGGTCCGTCCCAGGCAGGGCAGGATATAGGACACCTCACCGGTGATCAGGTGATTGCGATTGAGCTTGGTCGATACCTGTACCGACAGCCGCAGCTTGCGCCACGCCGGCTCCATCTGCAGGGTGTCGGGAATGGCGCGGACGAAGTTGCCGCCCAGGCCGATGAAGCCGCGGATGCTGCCGTCGAGAATGCCTTCGCAGGCCTCCACGGTGTTCACGCCGTCATCGCCCGGCGGCTCGAAGCCGAACTGTCGGCGCAGATTGTCCGCCGGCACCTTTGCCGCCTTTTCGGTGATGCCGACGGTGCGCTGGCCCTGCACGTTGGAATGACCGCGCACCGGCAGGATGCCTGCGCCTTCCTTGCCGATGTTGCCGCGCAACAGCAGCAGGTTGACCAGCATCTGGATGGTCTGTACGCCGTAGCGGTGCTGGGTCAGGCCCATGCCGTATGGCGCGATAACCCGTTCACAGCTGGCATAAACGGTGGCCACGGCCTCCATGGCGGTACGGCTCAAGCCCGAGCGGCGTTCCAGATGTCCCCAGCTGTAGCTGCGGATGCGTTGCTCGAAGGCTTCGAAGCCGTGGGTGTGCTGCTCGATGAAAGCCATATCGAGCACGCGCTTGCGGCCCTCGGCGACGGCCTGGTCGTCCATGGCGAACAGCGCCTTGCACATGCCGGCGATGGCGGCCATGTCGCCGCCGATGGCGAGCTGGTGGTACTGGGTGCTGATCACCGTGCTGTCCGGTGTGAGCATCTCGCGCGGCGACTGCGGATTGACGAAGCGCTCCAGCCCGCGCTCGCGCAGCGGATTGAAGGTGACGATCTGAGCGCCGCGTTCACGGGCTTCCTGCAGCTGATGCAGCATCCGCGGGCTGGAGGTGCCGGTGTTGTGGCCGAAGAAGAACAGCCCGTCGGTGTGCTCGAAATCGTTCAGGGTGACGGTCGCCACCGGCACGCCGATGCTCTCCGGCAGCGCCACCGAGGTGCTCTCGTGGCACATGTTGGAGCTGTCCGGCAGGTTGTTGGTGCCGTACAGCCGCGCCAGCAGACCATACATGTAGGCCGTTTCCAGCGCCGCGCGGCCGGACATGTAGAACACCACCTGGTCGGGATCGGCCATGGCCTTGAGCTCGGCACCGATCTCGGCGAAGGCTTCATCCCAGCTGACCGGCTGATAGTGATCGCTGGCAGCGTCGTAGCGCAGCGGATGGGTCAGCCGGCCCTGCTGCTCGAGATCGTAGTCGCTCCAGTTGAGCAGCTCGCTGACGCTGTGCCTGGCAAAGAATTCCGGGCCGCAGCGCAGCGACGTGGTTTCCCACGCAGTCGCCTTGGCGCCGTTCTCGCAGAACGACAGTGGTCGTGACGGATGCGGCTTGGCCCAGGCGCAACTGACACAGGCGAAACCGTCGATCGGTTTGTTCTGCTTGAGCAGCAGGCCGATACCGGCCGGCGAGACGCGCTCACGCAGCAGGATATTGGCGACGGAGTAGGCTGATCCCCAGCCGCCCGCGGGCGCGTGGTAGGGCCTGAACTTGGTCTGGGACACGTCGTTTCTCCTGCTGCCAAGGGAGCTTGTCTGTTTACGACGGGGACCACGGCGGATCGTTCAGGACCCGTTGTCACAAGGTTGTACCGCTCACTCCATGGCGAAGCCGTGCTGGCGCCAGGCCTCGTACACCGCGACGGCCACGGTGTTCGACAGGTTCAGGCTGCGGCTGTCGGGCCGCATCGGCAGGCGCAGGCGTTGCTCGTTGGGCAGGGCGTCACGGATCTCCGCCGGCAGGCCGCGACTCTCCGGGCCGAACAGCAGCGCATCGCCGCGTCGATAGGACACTTCATGAAAGGGCTGCGAGCCCTTGGTGGTAAAGGCGAACAGTCGCGGGCCGTCGGGGTTTGCGGCGTCGATGCCGATCCGCGCGAGGCAGCTCGGCAGGTCGGCGTGACGCTCCAGCGTGGCGTACTCGTGGTAGTCGAGGCCGGCGCGGCGCAGGCGCTTGTCGTCCAGCTCGTAACCCAGCGGCTCGATCAGGTGCAGGTGGCAGCCGGTATTGGCGCAGAGCCTGATAATGTTGCCGGTATTGGGCGGAATTTCCGGTTGGAACAGGATCACGTGAAACATGCGCAGCACCGAGGTTGAGGATCGGCGGCATTCTACCGGGGAGCAGGACCCGATGCCGCGGCTGCGGCGGCGCTTTTTCGGCTCGCTGGTGCTGATCGGTCTGCTGATCGGGCTGATGATCGGTCGCCTCACCGCGCCGGGGCCGGTCCAGCTCGAGGTGCTGGAGTCGCAACCGCAAGGCCTTTCGTTGCAGTTCGACCGCGAGCCCGAGATATATGACGAGCACCTCGAAGGGGCGTTCGCCCTGCTGTTCCAGGCCGAGGGCGAGCCGCAGGCCGGACAGTTGCAGATAGACGGCATGCCGGTGGCGTGGCGCCTACAGCAGACCGAGAAAGGTCTGTTGCTGCATCTGGTCGCGGCGCGGCCGTTGCAGGGGCAGTGGCGTGGAGAACGTCGCGATGGCGGCTGGCGCCTCGCGGTAAAGGTGGTGGCGGCCAAGCGACCGTGAGCTGAAAGAATCGCTGCGTCAGAAATAATGAACCCCGCCGGCAGCGGGGTTCGTGGTCACTCTCTATATCTCGCCGCCCACGGGTAGGTCAGCTGTCGTCTCCTTCATCGTCGTCGGCGCCATCGACGCGCATCCCCAGCTCCTTGATCTTGCGCGTCAGGGTGTTGCGACCCCATCCGAGCAGCAGCGCGGCATCGCGGCGGCGGCCGGCGGTGTGCTTGAGTGCCGTCTCGATCATGATCCGTTCGAAGGCCGGCACCGCCTCGTCGAGCAGGTTGCTCTGGCCGCGCGCCAGGGCTTGGTCGGACCAGTTGCGCAGCGCCTGTTCCCAGTTGTGCGCCGGCTGTGCCTCGGCCTGCTGGTTGAGCAGCTCCGGCGGCAGGTCGTCGACATGCACTTCGCGCCCGGATGCCATCACCGTGATCCAGCGGCAGGTGTTCTCCAATTGGCGCACGTTGCCCGGCCATGGCAGGTGTTGCAGGTATTCCTTGGTTTCCGGCTTGAGCACCTTGGTTTCCACCGAAAGCTCCTGCGCGGCGCTGGCGAGGAAGTGCTCGGCCAGCGCCGGGATGTCCTCGCGGCGATCGGACAGCCTGGGAATATGAATGCGGATGACGTTCAGACGGTGGAACAGGTCCTCACGGAACTTGCCGGCCTGCACCAGCGTTTCCAGGTCCTGGTGCGTGGCGGCGATGATGCGCACATCGACGCGCACCGGCGTGTGGCCGCCGACCCGGTAGAACTCGCCATCGGCCAGTACGCGCAGCAGGCGCGTCTGCGTGTCGGCCGGCATGTCGCCGATCTCGTCGAGAAACAGCGTGCCGCCGTCGGCTTGCTCGAAGCGGCCGCGGCGCTGATTGGCCGCACCGGTGAAGGCACCTTTCTCGTGGCCGAACAGCTCCGACTCCATCAGATCCTTGGGGATTGCCGCCATGTTCAGCGCGATGAACGGCGAGGCCGAGCGCGGGCTGTGGCGGTGCAGGGCGTGGGCCACCAGCTCCTTGCCGGTACCCGACTCGCCATTGATCAGCACGGTGATGTTGGAATGGCTGAGGCGGCCGATGGCGCGGAACACCTCCTGCATCGCTGGCGCCTCGCCGATGATCTCCGGCGTGTGGTGGCGGTTGGCGGGCTCCTGCTGGTTCTGCTGCTCCTGGGCGTGCTGGTTGGCGCGCTTGACCAGCGAGACCGCGTCATCGACGTCGAACGGCTTGGGCAGGTATTCGAAGGCACCGCCCTGATAGGACGCCACGGCGCTGTCCAGGTCCGAGTGCGCGGTCATGATGATCACCGGCAGGCGCGGGTACTGCTCGCGGATCTGCGAGAGCATGTCCAGGCCGCTGAGGCCGGGCATGCGGATATCGGAGATGATCACATCCGGCTGCTGGCGGGCGAGGCGGGCCAGCACGCCGTCGGCGCTGTCGAAGCTCTGCGTGGCCATGCCTTCCTGTTGCAGGGCTTTTTCCAGGACCCAGCGGATGGAGCGGTCGTCGTCGACGATCCAGACGTTTTCGCTTCGGCTCATGCTGATGTGGCTCCTTGTTCCAGCGGTAGGAAGATCGAGAACACGGTGTGGCCAGGATGGCTCTCGCATTCGATCAGGCCCTGGTGCTGACTGATGATGTTCTGGGTGATGGCCAGGCCCAGCCCGGTTCCGTCCGGACGACCGCTGACCATCGGGTAGAAGAGCGTGTTCTGCAGTTCGGCAGGGATGCCCGGACCGTTGTCGATGATCTCGATGCGTGCCACCAGGCGATGACGGATATGACCGATGGTGAACTGGCGCAGCGTGCGGGTGCGCAGGGTGAGGCGGCCGAGGCCGAGATCGTTCTGCCCGGCCAGCGCCTGCATGGCGTTGCGCATGATATTGAGCACGGCCTGGATCATCTGTTCACGGTCCATCAGGACCTCGGGAATGCTCGGGTCGTAGTCGCGCACCAAAATGATGCTTCCCTGGCATTCGGCCTCGATCAGGCTGGCGACATGTTCGAGCACTTCATGGATGTTGGTCATCGCCAGCGACGGCAGCTTGTTCGAACCGAGCATGCGGTCGACCAGATTTCGCAGGCGGTCGGCTTCCTCGATGATGACCTCGGTGTAGTCCTTCAGGTGTTCTTCCGGCAGCTCGCGGGCCAGCAGTTGCGCGGCGCCGCGGATACCGCCCAGAGGGTTCTTGATCTCGTGGGCGAGGCCGCGCACCAGCATCTTGGTGGTTTCCTGCTTGGACAGCTGGGCTTCTTCCTTGGTGATGCGCAGCAGCCGGTCGCGCGGCAGTACTTCCAGCAGCAGCATGGTCTCCTGACGGGTCAGCACCGGGGTCACGGCGTAGTCGACGGTCAGCGACTGGCCGGTAGCAGAGGTCAGGGTGGCTTCGCGTTTGGTAAAGGGGTGGGCTTCTTCAACCGCCTGACGCAGTGCGGCCAGGGCTTCCGGCGACTCGGTGAACAGCTCGCTGATGAACTGGCCGTGGCTGCGCTGGCCGCTTACGGCCAACAGCATCTCGGCAGCCGGGTTCATGTACTCCAGGCGCAAGCGCGAGTTGAGCAGCAGCGTCGCGGTGGTCAGATTCTCGATCAGCAGGCGTTGCAGGGCTTCGTTGATCATGGCAGGTCTGCGTCCGGAAGTTCTGGCAGGAAATGCAAGAACCAAACCAAACGCGCCATTGCGGCGCGGATTGGCGTGATGCTGCAGCCCTACGGGCTGTCCGGTGACCCAAATTGGTGATGAGCAATCAGTTCATCTGCTGGGCGCACCAAACAGGTGCATCCAGTGATCATAGAAAGGGCACGAACGGAATGTCGCGTTTTTCTACCGGCTTGTCCTTCAGCGGGCATTCCGGGCGCACACCGTAATCACCTTTTTTGCACGGATTGACCATCCGTCGCTGAGCCAGGGAGGTGCGAATCAGATGAAAGGGCTGGTTCTCGGTGCGTTGCAGGACGCGTTCCGCTTCATCCACCACCGCGACTGCCAGTTGGTGGGTACCGCGATCGACATTGCTGAGCTCGAAGCTCGTCTCTTCACCGGGCGCGCCGAAAGGCTGCCCGTCGAGCAGGACCTGATAGGCATGGCCGGCTTGCAATGCGGGCTCCGCCTGCACAGTAACGCTCACCGTGCCGGCGTTGTTGCGGATCGTCTCGTCTGCCGCCGGGCTGAGGATCTGCAGCTGATAATGGACGGCGGCTGCCTGCTGCTTCGGTGGTTGGACCGCGCGCGGGGCGGGTGTCGGCTGCGCCGCCATGCTGTTGGAGGGATTCAGCTGGACTTCCTCCACCACCTGTCCGGTGGGGCGGTCGGTGAAGACCCGGTTGCCCTCGGCATCTATATAGGAATAGATGCCGCCAAGGGCTGGCAGGGCGGTGGCCAGCAGCAGGATGGCCGCCGCTTGGCGAACGATGCTCAAGAAGCCGGCTTCGGCTTGGGTGGTGGCGGACGCAGCGCGGGGCTCGAAGTGTTCACGCGCTGCACAGTGAAGGGCACCGCCTCGCTGCGCTGGATCACGCGCTGGCCGGCGAGCACCTCGACCTGCAGGCGGTGGTCGCCGCGTTCGACGTTGTTCAGTTGCAGCGAGGTCGCCGGGCTGGGCGCGGCCTGAGGAATGCCATCGAGCAGGAAGCGCAGGGTATGGCCGGGTTGCAGCGAAGGTTCCAGTACCGCGCTGACGACGAAGGTGCCGTTGTTGGCGCGCAGCGCCTCGGCATCCGGAATGCCGCTCAGCATCAGGGTCTGGTAGGGCGTCTGCTGGTTCTGCTGACGGTCCGGCAGCGGTGGTGGCGGCTCAGGCGTGCGGATGTTCACCGTGTTGGCCGGCGGCAGGTCTACCGTATCGGCCTGCACGCCTTCCGGCGGCTGGTTGGTGAATACCGTGTTGCCTTGTGCGTCGGTGTACTTGTAGATCTCGGCGAGCGCCGGGAGGCTGATGATCAATAGCAGGCTGAGCAGTGCGCTACGCATGGGAGACTCCGCGGAGTTGGACTGCGGAAGCCTTGCACCGCGCCGGCCTGCAGGCAAGCACCATCGGTGTGATTTGCGAGGCGGTACAAGCTGCGCGGGTCGGCATGGAGTAGAAACGAAGAAGGCCACCCGAGGGTGGCCTTCCTGTCACGCGAGCTGGATCAGACGCTGTAGTACAGGTCGTATTCCAGCGGGTGCACGAAGGTGCGCACCTTGATCTCTTCCTCGGACTTCAGCTCGATGTAGGCATCGATGAACTCGTCGGAGAACACGCCGCCCTTGGTCAGGAACGCGCGGCCCTTGTCCAGCTCTTCCAGGGCTTCCTTCAGGCTGCCGCACACCTGCGGGATCAGCTTGCCTTCTTCCGGCGGCAGATCGTACAGGTTCTTGTCGGCCGCATCGCCAGGGTGGATCTTGTTCTGGATACCGTCCAGGCCAGCCATCAGCAGTGCAGCGAAGCACAGGTACGGGTTGGCAGCCGGGTCCGGGAAGCGCGCTTCGATACGACGGGCTTTCGGGCTGGAAACGTACGGAATACGGATCGAGGCGGAACGGTTGCGGGCCGAGTAGGCCAGCATGACCGGTGCTTCGAAGCCCGGGACCAGACGCTTGTAGGAGTTGGTTGCCGGGTTGGTGAAGCCGTTCAGGGCCTTGCCGTGCTTGATGATGCCGCCGATGAAGTACAGGGCGGTTTCGGACAGGCCGGCATAGCCTTCGCCAGCGAAGGTGTTCTTGCCATCCTTGGAGATGGACATGTGTACGTGCATACCCGAACCGTTGTCGCCATACAGCGGCTTCGGCATGAAGGTCGCGGTCTTGCCATAGGCGTCGGCGACGTTGTGCACGCAGTACTTCAGGGTCTGAACTTCGTCAGCCTTGGCGACCAGGGTGTTGAACTTCACACCGATCTCGTTCTGACCGGCGGTAGCCACTTCGTGGTGGTGCACTTCGACGACCAGACCCATGTCTTCCATGGCGTTGCACATGGCAGTACGGATTTCGTGGTCGTGGTCGCACGGCGGAACCGGGAAGTAACCGCCCTTGACAGCCGGGCGATGGCCCTTGTTGCCGCCTTCGACGTCCTGGTCGGTCATCCAGGAGCCTTGCTCGGAGTAGATCTTGAACATCGAGCCGGAGATGTCCGACTTGAACTTGACCTGGTCGAAGATGAAGAACTCCGGCTCCGGGCCGACGAATACGGTGTCGCCGATGCCGGTGGTCTTGAGGAACTCCTCGGCGCGCTTGGCGATGGAGCGAGGGTCGCGGTCGTAGCCCTGCATGGTGCTCGGCTCGACGATGTCGCAGACCAGAATCAGGGTCGGCTCTTCGGTGAACGGATCGAGCACGGCGGTTTCGTCGACCGGCATCAGGATCATGTCGGAGGCTTCGATGCCTTTCCAGCCATGGATGGAAGAACCGTCGAACATCTTGCCGTGCTCGAAGAAGTCTTCATCCTGGGCATCACGAGCCGGAACGGTGACGTGGTGCTGCTTGCCTTTGGTATCGGTGAAGCGCAGATCAATCCACTTCACATCGTAATCTTTGATCAGTTGAAGCGACTTCGACATGGTGTTCTCCAAGTGGTGGAAGCATGACAGTGAGCTTCCGAATCAGGGTGAAGCCGGGCGGCGATGTTCCGCCAAGGCGACCTGCCTCACAAGGGAGCAAATTGCATGCCAGTGCTCCGTATTGGTACCGCAGGCCTGTAGTGACGCTGCCGCCGCGTTTTTGCGGGCTAAAGCGTAGCTATCCTGGACAAATGATGCTCTTTGTTGGTGCGCGCTGAGGATTTTTCGCCTTGTTTTGGTGCGTCCTGGTGCATTTGAATAAAGCGGTTAAATGTTGAGCAGTTTCCGCTATACTCCGCGCCCCTCTTTTCCTGCCACGTCGGCGCCGCGCTGTTTCCATGAAGCTGATCGTCAAGGTTTTCCCCGAAATCACCATCAAGAGTCCGCCGGTGCGCAAGGGCTTCATTCGTCAGTTGGCGAAGAATATCCGTACCGTGCTGCGCGAGCTCGATCCCGACCTGCGGGTCGAGGGCGTGTGGGACAACATCGAAGTGGAAACCGCGCTCAGCGAACCCAAGCTGCTGCGCGAGATGATCGAGCGCCTGCGCTGCACGCCCGGTATCGCGCACTGCCTGGAAGTGCACGAGTACCCGCTGGGCGATCTCGACGACATTGTCGCCAGATGCAAGGCGCACTACGCCGAGCGCCTGCCGGGCAAGATCTTCGCCGTGCGCTGCAAGCGTGCCGGCAAGCATCCGTTCAGCTCCATGGACGTCGAGCGCCACGTTGGCAGCCAGCTGCGCCAGCAGTGCGCCGCCGCCGGGATTTCGCTGAAAAAACCGGAAGTCGAAGTGCGCATGGAGATCCGCGACCAGCGCCTGTTCGTCGTGCACGAGCAGCATGACGGCATCGGCGGCTACCCGCTGGGCGCGCTGGAACAGACCCTGGTGCTGATGTCCGGCGGCTTCGATTCCACCGTCGCCGCCTATCAGATGATGCGCCGCGGGCTGATGACGCATTTCTGCTTCTTCAACCTCGGCGGCCGTGCCCACGAGCTGGGCGTGATGGAAGTGGCGCATTATCTGTGGAAGAAATACGGCAGCTCGCACCGCGTGCTGTTCATCAGCGTGCCGTTCGAGGAAGTGGTCGGCGAGATCCTGCAGAAGGTCGACAACAGCCAGATGGGCGTGGTCCTCAAGCGCATGATGCTGCGCGTGTCCACGCAGATCGCCGAGCGCCTGCACATCGATGCGCTGGTCACCGGCGAGGCGATCTCCCAGGTCTCCAGCCAGACGCTGCCGAACCTCTCGGTAATCGATTCGGCCACCGACATGCTGGTGCTGCGCCCGCTGATCGCCAGCCACAAGCAGGACATCATCGACACCGCCTTCGAGATCGGCACCGCCGAGTTCGCCAAGAACATGCCCGAGTACTGCGGCGTGATTTCGGTGAACCCGACCACCAAGGCCAAGCGCTACCGCATCGAACACGAAGAAAAGCAGTTCGACATGGCGATTCTCGAACGCGCCCTGGCCAACGCCCGCCAGGTCGCCATCGACCGCGTGATCGACGAGCTGGGCCAGGATCTGCAGGTCGAAGAAGTCGTCGAGCCGAGCGCCGGCCAGGTGATCATCGACATTCGTCACCCCGATGCCGCCGAGGACGAACCGCTCGAACTGGCTGGCATCGAAGTACAGACGCTGCCGTTCTATGCGCTGAACAACCGCTTCAAGGAACTGGATGAAAACCGCCAGTACCTGCTGTATTGCGACAAAGGTGTCATGAGCCGCCTGCATGCTCACCATCTGCTGAGCGAGGGGCATGTCAATGTACGCGTCTATCGTCCGGCCTGACTCATCGGTGAAACAGCCGGGGCTGCTTGGCGGCAGCATCCGCCACCGCCCTCCCGACCGGCACTGATCGCAAGGCCAGGCCATACAACCCTCGGACAGACTGTCTTCGTCCGGACTACTTCCAGCTTCCAGCCTCAGCTCGAAGCTATCTACAGAGAAAAGAATCAGTGATCGAGAATCTACGCAACATCGCCATCATCGCCCACGTTGACCATGGCAAGACCACCCTCGTCGACAAGCTGCTGCGTCTGTCCGGCACCCTGGACCGCAAGGAGCTGGAAAACGAGCGCGTGATGGACTCCAACGACCAGGAAAAGGAACGCGGCATCACCATCCTGGCGAAGAACACCGCGCTGAAGTGGAATGGCTACAACATCAACATCGTCGACACCCCCGGCCACGCTGACTTCGGCGGTGAAGTCGAGCGCGTCATGAGCATGGTCGACTCCGTACTGCTGGTGGTCGACGCCCAGGATGGCCCGATGCCGCAGACCCGCTTCGTGACTCAGAAGGCCTTCAAGGCCGGCCTGCGTCCGATCGTCGTGGTGAACAAGATCGACCGTCCGGGCGCGCGTCCTGACTGGGTTATCGACCAGATCTTCGACCTGTTCGACAACCTCGGCGCCACCGACGAGCAGTTGGACTTCCCGATCGTCTACGCCAGCGCCCTGAACGGCATCGCCGGCATGGACCACGAGAAGATGGACGACAACATGGATGCCCTGTTCCAGGCCATCATCGACCACGTTCCGTCGCCGAAAGTCGACCTCGACGGTCCTTTCCAGATGCAGATCTCGCAGCTGGACTACAACAGTTTCCTCGGCGTGATCGGCATCGGCCGCATCGCCCGCGGCACCATCAAGGCCAACAGCCCGGTCACCGCTATCGGTGCCGATGGCAAGAAGCGCAACGGCCGCATCCTGAAGATCATGGGTCACTCCGGTCTGCAGCGCGTTGAAGTGCAGGAAGCCGAAGCGGGCGACATCGTCTGCGTGTCTGGCATGGACGAGCTGTACATCTCCGACACCCTGTGCGACCAGAACAACGTCGAGGCCCTGCCGCCGCTGACCGTCGACCAGCCGACCGTGAGCATGACCTTCCAGGTCAACGACTCGCCGTTCGCCGGCAAGGAAGGCAAGTTCGTCACCAGCCGCAACATCAAGGACCGTCTGGAGAAGGAGCTGCTGCACAACGTCGCCCTGCGCGTCGAGCCGGGCGACAGCCCTGAGAAGTTCAAGGTTTCCGGCCGTGGCGAGCTGCACCTGTCGGTGCTGATCGAAACCATGCGTCGTGAAGGCTTCGAGCTGGCCGTTGGCCGTCCGGAAGTGGTGATCATCGAGAACGAGGCCGGCGAGAAGCAGGAACCGTACGAGAACGTCACCATCGACATCGAAGAGCAGCATCAGGGTCCGGTAATGGAGCAGATGGGTCTGCGCAAGGGCGACCTGAGCAACATGGTTCCGGATGGCAAGGGCCGTGTGCGCCTGGAATACACCATCCCGGCGCGTGGCCTGATCGGCTTCCGTAACAACTTCCTGACCCTGACTTCGGGCTCGGGCATCCTGACCTCGACCTTCAGCCACTACGGCGCGATCAAGGCCGGTGAAGTGACCAACCGCCAGAACGGCGTGCTGGTCTCGATGGCCACCGGTACCGCGCTGACCTACTCGCTGGAAACCCTGCAGGCGCGCGGCAAGCTGTTCCTGGCGCCGGGCGACGAGATCTACGAAGGCCAGCTGTGCGGCATCAACAGCCGTGACAACGACCTGGTGCTCAACCCCACCAAGGGCAAGAAGCTCGACAACATGCGCGCTTCCGGCAAGGACGAAGTCATCGCCCTGGTTCCGCCGATCAAGTTCACCCTCGAGCAGGCGCTGGAATTCATCGCCGACGACGAGCTGGTTGAAGTGACGCCGAAGTCGATCCGCCTGCGCAAGAAGTATCTCAACGAGAACGACCGCAAGCGCTTCGAGCGCAGCAAGGTCTGACACCCGTTGCGAGACAACAGAAAGGCGCCTTCGGGCGCCTTTTTGCTGTCTGGCGATTGCCGGGCCGAGTTGCTCCGGTGTGCCGATTGGCACGGTTGTTACAACCGGTCGGCAGTCGAGTCCGAAAAGTTGTACAAAAGCTCTGCAAGCCCCCGTCCTTGAGACTGCGATATCTCAGCGCGAACACCGAATCAGCCATATTCAGCCGCTTGCGGCCGATAGTCCGTCGATCAAACTTGTACAAGTAATGTCAAGATGACATTATGTTGTACAAGTTTTCCCGCTGCGAGTATCGCTCGGAGCATCAACGACTGACTGAATGGCTGCCTCGCAGTCTGGCTAGAGGAGTGTTCGATGAACAAGCAGATGTCGGTATCCATGCGCCTGGGCCTGGGGTTTCTGGTGATCCTGGGGCTGATGGTGGCGGTCGCCGTGGTCAGTGCGCTCAAAGTCGACATCATCGACCGCAGCATGAGCCAGATCAGCTCGCAGGCCGGCCTGAAGCAGCGCTATGCGATCAACTTCCGCGGCAGCGTGCATGACCGCGCGATTGCCGTGCGGGACGCGGTCAGTGCGGCCGATCCCGCGTTCGCCCGGCAGCAGGTGGCGGAAATCGAACGATTGGCGCAGCTGTATGCCGAGTCCGCCGTACCGATGAAGTCGATGCTCGCACAGCCCTCTGCCGATGCCCTCGAGCGGCAACTGATGGGGCAGATCGAAACCATCGAGGCGAAGACCAACGCGTTGACCCGCCAGGTGGTCGAGTTGCGCTTCAACGAGGGGTCGGATCGCGCCTACGAATTTCTCCTGGAAAACGTCGCCGGGGCCTATAGCGAATGGCTGCGGCTGATCAACGCGTTCATCGATCACCAGGAATCGAGCATCAATCAGGACGTGACCGTGGTCCGCGAGACCGCCAGCGGCTTCCTCGCGCTCATCGTCGCGGTGACCGGCGTGGCGGTGCTGCTGGGTGTGGCGATCGCGGTGGTGATCATCCGCAAGCTGCGTTCGACCCTCGGGGCCGAGCCCGACGAGGTGGCGCGGGTGATCGGCAATCTGGCCAACGGCGACCTGGGACAGCGGATCGTCACGCCATACCCGGATAGCGTCATGGGGGCGACGGCGAAGATGGCCAGCCGGCTCACCTCGATCATCGCCGAGGTGCGCACCGCAGCCGATGGCGTCGGCACGGCATCGAGCGAGTTGCTGACCTCCTCGGCGAGCAGCAATCAGCAGATTCAGCGGCAGTCGGCCGAGGCCGAGCAGGTGGCTACGGCGATCAACCAGATGGCTGCCACCGTGAGCGAGGTAGCCAGTTTCGCCGCCAATGCCGCGACTGCAGCGAAAAGCGCCGACGAGCAGGTCGAGACCGGCACCCGCATCGTCGGTGAGACGGCCGTGTCGATCCACAACCTGGCCAAGGTGCTGGAAAGCGCCACCGATACCGTCAATCAGGTCTCGGCACAGAGCGGGGATATCGAGAAGATTCTGCAGGTGATTACTGCCATCGCCGAACAGACCAACCTGCTGGCGCTCAACGCAGCCATCGAGGCGGCGCGCGCCGGCGACCATGGTCGTGGCTTCGCGGTGGTGGCCGACGAGGTGCGCTCGCTGGCCAACCGCACGCAGCAGTCGTCCAGCGAGATCAGCGAGATGATCGCCTCGCTGCAGGCGGGCGCCGGCAGGGCGGTGGAGGTAATGCAATCGAGCAAGCAGCTGGCACAGCAGACCGTGGAACAGACCCTGCAGGCAGAGAACGCCCTGGCCAAGATTCGTCAGGAAGTAGGCGCGATCAACGAGATGAATGCACAGATTGCGACCGCTTCGGAGGAGCAGAGCGCGGTGGCCGAGGAGGTCAACCAGAGCGTAACGCGCATTCACGACTCGACGGTGACCAGCTCGGCGGCATCGAATCAGGTCGCAGCCTCCAGTCAGGATCTGACCACCCTGGCGCAGGAGCTGAACCGGCGGGTGAATTACTTCCGCGGCTGATGGCGCCGCAGCCAAACGAAAAGCCCCGACCGCAAGGTCGGGGCTTTTTCACTTCCGGATGACTGAAAACGTCGGTCAGGTAAAGAACAACGGCACCACCACGCTGGAGATCAGCAGGATCAGCGCGCCGCCCAGGCGCGAGGAGATCTGCGCGAACGGCATCAGCGACATGCGCCGCGCCGCGGAGAGCACCGCGACGTCGCCGGTGCCGCCCATGTTGGCCATGCACAGCCCGGCGGTGATCGCCGATTCGATGGGGTAGAAGCCGACCAGGCGGCCTACCAGGCCCGCGCCGAAGGCGGCGCCGGCGACCACGGCGAAGACGATCAGCACGTAGGTCAGCGAGATGGCGTCGAGCACCTGGCCGAGGTCGGTGAAGGCCACGCCGATGCCGAACAGCAGCGCGAAGGTCCAGTTGCGCGCAACAAAGCGGAACCACTGGGAAGCAGCGTCGTTGATCGACTCGGGCACCAGATTGCTCACCTTGAGCAGCGCCACCAGCACGATCATCAAGGCATAGGGATGCAACGGCACGAACTTGCCGAGGATCTGCCCGGCAATGAAGAAGCTCAGCGCGGCAACCAGGCCGATGCCCAGGGCGGGCAGGGTGATCGGACCTTCCTTGTCGCTGACATCCACGCCCGGCATCATCTGGCCGTTGCCGGTCAGTGACGGGTAGCGATTACCCAGGCCGTTGAGCAATCCGGCGATGATGATCGCGAAGACATTGCCCAGGGCCAGGGCCGGCACCAGGATCGAGATGTAGTAGCTGGCCGGCTGGCCGAGCAGCTGCTCGTAGATCTGGCTCATCGGCACCGCGCCGGCACCCATGCCACCGCCCATGATCGGCATGGCGATGACCACCACCGCATCCTGCGGCGAGAAACCGAGCAGCGCGCCCACGGCCATGGCGAACAGCGCGGCGAACAGCACCGAGCACAGCAGCGGCAACGCGTAGCGCGAGCCGACTTTCACCAGCACCTTGGCATCCATGCCGAGGATGCTGCCGGTGATCAGCGCGGCGATATAGAAGTCGAGAAAGCCGCCGCCCTTCATGAAACTGGCGACATCATCGGCCACCGCGGCGGGTAGCCAGCCGAAATAGACCATGGACGCGGCGCCGAACAGCGCCATGATCGCGCCGCCGCCGAGGTAGGTCCTGATGATGGGTAGACGGTCGCCGGCGAAACCGAGCAGCTCGCCCAGCAGCATCATCACCAGCAACGCGCCGATCATGCCGGTGGGCAGGGTATCGGTGACGATGGCGGCGGCCATGACGAGCAGGGCGATGGCGAACAGCGGCAGCGGAAGATTGAAGATGCGTTGGGAAAGCAGCGAAACGTTCGGGGTGCCTTCAGGCACGGCAGGGCTCAGCGTGGTCCGATTCATTGTTGTACTCCTTCGAACGTGGCAGCCGGGTGGCGCACGCACGGGTGATGGTTGCGAAGACGCGGTCGGACAACCGCGGCGGGGCTACCTTAAGCAGAGTTGCTTCGCCGCCAATGTTTGGCGAAGTTAAAAAACCATTACGAAACTAAAAAAAGCAGAGCCGAGCTTGACCCGCGATTGCCGGGCTGGCTCGATCCGGCCCTCTAGCGCGGCGCATCGAGCGTCCGCCACATGAAATGGAGTGATGGCTTTGCGCTTGCGCCTGAACACGCTGATCTCGCTGCTGGTCGCCGTCATGGTGGTGCTGGCCCTGGCGCTGGCCCTCTGGCTGTTCAATGTGCAGCTGCAGGACACCCTGGAGGAAGGCCAGGCTTCGCGGGTCACCAACCTGGCGCAGAGCGTTGCCGCGCGTGACGACGTGCAGCTGGCCCTTGCCGGCCCCGCCGATTTCAACGCGGATAACTCGTTGCAGCGGGAGATCGACGGGTTGCGTCAGCGTCTGGGTGTGGACTTCATCGTGGTGATGAATCCGCGCGCCCTGCGCCTGACGCACCCGCAGCCGACCCTCATCGGGCAGGCCTTTCGCGGCGACGACGAAGGCCCGGTGCTGGCCGGCGAGACCTATGCCTCGCGTGCCGATGGCAGCCTGGGGCGCAGTATTCGCGGTTTCGCTCCGGTGCTGAACGACGAGGGAGCGGTGCTCGGTGCCGTCTCTGTGGGGGTCACCCTGGCTTCGCTCGGCGAACTGCTCAAGGCTCATCAGCGCGGCGTGGTGCTCGGTGTACTGGCGTTGATGCTGGTCACCGCCCTCGGTGCGCACATGCTGGCACGCTATATCAAGCGCGTGCTGCTGGGGCTGGAACCCTACGAGATCACCTGGCTGGTGGAGGAGCGTCAGGCGATGCTGGCCTCGGTGCGCGAAGGCGTTCTGGCGGTTGACGACCAGGCGCGCATCACCCTGGTCAACCCCGCCGCCGAGCGCCTGCTGGCCAGCACCGGCCTCGGCAAACCACCGCTGGGCCGGCCGATCGCCGAATACCTGCCCAACAGTGGCCTGCCCGAGGTGCTGGCCAGCGCAACCGAGCAGCGGGACCGTGAGTTCAGCCTCAACGGTCGGGCGATCCTCGCCAATCGTGCGCCGATCCGTCATCAGGGCCGGGTGATCGGTGCCATCGCGACCTTCCGCGACAAGAGCGAAGTCAACGCGCTGGCCGAGCAGCTGACCGGTGTCAGCCGCTATGCCGAAGCGCTGCGGGCGGCGACCCACGAATTCAAGAACAAGCTGCACGTGCTGCTCGGCCTGGCACAGATGGGTGATCTGGATGCCCTGCGCGCCTATCTGCGCGACCTTGCCGATCACCAGCTGGCGCCGGCGACGTCCCTGGTCGAGGGGATCGGTGAGCCGGTGCTGGCGGGCTTTCTGCTCGGCAAGCAGAGCGAGGCCCGCGAACGTGGCATCGATTTTCAGGTCGACGTCGAACATCCCCTGCCGGCCGCCGCGCCCGAGCAGATTCATGGTCTGGTTACCATCCTCGGCAATCTGCTGGAAAACGCCTTCGAGGCGGTGGCCGAGCAGGACGAGCGACGCGTCAACCTGACGCTGAACTACGACGAAGCGCTGCTCTCGCTGCATGTGCAGGACAGCGGTGGCGGTATCGAGGCCACCGTGCGCGGGCAGATATTCGAGCGCGGCGTGTCGACCAAGGGCGAGCGGCGCGGCATCGGCTTGGCTGCTGTGCAGGAGCAGGTCGAGGCCTGGGGTGGCAGCCTGGCGGTCTATTCCGAAGCGGGCCGCGGCAGCCTGTTCGAGGTCGAATTGTCCTATCGGACCGCCGCGGAAGGTGAGGCACCATGAAAAACACCATGCGCGTGCTGATCGTCGAGGACGACCCGATGGTCATGCGCCTGAATGTCGACTACCTCGCCCGTCTCGACGGCATCGAGTTGGTCGGCCAGTGCGAGAGCGTGCCAGCTGCGCTGGAGCTGCTCGAACGTGAGCCGGTGGACCTGCTGCTGCTTGATGTCTACCTGCGCAATCGCTCCGGCCTCGAGGTGCTCCGTCACCTGCGCGCGCAGGACCGCAATACCGATGCGGTGCTGATCACCGCGGCTTCGGAGATCGAAACGGTACGCGCGGCGCAGCGTCTCGGCGCGCGGGATTACCTGGTCAAGCCGTTCAGTTTCGAGCGCTTTCGCGATGCCATCGAGGCGTGCCGTCGCGCCCGTGAGTCGCTGGCTCGCCTGCCGGATCAGCTCGGCCAGGGCGATATCGATCGGCTGTTCAGTCAACCTGCTGCGGCAGATGCGCGTCGCCCCGGCGACCTGCCCAAGGGGCTGACCCCGGCGTCGCTGGCGCAGGTGGCACAGGCGATCCTCGCGCTGGAGGACGAGAGTTTCACCAGCGAAACCCTGCTCTCGGCCACCGGCATGTCGCGCGTCTCGGTGCGCAAATACCTCAAGCACCTGAACGATATGCAGCTGTTGGAAGAATCCTTTCACTACGGGCAGATCGGCCGGCCGTCGTTCCGTTATCGCTGCCTGGATCGCGCCGCGCTGCAGCGGCTGGCACAAGGCTGACGGTGTCTGTCGCCGCCCCATACCAGCACGGCTAGGGTCATTGACGCAGCATGACGTGCGGCATGACCTGCCGTGGCGAGGGTGGCCTTACTGGCGCACCCAGGTCTGCGTTCGGCCCAACGCCTCGATGCCGATGTAACCACGCACTTCCAGCTTGTCGCCGCCTTCCAGCAGTTTCGCCTTGGCGCGGTAGGTCTTGCCCTTCGCCGGGTCAAGGATGGTGCCGTCGCTCCACACCTGCTCGCCGTTCGGCTTGAGGTCCTGCAGGATGGTCATGCCGGTAATGGGCTGGTCCTTGCGCTCGCCTTCGCATTGGCTGCACACCGGATTGGCGCCCTGATCCGACTTGAGAATCTGCGCGACCTTGCCGGTCAGGGTGCCGTCGGCCGCCTGCTGGATCTCGACGATGGACTTGGGCTTGCCGGTCTCGTCGTCGATGGTCTGCCAGCGCCCAGCAGGCGAGTCGGCGGCTGAGGCCAGCGAAGAGAGTGCGAGCGGCAGGGCCAGCAGCATGGCGTTGAACAGTGGGCGCATGGTTTCTCCAGTGATCAAATGGGGTGGCCGACTCTATCACCGGCGATATAGCCTGGTTGTCGCTTGCCGGCTGACCGGTCGGTTCTCGTCATATACGCCCTTTTAGTCGTCCTGTTTCGGCTGCATTTGGTATGGCTGAGGCCAAATTGGCGCGAAAGCGATGCCGCCATCGTCAACTGAATGTCCCGCGATAGCGGGCGACAAAGGGCAAGGCAAGCCGCGAGCGTTCACGGAAAAATAAATCTGTCCCCTTTTCCGTATTGCGTGGGCGGTGCGGTGGTTGGGGGAGGGCGGTGAGGCGGGCTGAATCTTCATCGCTGAATGCTCATCTGACCCGGGTTCCACCAGCCTGTAAGCCGTTCATGGAAGCCGTGCCTGCGGAGGGGATCACGTGCTCGGCGACAATCCCCAGATGCTTGAGCAAATCAGCGGAATCCTGCTGCAGGCGTCTGTGCAAAAACAGCCGGTTGGCCAGGCGGCCGAACAGGTGGTCAAAGCGATACTCCATGCTGCGGGTGAAGCGGCTGCCGGTGCCCTGCGGGCTGCATTCATAGGTGACCCGCATCTGCAGGCCGTAGTTGCCGCGTGCCCGTGCGGTCCAGCGCTGCCCCGGCAGATACTCAAGCACATCCCACAGCAGATAGCTGGCGCGCTCGCTGCTGTATTCAAACCGGCTGCCGGCGCCCAGGGTGCCGCTGGGGCCTTTGATCGACACCGGGTAGTGATGCCACTCGTGCCAGCGTGTCGGCGTAGCAAGATAGGCCAGCAGCAGATCCGGCGAGCGCTGGATATCCACATGCTGCTGTATACGGGTCATTGGCTGGTCTGATTCAGCGCCCTCAGCTTCCCAGTACAACGTTCCATACAGCCAGTCCCAGAGCGGGAACACGATATTGAAATTGAAGTTGTGCATCAGCTCGCGGGCATGGTGCAGCTCGTGCAGCCGGCGCATGCGGCGCAGGCCTGGCATTTTCAGCAGCGGGTGCTGTTCCGGCAGGTGCTCGCTGGCATGCATGGTCTCGTAGGCGAGGTAACCCAGCAGCAGGGTGGCGCAGAACAGCGCCGCCACATTGCTGTTCCACTGACTGAGTACCCAGAAGAGCGTGAGGTTGATGGTGGCGTACACCGCAATCAGCCAGGCCGGGAAGAAAATCACCCGCCAGTCCCTGGGGGTTTCGTAGTTCATCTGCCCATAGGCGAAGAAACTGTGGTGATCACCGGTATGGCGCTGATAGAACAGCTTGCTGAAGCCGTGTTTGACGTGCCCCAGATTCTTGTGAATCTTGTACTCGCCCCAGTTGTAGAAGATCAGCGCCAGCGGCACCGTCAGCCACTCCCAGGGTGATGGGGCGGCAACCCGGCTCAACAGGAAGCCGATGCACAGCGCACCGAACAGCAACACAAAGCCGCCATGCAGCCAGGCGTTGTAGCCGGGCTTGATACTGGCGCGATAGCGCGCCCGAAAGCTGGTTGTATCGAACTGCATTTCGCGCCCGTCCAGTCTGTTTATTGACTGGACGATAAGGGCGGGCATCATTATTTTTCAAATGGATATTTGAAAAGATAGTTATTGATGATTACGAATTTGCGCCAGCTCGACCTCAACCTGCTGCTGGTATTCGATGCCCTGATGCAGGAGCAGAACCTGTCACGCGCCGCCGTGCGCCTGCACCTCAGCCAGTCAACCGTCAGCAACGCCCTGGCTCGCCTGCGCAAGCAACTCGGCGAGCCGCTGTTCCAGCGCACCGCACGCGGCATGCTGCCGACGCCACAGGCCCAGGCCCTGTATGGGCCGGTACGCGAAGCCCTGCATTTGCTGCGCACAGGCCTTGCGCCGCAGGCCGGGATTGATACCGGCAGCGAACTGACCTTCCGGGTGTCGATGAATGACTATGCGCAGGCGGTATTCCTGCCGGTCGCGCTGTCCCGGCTGCAGGCACTGGCACCGCGTCTGGTGCTGTCGGTGCAATCCGATGATGCCGACACCCTGGTCAAGCGCCTGAGGACCGGCGAGCTGGATCTAGCGATCGACTATCTGCACTTCGACGACGAGTTGAGATACGAGCCGCTGCGCGAAGAAGAGCTGGCGGTGATTGCCAGTGCCGACCACCCGGCGATACAGCAGCAACTGACGCTGGCGCAGTACCAGAACGCCAGTCATGTTTCGGTGCATCCGCGTGCCGGGCGCGGCTCACCGCTGGAGATAGTGCTGGGGTCGTCCAAGGTGCAGCGCAAGGTGCAACTGCTGGTGCCCCACTATCTGGCGATTCCCTCGGTGGTATCGCAGACCCGTTTGCTCGGCACCGTACCCAAGGCACTGGCTGAGCATTTCGCCGAGCAGTACGCCTTGCAGGTGTTCCCGCTACCGATGGCCATGGCACCGGTGCAGGTCAGCTTGATCTGGCATCGGCAGCAGGATGCCTCGGTCGGACTGCGGTGGCTGCGCAGGCAGCTTTGTGCGGCGGCAAGTGGTGAATGAAACGAGCAGGCTGACAGCGTTCGGGAGTCAGGTTACTGGCCTGAACTTCCCCGTCGACTCAAGCGGAAAAGGGGACAGATTTATTTTTTGACTGGTGATGCGCAAATAAATAAATCTGTCCCCTTTTTCAGAAGTTAAGTATCCGTCAGGTGATGGCGTTAGACCGAGTGAGTTTAGAGTTCTGGCGACTATAGATGTAAGTTGGCGCCTTTTCGGTTTGAGCAGTGAGGTCTGTAATGAATGCTGTGGAAGAAGCATATGAGCGGTTGGCGGAATATGTTTTAGGTTTTATAGATGGGCGCTCATGGGACAGCGCTGGTTGCCGTGTACAGATATTTTGCAAAATGGCTTCAGGCTCCCAGTGGCTTATGTATCAAGGCAAGAAATATGAGGAGGGTGGATTTGAGACGACTCCGGAGTCCCTTTGGGAGGGGCTTGGTGCCGCTCTTTTCCTTCGGGATGATCTGCTGAAAAAGGATGGGCGTCGTATTTGGGGGTTGGTATTTATTCTTTACCCTGATGGCCGGTTTAATATTGAGTATGATTACAATAAACCCAAGGATTATGATGAATAAGTGAAAAAGGAAAAGGAGCAGATTTATTTTCAGCCCTATGTGACATGTGCTCCAGACCGCTTTTCGGGTCTTCACTACTCTGACGCCTTACCCACGGAGCGGAGAACACCACTATGCCCAGGACGGGCCGTCTTGTTTTAGCGAACTACCCGCACCATGTCGTCCAGCGAGGCCACAACCGCCAGGTCGTATTCGCCGCTGACGAAGATTACCAGCGATACCTGGCTGATCTGCGTGAGCTGAAGGATGCCTTTGGCGTCACGATCTATGCGTACTGCTTGATGACGAACCATGTGCATTTGCTGCTGGCTCCGGGTGAGGCGATAGCAGAGCTAGGTCAGTTGATGAAAGCACTCGCTGCACGAGCCACTCGGTATCGAAATTGATTGGAAGGCCGGTCTGGAACGCTTTGGGAAAGTCCCTATAAATCGAGCGTCGTACAAACTGAAACCTATCTACTTGCATGTTCTCGCTTTATCGAACTGAACCCAGCAAAGCGAAAAAGGAAAAAGGAAAAAGCGAAAAGGGAACGCCGTTTTTCGCTGGATTCGCCAATAAACAGACTGCCCTGTTTTTGGATGCTGGCAATTAAGTATCATGCGTGCTTTCGCTATCGCCACATCGCCTAACGATCGACGTTGGTGATGAGGTGATACCTATGTGTATGTGAAACCCTGCTCAACTGGAATGGATGCCGGATATGCCTCGCTTTGTTTGGTTTGCAATCATTTGTCTCATGCTCACCGGGTGTGCCTATGGCAGGAAGGTCGATTACCCACACAGTTTTCCTTCAATGCCGAGCGTCCCTCCCCAGTCGGTGGAAGTGAGAGTGTCCGACGCCCGACCCTACGTGGTATCTGGCAACAAGAAAGGTACGTTCGTAGGGCTTGTTCGAGGCAGTTACTACATTCCCTATGACGTAAATACCCGCTCTGGCCGCCCCTTGGCCAGCGATCTGCAAGCAGCGCTTATCGGTGGCTTTGAACGTGAAGACGTCGCTGCGCGCGTGGCTGATGTCGGCGCGAAAGCAGCATCGAAACCGGGTGTGCTGTTGCTCGACGTTTCCATTCAGGAATGGAAAAGTGAGGCCGCTATTGGCGAGATTCTTACTTATTCGTTGCGTGCCGAGTTGATCGATCAAACAGGTCAGCAGCTGGCAGTGGCACATGCCCGCGGGTCCGACCGCATCTATGACTACACCCAGGCGGGTCGGAACGCACTTGCCTCCTTGCTGGCGCAGCCGACGGTCGTGCAGGCGCTCGGTGGCGATGTGGTGATCAATACGGCCCAAGGTGAGCCAGTCCAGTCTGAGCCGGTACGTAAAGCTGCTGCCGAGCTGTTCATCCCCCGCTTTGGTCGTGATGGCGTTTATTGACGGCTGCAGTTATTCGTTTTTGCTGGCGGATCTGATCATTTGACCCTCTGAGCGGCTGCGCGCGCCCACCGCGCAAAGGAATGTCGCCTTTCTTTTCAAGGATTGTGTATGCAAGCCCGTACCCTGTTGTTTCCCCTCGTTTTGTTCGTCACTGGTTGTTCGACCGGGGCTTGGTTCAAATTGCCGGATGAAACTCGACTCCTCGTCAACGAACGCCCCGCCAGTTTCGATCAGGGGCTTGTGCGCAGCCGTCCGTTCTCATGGGGCGCGGCGGGCGGTATTCCCTACCGGCTGGTAGATCGTCAATCAATGACGGTCAAGAGCGGCAAGCTGCGAAGCCGCTTTAGGGTGGCTTCGATTTTCTGGCCGCCGGTAGGCATCGCATATTGGCCGATGGGCTACGGCCAACGCTGCTATGACCTCACCGGCGATGAACCCAGTACCTGTACACACGAGGACTACCGCCAGTTGCGATTGGCCGAGCGGATGCGGCGCTGATCGCCCAGCTCGGACTGGCCGTCTACGACCTGAGCTTCCGTGAGAGCCGCCTCCTCAATAAGGGAAAAGGCGCCATGCCCTGCCGCCAGCTAACTGGCAACAGCTGAGCCTCCGCGCTTGCCTGACTCGCCGAGCCATTAACCTGGCCGGCAGGGCAAATCGTCATGCCACACCCGCCCGCTAGACTGTCTTCGTCTTCACGAAAACAAGAAAGGCTAATGAGTAGCACCGACATAGCGCTGGATACCTGGCGCGCTAGCGCTCGCGAGTTCGATTTTGGCGGTAAGCGCATTCGCTACTGGATGGCCGGCGACGGTGAGCCGCTGCTGTTGATTCATGGCTTTCCCACCGCCAGCTGGGACTGGCACAAGGTCTGGCAGTCGCTGGCGGCGCGCTATCGGTTGATTGCCTGCGACATGCTCGGCTTCGGCTATTCGGCCAAGCCGCGCGGGCACGCCTACAGCCTGATCGAGCAGGCCGATCTGCAGCAGGCGCTGCTGGCCGAGCTAGGTATCGGCGGCGCGATCCATGTGCTGGCCCATGACTATGGCGACAGCGTCGCTCAGGAGTTACTCGCGCGGCATTGCGAAGGGCGCATCGCGCTGGCCAGTTGCGTGTTTCTCAATGGCGGGCTGTTCCCTGAAACCCATCATCCGGTACGGGTGCAGAAGCTGCTGCTCGGCCCGTTCGGCTTTCTGCTGGGCAGGCTGTTCTCGCGGCGTTCGCTAGGGGCGACCTTCGGCCGCGTGTTCGGTGCGCAGACGCAGCCGAGCGACGCCGAGCTGGACGATTACTGGCGACTGATCGCCGAGGGCAACGGACCAGCGGTGATGCACCGGCTGATCCGCTACATGCCGGAGCGCGTCAGGCAACGCGAGCGCTGGGTAACGGCGATGCAGCGCTGCAACGTGCCGCTGCGGGTGATCGACGGCGCAGCCGATCCGATTTCTGGTGCCCACATGGTCGCCCGCTACCGTGAGCTGATTCCTGCGCCCGATACCGTGCTGCTGGAGGGCATCGGCCACTACCCGCAGGTCGAGGCTCCGGAGCAGGTGCTTGAACACTACTTCGACTTTCGCACGCGCCTTGCGCCCGGGGCGTGTGGTCATTGAGTCGGGTGGCGCGTTATCGCCTCTTCGGTGAGCGGTGCGGTCGCGTGGGGTTCAGGCTTTGCGTCGCTGGCAAAACTGCGAGGTAGGGTTCTTGTGGAGGGCTCCAAGCGCGGTGGATAGCGCTGAATACGAATCTGGAGGATGGCCGCCCGACCGACTGCTTCTTGTCAGATATCCGTTTGGAATCGGGCGCTTGCTGGATTCTGGCACCCAAACGCAAGAAGCCCCGCCGGCATCGGCCAGGCGGGGCTTGCTTGTCACCCAGCGCGAGCGCCTCAGACAGCGCCGCGCGGTGTCAGTGGTGCAATCACTGCTGCATCATCGCAATCACGCGGTTGCGCAGTTCCGGGTCGGTCTGCACGGCTTCGTTGATGGCGTTGTACTCGTCGATGCTGATGTCATTTTCCTCGATCACACCGAGCATTTTCTCGTTGGCTTGCTGCTGAAGCTCACGGGCCTTGTCGGCGTCTTCGGTCTTCTGCAGCTTGCCGGTGAACTCCTCGCGAATCTCCATGATCTCGCCCAGTGATTCGGCAAAGTTCTCCAGTTTCTTTTCACTGAACTGCTGCGCCTGAGCGCCAGTTGCCGGCTGAGCAGTGGGGGCTGGGCTGGCTGATTGCGCCGATGCAAGGGGAGCGGCCAAGCCGAGGAACAGCGAGAAAATTCCGGCGAAGGCGAGACGAGCGTTGTGCTGGGTCATGTTCATTCCTGCTTCGGTTAAAGACGGATTGGTTATTGCAGCAGCCGTGCCAGCTTTCTCTTGAATAGCTAAGCCATTGTTGTTTAAAGGCTTTCCCGTTTCGTCGGGGCGGGGTGGACCCATATGTTAGGCGTCTGTAGTGTGCCTATATGACACATGTATCAATCTGGCAGCGTCCATCCAGCTTACGCGGCGCACTCTTGCTCAAGGTCGTCGTGCCGCTGATGGCGATCATGTTCGGCTTCAGTTCGGTGGTGCTCTGGACGGTCGAGCGCAACAGCGAGCGACGCTTGCAGGCGGAGGTCGAGCTGGTGGCGCGGGCAGTACGTCTGCCGCTCAGTGCCAGCCTGGAGAAGAACCATGAGCGCACCCTGCAACAGGTGCTCGAATCGGTGCTCGGCGTCGGTCGTGTGTATGGCGCCTATGTCTATGATCGTGACGGCAAGCTCGCGGCCTATGCCGGTGCGGCGGAGCCGGATCAGGACGAGTCGGCGATCCAGCAGCTCACCGCCGGTGGCGAGCTGACCGGCACCTATCAGCGCATCAACGGCCGCCCGGTTTATTCCTATTTCGTCCCGCTGGAAGAGAGCGGTGGGCAGATCAACGGCCTGCTGCAGGTGACCCGACGCTGGGGCGATTTCGAGCAGGACATCCGCCGCCTGCGCCTGATCGCCGCGGGCCTGGGTGGCTTGTTGGCCGGGGTGGCGCTGGTGGTGATCCTGCTCGGCCACCGCTCGGCGGTGGGCAAGCATCTGCAGCAGCTGGCGCGCAGCATGGAGCGGGTCGCGGCGGGGGAGCGCGAGCATCGAGCGCCACGCAGCGGGCCGCAGGAAATCGTCGTGCTGTCCGGCGCGTTGAACCAGATGCTCGACAGCATCGCCGCCGCCGAGCGCCAGGTGGCCGAGCAGCAGACCCGCGAGGAGCAGCTGCAGGCGCGTCTACGCCAGAGCCAGCAGCTGGCGGCGGTAGGACGGCTGGCGGCCGGCGTGGCGCATGAGCTCGGCAGTCCGCTCAGCGTGATCGACGGCAAGGCGCAGCGGGTGTTGCGCGACGACGAGCTGGGCGAAACCCATCGCCGCGCGCTGTTGCAGATTCGTCAGCAAGTGGCGCGGCTCAGCGCCATCGTCCGTCAGCTGCTGGATTTCGGTCGTGCCGCCGGTTCGCCCCCGCGCAGCGTGCCCGCTGAGGTGCTGGCGCACTCGGCTGCCGCCGCGGTGGCTGACGAGCTCGCCGCGCTACAGGTTCGGCTGGAACTGCTGGCGCCGGCGCAAACAGTTTATTGCCGTGTCGACCCGCCGCGTTTCGAGCAGGCACTGACCAATCTGCTGCGCAATGCCGCTCAGGCGAGCCCTGGCGGGCTGGTGCGGCTGAGCTGGTGGCAAGACGGCAACGAGCTGCTGCTGCAGGTGGAAGACGACGGTCCGGGTGTAGCCGAAGCAAATCGCGCGGCGCTGTTCGAGCCGTTTTTCACCACCAAAGCGGTGGGCGAGGGCAGTGGACTGGGTCTGGCAGTGGCGCATGGCGTGGTCAGCGAGTGCGGCGGACGCCTCGAACTGGTCGACGGCAGCCTGCCGGGCGCGGCCTTCCGTATTGCTCTGCCATTGATCGACGAGGAGGTCGGGCATGACTGAAGTGACGCAGGAGCGGGTGCTGCTGGTCGAAGACGATGACAGTCTGCGCCAGTTGCTGGTCGAGGAGCTGGAAGACCGCGGCTTGCAAGTGCGTGCGCTGGCCAGCGCGGAGGAGGCGGTGGGTTCGCTGGAAAGCTGGGAGCCGGCGCTGGTGGTCAGCGACCTGCGCCTGCCCGGTGCCGATGGCATGGCGCTGCTGCGGCGGGTGAAGAGCATGCAGGCGGCACCGGCGTTTCTGGTGATCACCGCGTTCGGCAGCATCCAGCAGGCGGTGGCGGCGCTTAAGGAGGGCGCCGACGAGTTCCTTACCAAGCCGCTGGACCTCGAACATTTTGGCCTGGCGGTGGCCCGCGCGCTGGAGACGCGACGCTTGCGCGACGAGGTGCGGCGCTTCCAGCAGCTGCTCAGCGACGATCGCTTCCACGGCATGCTCGGCCGCAGCCGGGTGATGCGCGGCTTGTTCGACCAGATCCGCCAGCTCGCCCGTGCCGAAGGGCCGGTGCTGGTGATTGGCGAGAGCGGCACCGGCAAGGAACTCGTCGCCCGTGCCGTACACGCGGAAAGTGAACGTGCGAACCGGCCGTTTCTGGCAATCAACTGCGCCGGGCTGCCGGCCGAATTGCTGGAAAGCGAGTTCTTCGGCCATGTCGCCGGCGCCTTTACTGGTGCCAACCGCGCGCACAAGGGGCTGTTCCAGCAGGCCGACGGCGGCACGCTGTTCCTCGACGAGATCGGCGAGATGCCGCTGCCGCTGCAGGCCAAACTCCTGCGTGTGCTGCAGGAAGGCACGATCCGCCCGGTGGGTGCCGAACGTGAGCTGACCGTGGACGTACGCATCATCGCCGCCAGCAACCGCCCGTTGGAAACCGAGGCCGGTCGTGAGGCCTTCCGCGAGGACCTGTTCTTCCGTCTGGAGACCTTCATCCTGCAGGTGCCGCCGCTGCGGGATCGGGAGGAGGACCTCGAGCTGCTCGCGGCCGGTTTCGTCGCCCATTTCGCCGCGCGCAGCGGGCGGCCGGTGCGCGGCCTGGCACCGGCGGTGCTGGCGCAACTGCGGCGCTATCCCTTCCCCGGCAACGTGCGCGAACTGCAAA